>JAVBOX010000104.1:0-54495 GCA_031550095.1 Eubacteriales bacterium
AGCCTTCCGGCGAGTAAATGGTCTCCATCACGCGCCAGCTCTCCGCCGGGTGCTTGGTGGTGCTGAAGATGACGAAGCAGTCAAGGAACTGGGTGGTCATGCCCGCGCCACCGCTGGGCAGCGTGGCATAGCCGGCGCGGAACTCGGCGTCGGGCACGCGGCTCATGTTCCATGTGCCTTCCACGGTCATCGCCAGCTTTCCGGAAAAAAACATATCAGCGGTTGACAAAATGGCCGTCTCTGTGGGACTTGGCACATTTCCTGCCCGGACGAGCGCATCATACCACTCCAGGGTGGCTACGTGCTCGGGCGTATTGATCTGGATGTTGCCATCCTTATCATAACAGTACAGATCCGAGTTCTTTGTACGCGTGATCATCATCCAGGTATAGGGGTTCATGCCAAAGTAGTTGAAGCCGTATACCTTGTTCGCCCCTTCACCGGAGGTAAGCTTGGGCGCGTATTCGTTAATCTGTTCCAGGGTTACGGGATTTTCCCAATCCGCAGAAGGATAGGGAAGGCCTGCCGCGTCAAAGAGATCCTTGTTATACAACAGGACCAGTTGATACATGCCCGAAGGAATGCCGTAGTATTTGCCGTCCTTGTGGGCCGTTCCATTGAAAGCCCCTTCAAAGTACTCCCCTGTGGAGAGAAGCTTTTCCACATTTTCAGTGATGTCCAAAAGTTGGTCATCCCGAATAAAGGCGGGCAGCAGCCGTTCTGCCGCGCGACCCATATCCGGAGCGAGACCAGCCGCGAACATGCTGGCGATCTTTTGGTAGTAATCCGGCCAGTCGTTCATGGGGATCTTCACGATCTCCATCTCGATATTCTCATCCTTTAGCTTCTCGTTTACAAACGCTGCCATTTCCTCCATACAGGCCGTCTCTGTAACGCCGGCTTGGGCAGCGAACTGGATGACCACCTTTTCCGTTGCCAGGCCAGTGGCGGGAAGCATGCCAACAACCATGACCAGCATCAGCATGACCGCAAGATTCCGAAGTGACCTTTTCATGGAATACCCTCCTTGCTTTTATCTCACGCGCTATAACGCGCAAGTTCCCAATTTGATTACCCTTTCATACCAGACAGGGCGATACCCTGGATGAAAAACCGCTGGGAGAATAAATAGAGCGCGGCGATGGGAAGGATGGCGATGGTGGACGCAGCCATCATGAGGCCCCAGTTCATCTTATATTGATCCCTCATCATAGAAACGACAAGCGGTGTGGTAAACTTCGTTTCCGAGTTCAGGTAAATCAAAGGACTTAAGAAATCATTCCAGTTGTTGATGAAGTTGAACAGTCCAAGAGTAACCAGCGAAGGCGTGCATAAAGGGAGGATGATTCGAAAATACACACGGTAATACCCCGCCCCATCCAGCCAGGCCGATTCATCGTAGGACTTTGGAATGCGGCTCATAAACTGGCGCTGCATGAACACTCCGTAGGCATTGACCATCACTTGAGGCACAATAATCGGCAAATAGGTATTTACCCACCCCAATTTGCTGAAAATCACATACAGAGGGATCAGCATCATCTGCCTAGGGATCAGCATCATGGCGACCAGCGCTCCGAAGAAAAGGTTCTTCTTCCAGAAGTTCAGCCGGGCAAACGCGTATGCCGCCATCGTCGTGCTGAGCAGCACCCCTGCCATGGACGTTGTGGAGACCAAAAAGCTGTTCTTCAGCGCGTTCAGAAGCAGGGATTCAGTAAGGACCTTGGTATAATGCTCCGTCACCAAGGGCCAGGGGAAGAACACCGGTGGAATGCGGATGGCGTCCATGTCCGTTTTGAAGGAGGTGGTCACCATCCAGAAAAACGGGATGATGCAGACCAGCGCAAAGAGGATCATGACCAGATACTTAAAAAGAAGATAGGCAAAATGCTGTGTCTTGCGCACGCTAAACATCATAGTTCACCACCTTCTTTTGCAGTTGGAACTGGATGAATGTGGTCGTGCCCGCAATGAGGAACAGCACCATCGTCGCCACAGCCGCCTCCCCCATCCTGAAGTATTGGAAGGCCTTGAAGTAAATGTACATGATTAGGGAGTAGGTGGAGTAGGCCGGTCCCCCACGGGTAAGCACAAAGGCATCGGAAAACTGGTTGAACACGTCGATGCACAGCATCACAATGGCAAAGAAGAGCACCGGTGACAACATGGGAATGGTCACATGCCAGAAATTTTGCCACGCGTTGGCCCCGTCCACTTCGGCCGCCTCATAGTAGGACTGGTCAATGCCCTTCAGCCCCGCCAGCAGAATGATATAGTAGTATCCGATTTTGGACCAGGAGGTCATGATGATGATGGCGACCCTCGCCCATTTGGGGTCCCGCAGCCAGCCCGGGCCGTTTTTGATGCCAAAGAGCATCTCCAGCCCAAAGTTGATGAGACCGTAGTTTGGCGCGTAGAGCCAGTACCACACCAGGGCGATGGACACGGAGGAGGTTACCATGGGGAGAAAGTAGGTGGCTTTAAAGAAATTCAGAAAGCGCATTTTCTGGTTGGAGAGAAGCGCCAGGGAGAGAGCGCAAATGAGCGCCAGGGGCACGATGCCCATCAAAAACACGCCGGTATTGACAAGCGTCTTGCTGAAAATCTCAATATCCCCCACAAACACATCATAAAAGTTCCGAAGGCCCACAAAGACCGGCGGCTTGATGAAGTTCCACTCTGTAAAGCACAGATAAATGGCAAAGCTGAACGGCACAAGCACAAAGCAAACCAAGCCGATGAGCTGCGGCGCCGCGAAGGCAAAACCAGCTCGGTTTTCCCGCCTCGCCAGCTCGCTCTTCTTTCCCCGTTTGATGCCGTTTGCCACGCTATTCTCAATCGCTGACATACTATCACCCTATCGCGCTTCGTTTCTTTGAATGGTTTACGACTTCTGCGGGAAGTCAAAGATCACGAGCTTAAGCTCCGTCATTTCCTCAATGGCGAACTCCGGCCCTTCCCGGCCAACGCCGCTCTGCTTCATGCCTCCATAGGGCATGTTGTCCACCCGGAAGTTGGGCGCCTCATTCACCAGCACGCTTCCGCAATCCGCTCCATCGATGAACTGGAGCGCCGCGCTTAAATCGTTGGTGAAAATAGATGCCTGGAGGCCATAGGGGCTGTCATTCACCATGGCGATAGCGTCTTTCACCCCTTCAAAGCCATTGACGGCGATGACCGGCGCAAAGACCTCTTTTTGCATCAAATCGCTTGCCCGGGGCGCATTTCGCACAATGGTGGGCTCCATATAGGCCCCGCTGAGCCTTCCGCCCACCACCAGGGCGCCGCCCGCCGCCACCGTGCTGTCCACCATGGCCTTAGCCCCTTTTCCCGCCGCCTCCGACACCATCACGCCCATGCCTGTGGCTTCGTCCAGGGGATCGCCTCCTGTCACGGTGGCAAACTCTTCCTTCAACAATTCCAGCAGGCGGTCTATCACCCCATGCTGGGCAAATACCCGCTGGATGGAAATGCACACCTGCCCCGCGCAGGCACAGCCTCCCGCCCGAATCTTCTTGGCGACAGCCGGGAGATCCGCATCCTCCATCACAACCACACAGGCGTTGCTCCCAAGCTCCATGGTCACCTTCTTCAATCCGGCGGTTCGCATGATGTGCTCTCCCACAGCGGTGGAGCCCGTAAATGTGACCTTGCGGATTTCCTGCCTTTTGAGCAGCATATCCGTCAGTTCGCCCCCGGGAGCGGCTACCACGGCGATAGCTTCCATGGGGAGTCCGGCTTGGACCAGAATTTCCGCCAAGCGCATGGTGGTCAGGGGTGTCTTGCTGGCGGGCTTGATGATCACCGCGTTTCCCGCAGCAAAGGCAGGCGCGATTTTGTGGCAGGCCAGGTTCAGCGGAAAGTTAAACGGTGTAATCGCCAGGACGATGCCAACGGGCACCCGGGCGTAATAGCCCACCTTGCTGGTGGCGTCCGAAAGATCAAATGGGACTGTCTGGCCCCTGAGGGTTCTGGCGGCTGTGGCCGAAACCCGTAACGTGTTGATAGCCCTGCCAACCTCGGCCCGCGCTTCCCGTATCGTCTTGCCGACCTCCTGCGAAAGCAGCCGCGCCATGGGTTCCAGCTCCCGAAGCAGCGCGTCCGCCGCCTTTTCCAAGATCTCCGCCCGCCTGCCTGCATGTACCTTTCGCATGATTGCCGCGCCACGCGCCGCGGTCGCCATGATAGCATCGACATCATCCTTGATGGTGAGGGAAATGTCATCGATGAGCGACCCGTCAAAGGGAGAATAGACCTTCAGCCTCTCGCTCCGAAAGACACGTTGTCCCATATAAAACATATGCTACCTCCTCTGTTTGGCAGGAGCCGCAGCGCCTGTCTGAAAAATCGATCCGCCAGCCTCCCGTCTCACTACGCGCGGCCTGCCGAACCACATATGTCGATCCACTCCCGAATCACCTGCTTGATGCTTCCCCGTACTGCTTCTTGAATCACGGCGGGATACACCGAGGCACCTTGGCGTTCCACCTCTTCTTTGGTTCGCGTAAGGTATGTATAGCGGATGATGGTGCCAACGTTCATCTTGCGAATGCCGCAACGGATTGCCCGGCGCACATCGCCTGCGGGAATGCCCGTGCCGCCATGGAGTACCAAGGGCACATCAACCGCCTCATGAAGCGCTTGAAGCCGCTCAAAGCGGATGTTGGGCGTTCCCTTATAAAAGCCATGCTGGGTTCCAACCGCCACCGCCAGCAAATCCGGGCGGGCCATCTTCACAAGGGCCGCCGTGACATCGACCTCTGCCAAGCCCTCTTTTTCAAAGGCGTCCGTGGTTTCACTGGCGCCCGCGATTTGGCCGATCTCCCCTTCCAGCAGCACATTGGCCGCATGAGCGGCCGCCTTCACCCTGTTCAGGCCGTCTATGTTCTCCCGCAAGGGTTGGCGTGAGCCATCAAACATGACGGAGGAGTATCCGGCGACAAGGGCCTCCAGGCAAGTCTCCGGACGGATGGAATGATCCAAGTGGAGCGCCGCGGGGACGTTCACCTTGGAAGCCAGCGCGTCAAACATGCCGACAATCAGATCAGGGCCGAGACTCTCGTAAACCTTCGCCACAGTCGCCAGCATCACAGGGGATCCAGCCTCGTCAGCCGCTTCCAAAATCGCCATTAAGTCCCAGCAGTCGCTGAAGTTGAAGTGAGGAATGGCATAACCCTTTGCCTCCGCGTCCGCAAAACAGGCCAGCATTGTGTTTCGGTTTGCTTTCATAGGATGCTTCCCCGCAAGTATCGCTGAATTTCATCTTCGCTGGGTTCCACAGGGTCCGGCTTCAACCCGGGAATGTACCGGCAAGCCTCATAGAGAGCGAAAGCGTTCTTGCCATAAGCGCCGACGCAGTGATGGATATACGGGCCATAGATAAAACGGTGCTCCCACTTGGGCCAATCCTCGAACTGGAGCCAGCCATAGGTTCCCAAGGTCTCCGGGCCGTGAACCACCTTGGCGTGGCCCATCAGAAGAGAATACTGCCCTTGAACACCGTCAAACCGGGTCAGGGTTACGTCTCCCGGCTTCAGCTCGAAATGGCTGACACACGGCGCCTTGCGGTTATAGTGGTTTTCGAGGGTGGGCGCTTTGTCCACGCGCCGCATGTTTTTTGGGAAAACGCCACAGTGCCAGAATAGCTCCTGATCATCCCGCTCCTGATGGCGAATGGTCACATCCGCCAGGAAGGTGGGAGAATCGCCAAGGGTCGCTCCATTGGCCAGCAGGGAGGAAACCGCGCCGTGAAGATCACACTCGCAGATGACCGGCAACCCCCGCTCCGTAAGCTCGGAAAGGGCGAAACACGGGGAAAGGCCGGTTACGTCAAACATAGGTCCCCAGCAGGTGGTGGCCGCGGCATTCAGCTTTTCTTCCGTCGCCCATTGCTCCACCGCCACTTCCAACGCGGCAACGTTGTCCAAATATTCTTCCTCAAAATGGATCTCTTTGAAAACATCCCGGATACCATTGATGATCTCCCGCATCCGGCTTCCCTTTTCCGCCTTGATGCCATCGTAACGGCGCTTTAAGTCCATCAAGGTCATGGGCACGATTTCAATGCCGAATCGTTCCAGCAGTTCTCCTTCGTTGATCTTTACGGACCAGAAGGCGTCCGGCCGAAGAGAAATCTGCCCAATGCGGGGCATTCGCATGGCCCGAACCGCGCCTGCCGCCCGCAAGAAATTCCAAAACCCCTGATCGAACTGGGAATCCTCCAGGTTGCAGCATGTAATGTAGCTGAAAGGCACACCGACCCTTTGCAGCACCTTCGTTGTGGCAAACAGGCCGCACTGGCTATCCCGGTAGCGGAAGCCCTCCTCGTCGATGACTTCTTCTCTCGGCCCCCAGATCAGCAGGGGAAGCCCCATGGATCGGGCGAGCTTTGCCACGGCGTCTTCGCAGCCGAAGTTGCAATGCGGGGCAAAGATCGCTTCCACCCCAGCCCGACGGAAAATCTCCGCCGCCCGCTCCGAATCCAGGCCGTTGAACAGGAGGCCCTCCTCGTTGAGCTCCTCCAGCGTGACAACCTCAATGGGATAGGTGCGCACCTTCGCCTCGATCAGCTCCTTATACCGCTTTGCCTCGCCTCGGTTGAAGGCCTTCGCCGCGTTCATTCCCCGGCGGGTCGGCGCGAGGCCCAGCACCAGCTTCTTCGCAAACATACCCAATCTCCTCTCATCGAACCCGTTGGAATGGCCGATATGTTTCCAATTATGCCCGTCTGACCCACACTAGCATCTCGTTTTCGCCCCGGTTTGCCCACTTATGGTAGGGGACGAACCGAAGTGTCACAGGCGCCTTCTTGGGGGCGTCAAAGGCGTAAAGGGCATGATCCACCGCCTGGTCTGAATAGCCATCCGCTTCAATCACCACGGTTCCTCCCAGTAGATCCGGCCGGGATACCACGCGGAGGGCGGCGTCGTCCGGCAAAGAAGCCTGTCTAAGGTTTTTGAAGTTGTCCACCTCTTCCAAGCAATATACCAGCGGCCCCCGCTGCAGCGCCACACAGCCATCCATATGCCTTGCTAACGGATGGGCATACACTCGCCTGGGTTCCATATCAATGGAAACATCGACTCTGTCTCCATCCTGCCAATTCCGTAGGATGACGGCATAGCCTTTCTCAAAGATTGGCTCTACGGTCGCCCCATTCACGGATACGGCGAACTGCCGACTCCAATAGGGCTTACGGAGCTTCAGGGCAAAGCATCCACTCCCCGTCAGTTTCAGGGATATTTGCCCATCCTGGGGGAAGCGGGTTTTTTGCTCAATGAGAATGTCCCGCCCCGCAACCTTGGCGCGAGCGGCGTTGTCCGCATACTGGTTCACATAGATGCAATCCTCGCCGATCATATAGAAGTAAATGCCCACCTCACCAATAACCCGCGCCATGCTGGGGGGGCAGCAAGCCACCTCAAACCATGTTGGCCGCTGATATTTCACATGGTCCTTGTCATTGCGGTACGCGTTTCCCGGCCACGCTTCCAAGGGGTTTACATAGAAGTACCCTTGCCCGTCCAAGGAGATGCCGGATAGAATGCCGTTATAAAGCGCCCTTTCAATCATATCCGCGTAGCGAGAGTCCTGATCCAACCGGAACATGCGCTGCGCCCAGAATACAAGGGCAACGGAGGCGCAGGTTTCGGCGTAAGCGTCATCCGGCGGCAGGTCATAGGCGGCACCAAAGGCCTCTATTTTGGCGTGCTGACCCACGCCCCCCGTCACATATACATTGCTGGATTCCAAGGCATCCCAAACCTTGTGCAAGGCGGCGACCAACTTGGCATCCCCGGTCTCATACGCCAAGTCTGCGGCTCCCGCGTAGAAATACAGTGCCCGGACGGCATGCCCCGTGGGCGCATCCATCTCCCGAACCGGCACATGCGCACAAAAATAGGAGAAGTCGCCAATATACTTTTTATCCACATCCCAGCGAGCCAGCTCTTCGCTGCGGGCCTTCAGGTTGCGTTCCAGTTCCATGGCGTAATAGTGAGGCTGTGTGCCCCGCTCATCCACAAAGAAGCGCTGCATCTCAAAGTACTTCGTCTCCCCCGTGGCACGGTACAACTTCATCAAGGCGATTTCTACGGAGGGGTGACCATCATATCCCCGCATCTGCCCCGGGTTCTCGCCGAAATGCAGGCACATGCAATCCCCCAGCCGTTTGGCGACTGACAGAGCCTTCTCGTAACCCGTAGCGTCATGATAGGAAAGCAAGCCTTCAATCATGTTCCCCATACGGTATACTTCGTGCTCTGTCAACAGGTTGGAAAACCGCTTTTCCAGCCCTTTCATCTGCCGGATTGGCAGCAAAAAGCCATCCGGCAACTGGGCTTCCGCCATCGCGTCCACAAGCTCGTCCACCCGCGCGTGCCAGACAGGATCGTCCTGATCACAAAGGGAATAGCCGATTGCCTCCATCAATTTACCCACATCCAGCGTTCCATGCACGGCGCTGATCTTCGGGTCTACATTGGGCATCATAAGGCCGGCAGCGGCCTTAAAAGCATTCACGCCGTTGACCTTGCACAGGAAATCCCATTGCTTGGGCAGCAAAGCTTCCCTAAGTAGGCGCTGATATTCCTTCCAATACCCTTCACCCATTTTCACCTGTGAAACGGTCAGCTCCGTGGTACGCAATGCAACCAACCTCCTCCGCTTTCTCCCCATCACCATAGTTCACCGCTGTGGTGTATAAAATTAGAGTACTCCGTTCTTTCTCATTGTTGCAGGCACAAAACAACGATTTCGTGTACAATCATACGATCTTTTCAAAAGTGTATTGTATATTTTAGTCATTCGGGATAAGCTGGCGTGGATCTCCCATGAATTTCAGCCATATTGGGGACATGGCAGCCTGTGCTTTTTCGCAACTCGGTTTGGCTGGTTTTCTCAAGAATAGGAGGTATGGCCCGTGAATCTTCTCCTGGGCATCGATGTTGGCACCACCAATACAAAGGTATTGGCCTTTGATCCGTCTGGAAATCAGGTGGCCATAGCCGTGGAGCCCACCGTCACCCTGCATTCCGCGCCGGGACGCTCCGAATATGACGCGTTGCAAATATGGGCAAGCACCGCCTCCTGCCTGCGGAAGATGATGGAAGCGCTGCCTGAGGCCGAGATTGTGTCCATCGGCGTATCCTCCTTTGGGGAGTCTGCCGTTCTGGTGGATGAGGATGGCGAACCTTTGCATCATGCGATTGCCTGGTTCGACATGCGCGCCCAGGCATACGCCGACAGCCTGGCCAGGGATTTTGGAACCCAGGCCCTTTACGGCGCATCCGGCCAGTTTCTATCGGCAAAGTTTGGCCTTCCAAAGATCCTTTTTCTTCGGGATGCCTTAGGGAATACGTTTCACCGGGCAAAAAAGCTGCTCTCCATGGAGGACTGGATTCTCTACCGCCTCACGGGCAAGTTTTGCACCGATTATTCCATGGCTGCCCGCAGCATGATGCTGGATGTGCGTCAAAGGGCATGGAATGAGGGGCTTTTAGCGGCGCTTTCCATTCCCCATTGGCTCTTGCCAAAGCCCTTGCCCGGGGGTGCTCTCGTAGGGGAAACCCTTCCCAAGATTGCCGCTTCCACAGGTCTTCCCGCCGGCATCCCCGTATCCACCGGGGGCCATGATCATGCCTGCGCCGCCGCGGCAGCCTCTCTCATAGACCCCAGTACGGTGCTGAACTCCCTGGGAACCAGCGAAGTGATCATTGGCGCCATGGATGGACCGGTAGATGTGAACCTGGGGTTTGCCCGGGGCATTTGCACCTATCCCCACTTTGGGCGAAAAAACCCATATCGCTTCTTGACCTCCATGCAGGCGAGCGGCGCCAGCGCCGAATGGGCATTGCGGCTTTTCGGTGCGCCGAAGGGTGTGGAGGACCCCTACACCCTCCTGCTCCGGGAAGCGGCACAGGTTTCGGAGCCAACCGAGATGATCTTTTTGCCGTACATTCGCGGCCTGATGGAGGATCCATCCGCCAAAGGAGCTATTCTGGGGATACGGGACACCTATGGCCGCCCGGAATATGCTTTGGCAGTACTGGAGGGGGTCGCCATGGAGATTTTGCGCACCCTGGAAGCCTGTCAGCAAGCGACTGGCCGGCATTTCTCCACAGTCCGCGCGGCGGGCGGGCTTTCCAAATCAGCTTGGTACATGGGTCTTCGGGCTTCGCTCATGAACCGAAATGTGGAGATTTCCGCCTCAGCGGAAAGCGCTGCCCGGGGCGCCGCCCTATTGGGCGCAATTGGCGCTGGCGTGTTGGATGAAAAAGACATACCTTCCTGGTATGTCCCTGGTGAGTGTTATGCGCCCGAAGCCCGGTGCGCTGAGGAATATAAAGAAAAATATAGGCGGTTTCTGGCGTTCGCCAACGCTCTGCGAAATGATTGGAAATAAGGCCCGGCAAGCCCCTACCCAGGTGTTCGCGCCTGCCGCTCATTGGCAATGGGAACGCAGCCAATCGGCAACAATGCGGGCGATGGCATATGCCCCGCAGAAATGAAGATGGGTGTCGTCCGCCTCCCCATCGGGATAATTATAGTGGTTTTTGTCGATGTGCATGTAAAGCGCTTTGGAACGTTCCTCGCCCAGCTTCGCGATCATATCACGGGTATTGGCTTCCAAATCGATCAACAATAAGCCAAGGCGCTTCGCCAGTTCACGCGCCGCGTCCGGATATGCTCCGTGGGTATCCGTCAGTGCGCCTCTTACGAACCTTCGGCGGGCAATGGACGTCAAAAGAACAGGCAATGCCCCCCGCTGCTCTGCCACGTCCACGAATTGCCCCAGATATTGAGGGTAGGTCGTGGCCGGCTCAGTGGCTCGCTCCGCATCCATCTTTTCATCATTATGGCCAAATTGAATCAGGAATACATCCCCTGGGCGCAAACAGGGCTTTAGCCGTTCCAGGCGATGCTCACCAATGAAGCTCTTGCTGGAACGGCCACACACCGCCGCATTTTGCACATAAAATCCCTCAAGAACGCAGGATAATGCCTGCCCCCACCCGGTCATCGGGTATTGGCTCATTGGATAATCGGCCGCCGTTGAATCCCCAGCGATGTAAACCGTGGGCAAAGGCCGCCAGGGTGTCCACACATCCATACCACCCAACACCATATTTGGGGTCGTGGCTTCAGCCTCTTCCCGCAAGAGCAGCGCGGCGCCAGGGTGCCTTGCTTTAGTATCAGATCGGGCGCCGATGGTACCGTACTCAGCGCAGCGATGGGTCACCGGCTTTTCCGCCCAGTCCTCCCAGCCTTCCCGCCTCACACAGGGATCCATTTGACAATTCAGAAACACCGTGCGGGCATACGCCCGCCAGGGCCGTCCAAGATAGACGGTTTCATCGGCGCACCCGTCGCCCGTCAGCTTACAGCGATGAAATACAAATCCATAGGGCTGGTCCATCGGCGTGTTGGCGGCGGTGTAATAGCCATTGGTCGGTTCGCCGCGATCATTGCAAACCAAGACACAGCGTTCGAACCAGCAGCGATACGGCCCAAAGATGAAGTCGATATCGCCCTGGATGAGGCAATCCTCAAAGTATTGCCGGTTGTTGGAGAACCCCGCGTCCCCCACCGATTCGCTTTGGATGGGCAGCACATAGGGCAGCGCATAGTCCGACACCTTTTTCATCGTGGGGCCACAAAAGAGCGTATCCTGATGGGCGATCATCCGGCAACGCCGAAAAACGCCCCGGTCGCCGGCCGCGTAAACCGCCACTGCCTGCCCCACCCGATCGCCTGGACCCGCGTCATTGCGAACCGTCAGGTTTTCGATTTCCACATTGTTTCCTGTGATGATCAGCGTATATGAAAGAAAGGTATTTTTATCGGTGCCGTCCGGCAGCTTTTGCTTTGCGTAATCGCTGAAGGTCAGCACGGTTTTTTCGGGATCCACTCCGACGATGCGTAGGTTATCCTTTGTGATATGCACTTTCTCATGATATTCCCCCGGGGCGACGACGATGAGCGTCGACGCCCGATTTCCCGAATGGGCGGCATCAATCGCCGCTTGAATCGTGGAAAAATCGCCGGTTCCGTCCTTGGCAACCGTAAGCATATGGGTATGTCTCCTTTCCAAAGCTACGTTTACGTGTCCTTTATGCTTCCTCAAAGCGGCCGGAAACGCTTTCATCCCTCAGGATGGCTTCTCCCATCGCGCCAATCACCTGAACACCCACAAACGAAGCATCCTGAACATTGCGCATGAAAAAGCCGCTGGCTTCCATCTCGGCGAGATCATCCATCATGGCGGCCATGCCGGGCTTTCCGGGGCTCATGGTCACGGTAATGCTGCGCATAGAGAGCCCGACAATGGGCATTTCCGGAAGCCCATAGGCAAACCCGGCGCACGCCGTTGCATTGGTCACCGTCATATCGCTGATATGGATGTCCCTAAACGCAGGTGTGCCCTGATCCACCGGCTGGGGAAGCTTATTTCGGACAAAGTCCGTCTTTCCGCCCTTGCCACAGAAGTAAAACATGTTGAATACAAAAGGGCACATGACATCCTTCATGGTGATATTTTGAAACCGCAGCCTTTCCGAGCAGCCGCCTCGATTCCTGCGGGTTTTCAGCCGAATGCCCCGATCCGTCCCCTCGAAATGGCAATCATGAACCCGAACATCCCGAACACCCCCCGACATCTCGCTGCCGATGACGACGCCTCCATGGCCGTTGCGCATGAAACACTCCGAAATCTCAACATCCTGGCATGGGCGGGGATTGGGGGTATCCTCCGTCCCAGATTTGATGGCGACGCAATCGTCCCCCACATCGATGACGCAGCGGGCAATACGAACACGGGTGCAGCCATTGGGGTCGATTCCGTCAGTATTTGGCGAATCCTTGGGATTTCGTATGGTCAGCCCTCGAACCGTTACATCCTCGCAGTACAGGGGATGCACCGTCCAGCAAGGGGAATTGATCAATGTGATGCCTTCCAGCATCACATTCTTACAGTGCCGAAAGCACACCAGATAGGGCCTCGGGTGCGCCAGGGTACGGTTCCGCGCCGCTTGCCACCATGCCATTCCATTTCCATTCAGCATGCCTTCGCCGGTCACACGTAGATTTTCCGCGCCATCGGCAAACAGCAAAGGCTGATGAGCGCGGACAGGAACGCCCTCAAATTCCATATCCATAAGCGGATAGGCATCCGTGTCATCCAAGAAATGTAGCGTCGCGCCTTTCTCCAACTGCAGCGTCATGTTGTCATGAAGGACAATAGGCCCTGTCGCGTAGTCTCCGGGGGGCACGGTCAGGGTTCCCCCACCTTGTGTGCGCAGCGCTTTCACCGCTTCGGCGAATCCACAGGTCCAATTCTCACCTTGAACAAATTGTCTCAACTCCAGCAAATTCATCGCAACAGTTCCTTTCTCGTTCAACGCCGCCGGTAATTATCAGCATAGCAGGCGACGCAGCCATCGTAAACCATCAAATCAGGCGGCTTCAAATTGATAAGTCAAGGAATGATGGGTGGGCAGGGAATAGGGCCGGTTTTATCGAATTATCCAGGAAATTATTCTTAATTTGATTTTTTTGCAAAAAAGGTGACGCGGATATGAACAGAGAAAAACACGGGCACCTAAAGAGCCGAATCTTCATGCGCCTGTTTTTATCCTATGTGGTCTTGATTGTGGCGTTTTTCGCGGTATATACTTATTCAATTATCACCAAAAGCCGCTCGGTTTATAGGGAGAGCGTGGAGCAGACTTTTCAGCAAAAAACCGACGCATTGAGCAACTGGGTGGATCTCCAACTCCTTGGGGCGCAAAACATCATATCCAGCATCAACAATTCTGAGACCATCAAGGCCCTTTACAACCGCATTTATGTGGAAAAGCGCCCGGTGGACAGCATGATGTTTTTCCGAGTTCAAGCGGAATTAAAAAATTTCAAAGCATCCAGCAACAACTTGGGCATCTACAGCGTTTTGCTGAATTTCAAGGGGGAAAAAAAGGCCTATGCTGCGGGAGAGGTCATCGATTTTCAGGGAGAAGCTTCTCTGCCGCCTTCCACGCCTTATCTTGGGGTGAGCAGCGTCGCCAATCTTTGGAATGTGGAAAACTCCGCCAACATTCACATCAACAAGGAGTATTTGATCTATGGTGGGCCTTACTTTGTGACTCTTAACAGTTCAACCAAAGGATCTGTACTGGTGCTATTCAACACAGGAACCATGCTTAACTCCATTCGGGACATTCTGGAAGGCTTTCAGGGCCTGGGAATCGCCTATGGTGGAGAAGCGATCCTGGAGGACGGCATATTGCAAGGTCGCCAGTTTACCGCCCAGTCCGCACTGAATAAAGGCCTATTCTATCAGGTGTTTGTGGCGCCCACCGCCTTTGTGCGACCCTTCGCATCAGCGGAGTTTGTTCCCCTGTTTGCCGCGCTGCTCATTGGCTTTGCCTTTATTGTCGCCACTTATTTCATCTCAAAGCACTATTATCTGCCGTTCGGCAGCATAGAACGCATCATCGACGTTGTGCGTCCCGAGGCGAAAAATGAGATTCAGGGCATTATGGATGGCATTCGCAACCTGATCGGCGAGCGGAACGGCTACCGGGAACGGATTGTGACCATTACCCCCTATGCCAAGCAGGGCATGTTCCATAGCATTCTCACCGGAGACGTGCAGAATGAGCGGCTCCGCATCCTGATCGACGAGCACTACATTGACTTAAAACTCCCGTATTTTATGCTTGCCCATGCCAATATCGCCTGCAAGAGTGAAGATAACGCGTCCGTGTTCTACCGAGACGCAATCGGAGTCATCCAGCGCGTTTGCCAAGGGAGTTCCAACGAGGACACCCAAATTGACTGCTATAAGAAAGATGCGCAAAACGTGTTCATCATCGTCAACAGCAATCAGGATCGGGCCATTGAGAATACCTTTTTTGAGCTGCACAAGCGGCTTCGCAAGGAGATTGGCGACCTCAACTGCGAAATCACTCTGGGGGTTGGTCAGGTTGAGAGCGACTTGAGCCGCCTCAGCGAAGCATGCAAAGACGCGGAGCATGCGTTGGGGCGGATGTTGGTGGGCGGCCGAAACTCCATCTATTTCTATGAAAAAGAAACCTCCTCGGGGGCAAAGCCATACTATTTCCCCAAAGACGCCGTAAAGCGCCTGGCTCGCGATTTTAAGGAGGAGAACCAGAAGGATCTCAAGGCCTTTCTACAAGAGCTTTACGATAAGAACATCCGGGAGGCGGACATCAGCCCATCCCACATTCGCCTGATGATTGATGAGCTTCACATCGCCGCCTTAAACGCCCTGCAGTCGGTCAGCGGCGTCAACACCACCCGCATTCAAATTGAGCGGATGCGGGACGCCGCCACCATCGACGAGGTGTTCGTCTATTATGAAGCGGTCTTTGAAGAAGCTTGCCGCCAACTCGCCCAATTGTTGGATTCTGACCAGAACGTTCGGGCGCTCAAAGAGGAGATCGTCGCTTACATGAACGAGCGATACGCGGATCCTGATCTCTCATTGAATTCCTTGGCCGATCATTTTGGCGTCAGCACGAAATACATCTGCCTGGTTTGCAAGGAATGCCTGAACTCAACCTTTCTGCAATATGTGCGGGAAAAGCAAATCCGGCGGGCTGCTGAGCTGCTCAAGACCACCGGGGAATCCCTGGAATCCATCGCCATCCAATGCGGGTTCACCAATATGCTCACCTTTCGGCGCAATTTCAAAGTGGTTATGGGCATGAACCCCAGTGATTACCGGTAAAGTCTGCCCAAAGCGAGTGGTGCACATCCGATAAGCATCAAAAAATTCCCGTTCCCATTCTGATTCATATGGCGCATCATTCAAAAAAAGATACGTTTTTTTATGCGTATAATTTGAGCCTACCCATTTTTAGCGGGCTGCGATACAATGCCGCCATGGAAGCCAACGCATTGAGGAGGCAGACACATGATCCATGGCATGCAAACAAAAAGGCTGCCGCGAAATAGCCCGCTCACGCGCAACATCAAGCGCGACAAGTATCTGCTGCTGATGTTCCTGCCCCTTTTGATCTACTACGTTGTTTTCTGCTACCTTCCCATGACCGGCCTTGTGATGGCGTTTCAGAACTTTAAAATTGGCAAAGGAATAGCGGGCATCTACACGGGCGATTGGGTAGGCCTTAAGTGGTTCAACCAATTTTTCCATTCGGCCTTTGCCTGGAGGCTGGTTCGCAATACCTTTTTGCTTTCATTTTATTCGCTGATTTTCGGTTTCCCCATTCCGATCCTGTTCGCGGTGTGCATCACACAGATGCGGAGCCGCTGGCTCAAAAGGTCCGCCCAGGTGGTCACCTACCTCCCCTATTTCATATCTACCGTCGTTGTGGTCGGCATGATGACAAACTTTCTCTCCCCTTCCAACGGCATTATCAATCAGCTCATCGTCAGGATGGGCGGCCAGCAGATCAACTTTATGAATGATCCTTCCTGGTTTCGGTCGCTCTATGTGATTTCCGGATCCTGGCAAACCTTCGGCTTTAACTCCGTAATCTTTGTGGCGGCCATCATGGGGATCAGCCCGGAGCTCTATGAGGCGATGATCGTAGACGGCGCCACGCGCAGGCAGCAGGTATGGCATCTGGTGCTGCCCATGATCTCCAGCACCGTTGTGTTGCTGCTCATCATGTCTCTGGGAAACATTTTGTCCGTTGGATTTGAAAAGGTTTACCTTATGTACAACCCAGCCGTTTACGAGGCCGGCGATGTAATTGCCACCTATGTTTACCGGCAGGGCATTGAGAGCAAGAACTTCAGCTATGCCACGGCGGTGGGTCTATTTAACTCCGCAATCGGCTTTGTTCTCGTATGCCTTTCCAATGGGTTAAGCCGCCGGATCACGGGCTCTTCGCTGTGGTAACCGAGAAACGATTCATTTTATGAGGGAGGCGCTTATGGGCGTTCAGAAGATTTCTAGGGTTGCCAGCGTGCAAAAGAAGCGCTTTGCCGACTTTCGCGCCGAAAGCTTTGGCGATAAGATTTTTGACCTGTGCATCTATCTGCTTGTGATCTTTGCCGTGTGCGTCACAGCCTATCCGTTCATTTATGTGCTCAGCATTTCCATCAGCGAAGGCACCGCGGTCGCCCGCGGCGATGTGATGCTTTGGCCCGTGGGGATCGATCTGGACGCCTTCCGAATCGTGATGAAGTACGACCAGCTCTGGATCTCCTACAAAAACACGTTCATCTATACGCTCTTTGGAACCGTGGTGAACTTGATATTCACCTGCCTAGCGGCGTACCCCCTGTCGCGCAGGCAGTTTTTCCTGCGCCGCAAGCTGAACTTCTTTATCGCCTTCACCATGTATTTCTCAGGCGGGTTGATCCCTGTCTACATGGTGGTCACTGGCATTGGCCTATACAACAGCCGCCTTGCGATGATCCTGCCCCTGCTGGTCAGCACCTACAACGTGATGATTTGCCGGTCCGCCATGGAAGCGGTGCCGGAGGAACTGTTTGAAAACGCGGCGCTGGAAGGCGCCAACGATTTCTTCATTCTGACCCGCATCGTGGTGCCGTTGATCAAGCCCACATTAGCTGTCTTAGCCCTTTACTACGCGGTGGCCCGCTACAATGATTTCTTTAACGCCATGCTCTACCTGGGCAAGACCGAGCTGCAACCTTTGCAGATGTTCTTGCGCAAAACGCTGATTCTCTCCTCCACGGAAATTCTCCAGTCCGCGGGCAGCACGGCCGTCGCCGCCGCCGCCCAATATACCCTGAAGATCCGCTATGTGTGCATTGTACTCTCGGCGGTTCCAATCTTCTGCATCACACCCCTTGTGCAAAAATACTTGGTCCAGGGAACGATGCTTGGCGCCGTCAAGGGTTGACCGGGCATGGCTATTCGTACCTCCGGGTACAGAGCAATAATAGAAGAACAATCATGAGGAGGATCACCATGAAACACACGAAACGACTCCTTGCCTGTCTGTTGGGCGTCATGCTTGGGATGACATCCGCCGTAGCTTTTGCCGATGTCGCTTACACGGGCGTCGGCCCCATCACCGATCAGGAAGGCGCCACTGTCAGCATGCTCGCCACAAACTCCTGGTATTCCACCGTTGATCTGACCAACGCGGTGCTGCTGAAAGAGATTGCCGACCGCGCCAATGTAACCGTCAACTGGAACCTGATCGATCCGACCATCTATAAGGATACCGTCAGCCCAATGCTGGCCGCCGGCACTGACCTGCCGGACATCCTCTACATGCCCGACCTGGACCCGAACATGACCTATCTCCAATCCGGCCTGGTTGTGAAGCTGGATGAGCACTTCGACATCATGCCAAACTATACCAAGTTCCTTGAGGCGCATCCGGAGATTAAGGCGTCCCTCACCGCCGTGGACGGCCACATCTATTATGTGCCTCAAACCGTCGTCGTGAAAAATTACCAGCCCGTGATGATGTACAATATGCCCTGGGTTGAAAAGCTTGGCATGGAAGCCCCAAAGACCCTGGACGCCTTTGTGGACATGCTTCGCAAGTTCCGCGATGAGGACATGAACGGCAACGGCGACGCCTCAGATGAAGTCCCTATGAGCATCCAGTCCGCCTTCCTGCCCTACATGTTTGGCCCCGCGTTCGGCCTGAACTTCTCAGGGGGCACCGGCTTTTATCCCGATGAGAACGGCCAGGTTCACTATGCCTTCTATGAAACCCAGAACTACAAGAACTATTTGATCTTCCTTAACAGCCTGTACGCGGAAGGCCTGTTGGAGATGGAGTTTACCTCCCTAACCCGTGACCAGATCACCCAGCGCTGCGCTCAGGATCAAACCGGTGTCACCTTTGACTATAGTTGGCAGCAGTCCATGCTCTATAGCCTCCAGTATCCGAACTATGACGGCAGCGAAGGGATCATCGTAGGCGTGCCGCCTCTCTCCGGGGATTATGAGGGGTTCTACATCGGCCGCAACCCTGTATCCGGCATCTTCGGCATCAACAGCAAGGCCAAGGACATCGAACTGGCAATCAAGTTCCTTGACTTCGCCATGAGCGAAGAAGCGCAGGATCTCTACGTATGGGGCATGGAGGATTTAACCTACACCGTAGATGCCGACGGCAACCGTTCATACCTGCCCAAGTGCAAGGAAGAGCCTATCTGGTATCAGGGCCTTGGCATCAATGCTCCCAACATGCCCTCCCAGCAGAGCGTTCCCGCCACCGATGTGCTGCTTGCCAAGTGGCATGTGGAAGCTGACAAGACCAACGAGGAGCCCTACATCCGCCCACCATTCCCCGCCATCTATGCCACCGAGGAAGAAGCTTCCGTGATCAGCATGTATCTGGTGGATATTGAGACCTATGTCAACGAGATGACCATCGCCTTTATCTCGGGCAACACCTCCTTGGACGCCTTCGACAGCTATATCTCCACCTTGAAGAACATGCAGATCGAGGAACTGCTCAAGGTTCGCCAGGCGCAATATGATCGTTACGCCACAGCTATCGCCCAGTAATCGCTTAGCCCAGCAAGGCCTCCGGCTATGCCGGCGGCCTTGCTGCTTTTTCCGGCTTCCAGTTCATTTTATGGGGGTATGGCGCGTGTCAACAGGCGTGAATGGAATTCCAGCCTCACAAATACTCCGCTTTCTGAATCGTTTGGAGGACGAAGGCGTATGCATGCATGGGTTCCTGCTTTCTATCAATAGCAAGACCATAACGGAAGGGTATTGGAAGCCCTTTTCCTCAGATCAACCCCACCGCATGTTCTCGGTGAGCAAATCGATGACGGCTCTGGCAATAGGCATCCTCATTGGCCAAGGTCGCTTGGCGCTGACCGACAAAATTGTCTCCTTCTTTCCGGAGTTCACGAAAGAAGGAAGCCCTCCTCAATTGGAAAGGCTGACAATTCGAGATATGCTGCGGATGGCCACCTGCCACAGCGCCACCACCTACAAGAAAGCCGCGTGTGGCAATTGGACCAAAACCTTTTTCACAGTGCCTCCGACCCATGAGCCGGGCACGGTTTTCTCCTATGACACTTCATCTTCCCACGTGTTAGCGGCGCTTGTGGAAAAGCTGGCCCGTATGCCGTTGCTCAGTCTTTTGCAGGAAAACCTGTTCGAGAAGATTGGCGCACACGGCCCAAAGCGCTGGATGACTGACCCGTCCGGCACGAGCCAGGGAGGCACTGGCCTGCTGATGACGCTGGGGGATATGTCCAAGGCCGCTCATTTCTGCATGGGGAATGGGGAGGGCATCGTGCCGGAGGATTTTTTGCGCATAGCCACCAGCAAGCAAATTGATACCCCGTTGCGGGAGTTGTCTGAAGAACGCCATGGGTATGGATATCAATTCTGGTGCGCCAGGGAAGGCTTTGCTATGTATGGAATGGGCGGGCAACTGGCGGTCTGTGTGCCCCGTCTGAAGCTGGCTCTATGCACCCTTGCCGACACCCAGTTGGATCCCTATGGCGTACAACGAATCCACAATGCGTTTTTTGAAGAGATTGTTCCCCATGTGACTGCGCATTTTGAAGAGAATGGGGAGGAAAGCCTGCGCTTAAAGGCAAAGGTAGACAGCTTGTCAATGAAGGCATTGATGGACAAGCTCCAGTATCACATGGAGCCAGATGGTCTTTACGAAATGATGCCAAACCCAATGGGCTGGACCGCGATTCAGCTAAAATCCGATGGTCTTCATCTGCGAAATGGCGATGGATGGGGCCGTTTGCCCTTTGAGCTTGGAAGGATGACGCAAAGCACATTCCCCGGAGGCAAAGAGCCGTGCGTTTCATCTGCCGGCTGGTATGCCCCGGGAAGCTTGCGCATCCAAAGTCATGTCATCGGGGACACCCCATGCGGCGTGGAGATTCAACTGATATTCCTTGGCGATGCCGTTACCATGCATGCCGAATGCGTGATAGACCCTATAACCAAAGGGTTTTCTGGCATTGCCAGCGGGTATCGGGATTGAGGACTTGAAAGACAATGGAGTGACGCGCCAGGGACTGCGCAAATCAGAGGGGGGCATAGCATGAACGATCCATGGGCCAGTTATTCTAAATGGTATTTAACCCATCACTTTCCAAAAATGCTGCGGGAAAAAGCCTGGAATTACCGGGACGACGTGTGCATGGTTGGCGCGGATGCCCTGCTGATGGCCACGAGCGATTCCATATATCTTGAAGCGATGGAAACCGCGGCCCAGTATTTGATTGGGCCAAACGGAACAATTCGAAACTGGAAAGAAAGCGAATACAACCTAGACAAAATTAGCTACGGAAAATCATTGCTCATCCTACATAAGCGCTTTGGAGAGGAGAGGTATTTGCAAGCGGCAAAGAAGGTACACGCAAAGCTTGCGGGTTACCCTCGTGTCTCCGCCGGAAACTTTTGGCACAAGGACATTTATCCCCATCAGGTTTGGTTGGATGGATTCTACATGGCCCTTCCATTTTATTGCCAGTGCGAGATGCTCCTGGGCACGCATCAGTATGACGATATCATCAATCAGTTTTCCATGGCGCGAAAGCACATGCTCGTCCCACAGAAAGGCCTCTATGTCCACGCGTGGGACGAAAGCCGCACAATGGAATGGGCTGATCCCCAAACGGGAAGAAGTCCTTGCTTTTGGCTGCGAGCCATGGGCTGGTATCTTATGGCGCTTGCGGACTGCTATGAGGTGATCCACCGGCAAGGCGTGGACGCGACACCGCTTAAGGAGTTGCTGAACGAAGCCCTTGATGGACTCTGGCCTTACAGGGACAGGGAGAGCGGCATCTTCCTGCAATTGGCCGATCGTGCCGATCTTGCGGATAACTACCCGGAAAGCTCCGGCAGCGCCATGGTCGCGTATAGCCTCATGAAAGGGGCCAGGCTCGGCATGCTGGATCCCGGCAAAAGCACGTTGGGTCGCGATGTGCTGGACTGCGTTGCCCGCGCCTGCTTACAGGAAACGGGTGGGCAGCTCCACCTGCATGGCGTTTGCGGAAGCGCCGGATTGGGCCCTGGCCCCAGCAACCGAACGGACCGGGACGGATCAGCGGAATACTACCTGAGCGAAGAGAAAATCATAGACGATCAGCATGGGGCCGCTCCCTGCATGATGGCATATAGCGAAGCGATATGGGCCGGCAACGGCACAAAGCCTGTGTTGCAATAAATGCCGTTTGTTCCTGTGCAACGCTCCTTCGCACCAGCGGCCGGGAAAGTCCAACGGGTCTCTTCCCACGCTCATAGCCAGAATAAGCGTTGCACAGGCATACACCCCATCAGGTCAGTTCCTCCGTCTCCTGAAGCGTGGGCCGCCCGTAGGGGTCAGCAGCTCCCGCAGCCTGATACCAAAATGCCGTCGCGCCGTAGAGGCACCTGCCTCCATTCCCCCATTCATTGCCCTTATACTTCTCAATAAACCCATCAAAAGATTGCTGGAACGGCACATTGTCGCATACATGGAAACGGCAAACGCTGGTCACGCCGTTTCCATCCAACGGCATGGCGCCGTTGGCGGCAAAGGGTGAATCGAACAGCGCGAAAGGCGGTTCCGCCGCCCAAGCATAACCCACATAGTCCTCGCTGCCGGTGCCAAAGGTTGAGGGGAATTTTTCACCATCCACAAAGAACTTTTCATCTCCCTCCCCCCACCACCAGTCAACCCGCTTGCTGCCATCGTATGAAAACCACCACTCGCCCCGCTTCATGCCGTCCGGGTACCGCCACGTATCCAGAATGCGCAGATGCATGCCGCAAAAACGGCCGGGTCTGCCGGATGCCCGGAGCACCGGCCAGTCTGGATATCGCTGCCCTCCGGGCAGGAATTCCTTCTCGTCAAGTCCCGGGTAGCAATCGCGGTGCCATTTCGCGCGGAATCGCAGGCGGCTTTCAGCGTCCGGGCATTCCCCCGCAGCCACATCCATCTCCACCGTTGTCGCCTCGCCGCCTAGGTTCAGGATTTCAATTCGCGCACCCTTGGCAAACGGCATATACCAACGGGAATAGAACACACCGCCCACATAACCTGACAGCCAGGTGGCAAAGGGATTCATCTCTTTTGGCGCGGCAAAGAAATCACAGAGTGGCACACAGACCGAAGGTTCCGCCTCGCCATCCCAATACATTTGGATCAAGAGCTTGTGGGCCTGTTCGGGGTCGGAGAGGCGCATCTGCAGTCGCTCAATCGCTCCGCCGTTCGATGCTTCAAACCCACGGGCATTGCCCTTCGCGGGGATTTGAATCCTCATCTTTGGCGTAAACCCATGCATCCCCCGAAAGTGTAGCTTGCGATCCAAAGCAGCCAGTTCCATCAGCAGCGGGCGCTTGAACATGCCGTCAAAACGGGGCATCCGCGTTTCCACCGGGAACAGCGAATATGTGAAATGATAATAGCGCCCCCAACCCGGCGCTAACTCAACGCGGATGGTTTTTTGAAAGGGTATAGGCAAAAAGCTGTTGTATCCCCGGGAAATACGCGGGCAGAGATCCGGCAGGTTTCTCGGCGCGTAATCCTCGCCAAAGTGGGTGAAATAGCGGATGAAGGGCACATCGAGGATGCGCTCCCCATCTACGTAGACCCGAATATTCCCTTCTCCGGGCATGGCGGACCAGCTGCGCCAGATCACCCCAGGACCCTCAAGCTGTAAAGCGACAACGCCACCATCCTCCAGCCTGCGCTCATAGCCGCCGCCGTCGTCATTGGCATCCCATACCACATAGCGGTTCTCCTGGGCGATGTATCTTGAGAGCCGGTCATGGCTTGAAGCACATCCACTTTGTTCGCCAGGGAGAGGCGGCACGCTGAGCATGCGCACATCCGTGATACGTTTGAGCAAATCCAGATTGGTAATCTCCATGATGCCGTCTCCTTATCCTTTGATGCCGGTTAGGGTAATGCCTTCGATGAAATAGCGCTGTCCCACAAAGAATACCACAATAACCGGCAGCAGCGCCATCGTCGCGGCAGCCATCATCAGATGCCATTCCGCGTTGTACATGCCCTGGAACATGCGCAGGCCCAGGGATACCGTGTATTTTTCCGTGCTGCTCAAGTAGATGAGCGGCCCCAGAAAGTCATTCCAGCTGCCCAGGAAGGAGAAAATGCCAACGACGATCATCGCGGGCTTTGTCAATGGCAGCAAAATGCGGCTATAGATGGTTAGGTATCCCGCCCCATCAACGAAGGCGGATTCATCCAATTCACGAGGAATGGTCATATAGAACTGGCGGAGCAGAAAGATGTTATAGGCGCCCCCGCCGAGCCAAGCCGGAGCGATAAGTGGAATATACGTGTTGGCAAACCCCAGCTTGCTCCAGCCAACAAACAAGGGGATCATCGTCACAGCAAAGGGCAGCATCATGCTGGATATGAGGCACGCGAACATAATGCCGCGCCCAGACCAGCGCAAACGAGCGAAGGCGTAGGCGCTCAGCGAGCTGGTGAGTACCGTCCCCGTCACTACGCCGATCACGATGGTAAAGGTGTTGAGGTAATACCGCCCAAACGGAACCACGCTCAAGGCCTTTGTGTAGTTGCTCCAGCGCAGAGGGCTGGGAATCCAGATCGGCGGCATCTGAAAAATCTGCGACATGGACATCAGGGACGAGCGCACGAGCCAATACAGGGGAATCAGCGAAAAGAACGCACCCAGCAGCAGCACTGCGTAGACAAAGGCAAGCCAAGCGACTTTACGAAAGCGGTTTGTAACCATCTTCAGCGCCCTCCCTCGTAGAAAACCCACTTGTCGGAAGTCTTGAACACCAACACCGTGATCGCCAAAATGATCAGGAACAGCACCCAGGCGATCGCGCTGGCGCTGCCCATCCGGCCATATGTGAATGCCTCCCGATACAGGTAGAATACATAGAATAGGCTTGCGTTGTCCGGCCCGCCGTTTGTCATGATATACGCCTCGGAAAACACCTGGAATGAGCCGATCAATGTGGTGCAAAGGTTAAAGAAGATGGTCGGCGTCATCATGGGCAGGGTTACGCGGAAGAATTTGCTGAAGACACCGCCCCCATCCAGGGAAACCGCCTCGTAAAGGTGCCGCGGAATATCCTGTAAACCCGCCAGAAACACCACGGTGATGGCTCCGGTGGTCCACATGCTCATCATGGACAGGGAAGGAATCACGCTGCTCTTCGCGTAGATCCACTTGCTGGTTGGCAAGCCCAGGGCATGCAGCATCTGGTTGATCAGGCCAAACTCCGGGTTCAGAAGCCATAGCCAGATCATGGAAATGGCCACCGTGGGCACAATCGTCGGCAGATAAAAAATCGTGCGAAACACGGACTTACCCCGAACCGGTTGGTTGAGCAGCATGGCCAATAAGCACGAATATACGATCTTTAGGGGCACGCTCATGAGCACATATTGAACTGTTACGCCGAGGGCCTTATAAAAGTAGATATCATTTCCCGAAAACATGTTTTTGTAGTTGTCAAATCCGATAAACCCCCATTTGCCACTGATTGAATAGTTGGTAAAGCTATAGAACAGGCTCGCGATCATCGGCCCCAATACAAAAAAAAGGAAGCCAAGGATCGCGGGCATGGCGAGCAGCCACCCCGCCCGGTTCTCACTTTTGGACATGCCGTGTTTGTGCGCACCCGCTTTGCTTCCCGCTCTTGCGACCATTCCCATCTCGCCTCCTTGATATTTAAAAGCGATGACCTGCGGCCTTTCGGGTACGCAGGCCATCGCCATATCAGCGCATGTGGCTAGGGATGCCGGCGATCAATAGCACCAGCCATCCACCAGCGGGGCAACCTTTTCTATGATGCCATCCATGGCGTCCTGGGCTGTCATCGTGCCATTCCAGACATTATCCAGCGCGGCTGAAACGATAGGATCCAGCTCAGCGAAGTTGTTGACGTTGTTTTCCGGCGCGGGTTCCGCGTGTTCGAATGTAGAGCGCATCACAGCGTCTTGGAAACCAACCGGACGGCCGGGCGTACCTTCCTCAGCCCACAGCTGAATCTTTTCAGGATCGGTATACCAGCTCTTGAGTTGTGGAATCCACAGGCCTCTATGGAGTTCCAGTTGGTTGGCCGGGTTGATGATCCAGTTATGGAGCTTTAGAGTCGCTTCCAGGTTTTTGGTGCTCTTGAAGATGATCAAGGAGCCGCCATGGAAAAATGACTTGTATTCCTTCAGGATTGGCAGGCAACCCACGCCCCAGGTGAGGTCTTCCGCCTGGGCCAAGTCGGCATGACTCCAGGAGCCGTCAATGACCATGGCGACGCGGCGGGTCTGCAGCGCGACCGTATTGGACGGCAGGGAGGACCGAACTTCAACGGTGGGGCTCACATGATGGATATTCATCAGGTCGCCCAGCTTCTGCAACGCTTCGGTGGCCTCCGGCGCGTTAAGCGTAAATGCCGTGCCCTCCTCATTCAGGTAGCAACCGCCGTTGGACAGCACGAAGGGATACCAGCTGTTCCAGCCGCTGCCGATCTTGATGCCGTACTGCACGATGTTTTCCGGATCGAAATCCGGGCTTGCGGCATTGTTTCCATTGCGGTCCAGGGTTAACTGCTTGGCAGTTTCCAGCATCTGGTCATAGGTCCACGCTTCTTCCGCCTTTGTGGGGGGGAGCTCCAGTCCGGCTGCCGTGAACATATCCACGTTGTACATCAGGCTCGGCGTAACGCTGGCCTGGAACGGACCCGCGCTCTCGGTATCCGACCAGTTCCACCAGCAGAAATCACACACATCATCCGCTGAAATAGACGGATCCAGCTGAGAGATCTCGTTGTAGTTATAGATAAGCCCATCACGGCCCAGCTTAATCTTCCATGGGCCGGAATAGCAAACGTCCGGCGCCTCATTGGCGGCGATCATGGCGTTTAGCTTGGTAGAAAAATCGTCCGGAATGTGCATCTTTTCGACCTTGATCCCAGGATTGGCGGCTTCAAAGGCATCAACCGCCTTATCGATTGCCTCCTTTTCAGCGCCACTTCCCCAATAAGCGAACCGGAGCTGAATGTCTTCGGCCAGCGCGCTTGTCATCAATCCAAGCGCCAACAGCGCGACCAAAAGCAGAGCAAGAATTCTCTTCATACAGCGATCCTCTCTTTACAATGATAATATGCGATTATGGCTTCCCTGCGGATGCATCCTTATGCTTCGATTATAAAATCCTCGCCAAAATAAAACAACCTATTCAATCATCATATCCTTGCGTTTTGATTCGTTTTTGGATCTATAAACATGCGAACGCGCACAAGGCATCCAAATCCCTCATCACTCTCAATGGTAAGGCCATAAGCTTCGCCGTACATGAGTTGAACGCGCTTATTGATATTGTTCAGCCCGATGGAGCCTGCCCCATCCTGGAGCACTTCCTCAATGCGTTTCCGGGACATGCCGATGCCGTTATCCCGTACCTCGCTAATCACATCGTTTCCCGCCCGTATGATCTTGATATGGATTTCTCCGCCCATCTTGCGGTCGCTAAAGCCGTGGAGAATGCTGTTTTCCAAAAGGGGCTGCATGAAAAGCTTGGGAAGTTCACACTGAAGGCAGGATGGCTCTACATCCCATGAAATGGTGAATAACCCTTCGAACCTGGCCTCCATGAGGGTCAGATATTGGTTGAGCCATTCGATGTCATCGGCCAGCGGCGTGCATTCCCGGCGATTATCGCTGGTATAGCGCAGCATCCTTCCCAAGGCGACAATCAGTGCGCTGGCGCGCCTAGTGTTTCCTCGCAGGACAACCCAGTTGATAACATTCAGCGTGTTGTAAAGGTAATGGGGGTTGAACTGCATCATCAATGATTGCAGGCGAGCCTCTTGCTCGCTAAGCCGCACCTTATAATTCTCATCGATGAGCTGGCGCAGCGTTTGACTCATATCGTTGAAGTTTCCGACCAAATACGTAAACTCATCTTTTTTATTGTCCTCAATCACCGTGGAGAAATTGCCCGCTTTCAGCGAGTCTACGCCTTGGTTCAACCTTTTGACGCGCTTTGAAATCATCCTGACGGCAACAAGTGTGGCAAGAACCGATGTAATCACTTGAATGACGATAACGCCAGCAAATGTTCTGCTAAGCCCTGCTGTCAGCCTGCTGGCCAGCGCATCCACAGAAAATACGGCAATGCTCGTCCAACCCGATTGTTGGAGCGTTTCAAAGCAAATAACGGTTTGTTTTCCACCCCTTGCGGCAACCTTAATCATGCCGCTTTGCTGCGCACGAATTTCTTCCCACCACTGGGCCTCCATGGTAAAATCCGGAAAATCGCCTCCATAGATCATCGGGGTGCCTAGCTCATCCATCAGGTAGTACTCAGCATCCTCCAGGCTCGCGATGTTCTTTTCAAGCCGCGCGGCAAAGTAATCGTTGGAAAACTGAACGCGGATCACAGGGCGCTCATACTCCTTTGGCAAAGGCGTCCCGATGCCGGAGCGGTCCACATAGGTCAGGTTCAGCTGGCGCGCACAAGAAAGCGCTTGATCGAAAATCTGATACTGGTCCATATCAAGGATCGTTAGCCAGACAATGCCTCCGTTTCGATCCGCGACGCGCTGATAGGGCCCGCTTTCAAAAAAGCCGACGTACTGGGCGTTTCGCGCCCTCATGGGATAAGAATACGTCCGCGTGATGATATCCACCTGCTCCACACAGATCATGCTGTCGAAATATTTGAGCAAAACGTTGTGAATGTCCTTTTCGAGGGTTGTCCGGTCATTAATCCCTTCGGCATTCACCCTATTGAAGATTTCGTAAAGCTCCAGATCCACCAGAATATTCATGGTGGCTTCCCGAGCGGTTTCCAGCTGTTCATTGATCAACTCGTTGTTTACTCGAACCAGTTGATAGATGTTTTCCTGCGTTGTTTCAGTCAGAGAAGCCTTGCTGCCCGAAAAAAAGCCGAAAACCAGAAGGCATTGGGGAGCAAGGGAGATGAGAATGATGCAAATGAACAGCTTTTGCTTGATGCTGAAGCTCCGATACGCGGCGATCAGCTTTTTCATTCTGTTTTCCTCCCCCGCTTTCGGAACTGATCCGGCGACATGCCAAACTGTTTCTTGAACGCCTTTGTAAAGTAGGCCGCGCTCGGATAGCCCACAAGCTGGCCCACCTTGGAAGCAAAGACCTTGCTCTCAGTGAGAAGGCGAGCCGCCTCTCGCATGCGTATTTCAAAGAGATACTCCGAAAAGGTCGATCCCACATTGTGCTTGAAAAGCGTTGAAAAGTAAGAAGGATGATAATGGAACTGAGTCGCTACACTCGCAAGGGAAAGATCCTTGGCATAATGGGTCTCAATATAGCGCAGCACCTCTGTAAAAACCGCCTCGTGCTGCATCTTTCGGTTATCATCGATGGTGGAGGCAATCCTATCCAGCGCAAGTCGCACCGCTTGCAGCATATCGCCTAAGCAATCGCATTCCAACACCGTTTTATCGATAATGCTCAGAATGGATTCCTTATCCGCCTTGGACAGCGGAAACGTAAGGTTGGCAAGCAGGAAGATAAAGGTATACATGATGCCCTCTTTGATCTTGCTGGGATATGCGCCGGGCGTACACAGCCGGCGCAGCTGCTCCTCCAGCATCGCCTTTGCCTGCGCCAGATCCCCGCCAGACAGGCAGGAATCCAGCGCCTTGATCGAAACATCCAGGCGCATCGAAGAAAAAGGGTCCGGCTCCTGCTCAAAATCGGCGGTGAAAATGGTTTGCTCAGGGTTGAAGAAGTGCTGCATGCAAGCGACACGAGCGCGGTTATACGCCTTTTCCAATTGATCAAAAAACGCATCCATTTGGATGCAGATACCGGCGATGATCCTTTGATTATATTGATGAAGTATACGGCCCAGCTCGTCGGCAAGGCACGCCTGAACGGTCGAAATGACTTGTTCATCGCAGGCGGCGATGCCGATGACCGCATTCTGTTCAGCTGCGGATCGAAAAACAGCCGCCTTCGCGCACTGCTTCAGTCGCTGCCGAATCCTATACTGAAACTCAGCGCGTATTTCATCGTTATGCCAAGCCCCAACCGGCTGTGCGTGCAGCACAATGCCCGCCCGGTGATCGCCAAACAAAGCGCGGATGGAGGCCTGTTCTCTCTCCGATAAAGACCCGGTTACAAAAAGGTACATTTGGGTTTCCACATTATCATCGCTTTGCTCCACAGCCCACTTGCTCTCCAGGCGGTTTTCCATTCGATCCAGGCAATGGCGAAGTTCCTCCGCGTCCACGGGTTTTAGCAAATAATCGTCTGCCCCCAGGGAAACGCTCCGCTTCGCGTAATCAAAAAGGCCATAGGCGCTCAGAATCGCGACGCGCGTATGGCAGTGCTTTTTCTTTGCGTATTCTAAAAAGGAGAGCCCATCCAGTTGGGGCATTCGGATATCCGTCAGCACCAGGTCAAAGTCTACAACGTCCATCATCTGCAAAGCAACGGCGCCATTTTCCGCCTCAAACACAAGATACTCGGGTTTAAGCGTTCGCAGCTGCCCGATTAGGCCCGCTCGGTGGCCCGCTTCATCATCAACGATCAGGAGTCTGTACATGCCCACTTTCCCTTCAGCCTTTGTATCTGCGGTCTCAGTCCGTAAACGGTATTTCTTATTTGATTTCTTTTAGAATATCCGCCAAGGATAGATTGTTTTCTCTCGCGATCTTTGCAACGTCCTCATATTCCGGCTTGGTTTTCTCGATGCCGTATCCGGAGGCGGTCTTCACGCTGACAGGGCCAAATCGAGTTTGAACCACGCGCTGCTCTCGGCGCAGGGTATATCTTTTGCTGATGTTTTCCCGCATGCCAAGGGTGGTCGTATGCTTGAAAAGAAGGGCGATCATCTCATCTTTTATTTCACTTTTGCACATGCAGGTGAGCATGACGCCGGCACGGCCTTTCTTCATCCCGATGGGCGTCGTATAGACATCCAGGGCACCGTGCTCAAACAACCGCTGCTGAGCAAACGCAACCGCCTCAGGGGTCATGTCGTCCAAGTTGCACGTGAGCTCCGCCACATCATCCGCGTTCCGGCTGGTCTCACCCAGAAACCCACGGACGCAATTGGCCCGCTCAAAATTCTTCTTGCCCATTCCATAGCCTACTTGTGAAACCCTCATGACGGGCATGGGGCCAAAGCCATGCGCAAAATGCTTCAGCAGTGCCGCCCCTGTAGGCGTACACAGTTCGCCCCGAACATCACCGCCATAGATTGGAATATCCCGCAAAATATAGGCTGTCGCCGGCGCGGGAACGGGGAGAATGCCATGGGCGCAGCGAACTTGGCCAAAACCCACATGAACGGGGGAAGCGAACACCCGCTCCGGATCCAACTCCTCCATCAGCATGCAGACGCCCACAATATCCGCGACCGCGTCCATGGTTCCAACCTCATGGAAATGGATATCCGCTGCCGGCACGCCATGTGCGTGACTTTCCGCCTCGGCAAGGAGGTTATAAACGGAAAGGGCATCCCGCTTTACCTTGTCAGACACATTCAAGTGACTGATAAGATGGGCGATATCGCGCATTTCCCCATGGTGATGATCATGGATGTGCCCATGGCCGTGGTCGTGAGCGTGGGTATGGCTATGCTCGTGATCATGCGGATGCTCACGCACATCCTCGCTACTCTCCTCCTCTCCGTTGACCGTAACAGAGACATGGGTTCCCACAATGCCGCATTTTTCGGAAGGCGAAGCGGTTACGTGGGCGCCTGGAACGCCCGCGGCATTAAGCTTTTCCAGAAATAAGGCAGGGTCGCTATGCAGCTCCAACAGCGCCGCCAGCAGCATGTCCCCCGCGGCGCCCATATTGCACTCCAAAAACAGCGCTTTCATCCGCATTCCTCCACAACCCACTCGGGCGATTATCAGCACATATGGTTGATCATGCTTGCCAGATATCCCGCTCCAAAGCCATTGTCAATGTTGACGACGCTGACGCCGCTCGCGCATGAGTTGAGCATGGAAAGCAGCGCGGACAGACCATTGAACGATGCCCCATATCCCACGCTTGTCGGCACGCCGATCACCGGGCAATCGGCAAGCCCACCAATCACACTGGCCAAGGCTCCCTCCATCCCGGCAATCGCCACGATGGCCTTTGCGTCCATGATATCCTCAAGGTGCGATAAAAGGCGGTGCAACCCCGCGACGCCAACATCGTAAAGGCGAACCACCTGATTCCCCAGGACTTCCGCGGTCAGCGCGGCCTCTTCCGCAATCGGCATATCGCTTGTTCCGCCCGTGGCAACAACAATTTTGCCCATGCCGTTTGGAACGGGGATTTCCCCAACGATGCCGACTTTGGCAATACCGCTATACTCCATGGAAACGCCTTTTTTGATCAACTCCGCCGCGTCGGCCGCCAGTCTGGTCACCAAAATTGTCCGTTGTTCCCTGCTTTGCATGGCCATGATGATGCCGAGAATCTGCTCGGGCGTCTTGCCCGCGCCGTAGATAACCTCCGCAATCCCTTGGCGCAGCTCACGGTGGTGGTCAAGCTTCGCATAACCCAAATCCTGAAACGGCTCGACTCGCAGCCTCAGCAGAGCGTCCTCCGGCGAAAGGTTTCCCGCCTTAACCTGTTCCAAAATTCGCAGTGTATCCCGTTTGCTCATGACGAAGGCTCCTTTTATTTATCTTGCGGTCAGATCCAAAAGAACGGACGTGAAGTAGGGCTTAAGCGCTGTGAGGATCTCATCTTTTTCATCCAATAGTCTCCGCATCTGATCCCCGGGAATCTGCAATTTTGCCGCATCATCCAGCAACCGCACGCGAAAATCATCAAACCCCATGGAAAAGAGAATATCCTCTGCCTTTTCCACCCTATGCAGCAGTTCTTGCGTAATCAGCCTGCCCGTCGGAACGCGGGTAGCAAGGCAGGCATAGGCGGGCTTATTCCACGTAAAAAGCCCCGCGTCCTTTGACAACCTCCGGACTTCATCCTTTGTGATGTCGCATTCTCGCAGCGGGGAGCGCACCTTTAGTTCGGCGAGGGCTTTCATGCCAGGGCGGTCTCCAGAATCATCGGAGGCGTTTGTGCCATCGATGATAACGGAAAGTCCGTCCGCGACCGCCTGCCTCTTAATCAGCTCAAATATAACTTTTTTACAGTGATAGCAGCGGTTTGCCGGGTTTTCCGCAACCGCGGTTATGCTTAGGACATCCAGTTCCAGCACCGTTATTTGAGTATTCAAATCCCCTGCGAGTTTTTGGGCGTCCTCCAGCTCAAACGCGGGCTGAAAGGCCGATTTAACGAAATAGGCCTTTACAAACGCGCCATAGCGCAAGCCGGCGTAGAGCAAGTAAGAGGAATCCACGCCTCCCGAAAAGGCAAGCGCAACCGACTTGTTTTCTGAAAAGAAATCTTGAACGTTCATACTCGTCTCCCTCTGCCATCAGCGGCCCTGCAAGGAAAGCGGTAGTTCCAGCCCGCATGCCTCCAACAAGGCTCGGTCATGGAGAATTTCCTTCGCCAGGGCATCCGCGTGAACGCTGCCTTCCTTGAGCAGTATAACCCTGTGGCACAGCTCCAAAGCCATATCCATGTCGTGGGTGGCAATGATCATATTCTGGGGCAAAGTATCTAAAACGCCCATCAGCCTGCGCCTCGCCTTGGGGTCAAGGAAGGAAGACGGTTCATCCATCAGCAACGTATCCGGCTCCATGACAAGAACGCTCGCCAGCGCTGCCAGGCGTTTTTCACCGCCGGACAGCTTATGGGACAGCCGCCCTTTGAGGTGGGAAATGTCAAGCTTGGCAAGAATGGCATCGACTTTGCGTTCGGTCTCCTTCTCGTCCAAGCCATAATTCCGCGGACCAAATGCTATGTCTTCATATACGGTGGGCATAAACAGCTGGTTGTCCGGATTTTGAAAGACCATTCCCACCTTTTGCCGCAGCTCCTGCAGCGTTTTTTTCTCCAGCACGGTGTTGTCAACAGCAATAACGCCGGAGCTCGCGGGAAGAATCCCCACCAACGTCATGAGCAAGGTGGATTTCCCGGCGCCATTGGCTCCGATCAGGGCGATTCGTTCACCGCTTTGGACCGTGAATTCAACGCTTCTCAACGCGCAGTCTTTATCAGACGCGCTATATTTCACCGATAAGTTCGTCACCTTCAACGCGCACTCCATCTATCCCACCAATCCGCCGAAAAACAGGCTGATATTGAAATAGCGCAGAAAAACAAACGAACAGATAGACAAAATGGCATACATCCAATCGACCAAGCCAAACCCGCTCCGCCTTTTGCCAAAATAAGCGCCCTGAAATCCACGGCATTTCATGGCCACATAAACCCGCTCGGCTCTATCAAAGCTGCGCAAAATGAGTTGCCCTAAAAAACTGCCCATATCCTTCATCCGGATGCCCGTAAGGTTTGGCGCCCGAAGGGAATAAGCTGTATACATGGAACCCGCTTCCGAGATTAAAATGGAAAGATACCGGTAGGTCATCGTCAGCTGCATACACATAATTTTTGGCAGGCGCAGCATAATCAGCTGATCACTAATTTCAACAAATGATGTCGTTGCGCTTAATATCAGGACGGCAAGAACCGTGAGCAACGTCTTGAGCATAATCGACACGAACGAAACCATGCCATGGCTGACTGCGAGGCTCCCAATAAAAAACGCCGTACCTTGAGATAAAAGAAGGTTGCTGATTCCCCCCATGAGTGAAAATGGGAGAGCAACCAAAATCCTCACCAAAAGGGGGCGGTATGGTGTGCCCGACAGCGACATCATGATCACCGGATAGAATACAAAGGGCACCAGTCCGCTTATGTTCTCAGATGAAAAAGACAGCACGATAGCAACATACGCAAATGTGGCAATAAGTTTTGCCATGGGATGGAGGCGATGTACCGGTGAATCTTTCATGGCAAGCTGATCCAACCGGTCCATTTCAGAAGCCGCGTGAAATAAATTCGCCACTGCCACCCCTCCTTCTCAGAAAGTTAAGCGAGGAGAGGATTTCCCCCTCGCGTGTGATCCAAGCAATCAGCTTCGCGCTTTGGATCCTTGCTGCAATGGTTTTTTTCTTGTAAGGCGAATGATGATCCCTATTCCTCCCGCGAGGAGGAGGGTAATCACGCTTCCGACTATGCCGGCTGTGGCTGTCCCCATCTGTGAACCTCCCTCGCCCACAAAGCCATAATCCGGCATAAGAGCCGTTGATTCCACTGCAACACCCATGGCATTATGAATCGCTTCATCCCGTTCCAGTTCCGCCGTTCCCGCGACACCTTCCACCGACCATTCCAGCCCATCTGGAAAAGAAGAAGCGAAAAGCGATAATCCACCGCCGACAAAGGCGGTTAGAACAAGGAAAATCACCATGACCTTCTTTAGGGAAACGCCCCTAGCAAGCTTTTCATCCTTAATGGAGCTATCTAGAATTTCTGGGCGCATGCTATACACGAAACATAGTACCGCGGCTGTAATAACTCCTTCAGCCAGGCCAATGGCCAGATGAATCGGCTGCATCAAAGCAAGAAAAGCGGAGAAGGGCAGCATTGTAACGCCTGATGCCGTGGTTTCCAGCACGACGCAGAAAGAGCCAACCTGCAATCCCAGAACAACAGACACAATGGAAGCGATTGTTATGTTCTTCTTGCTGATTCCCCTTGCGATGATTGGCTTATATATGAACTGATATGCAAGCAAACACGCGCAGACGCCCATGTTGAAAACATTGCTGCCATAAGCCAAAAGGCCCCCGTCCGCAAAAAACAGGCATTGGATCAGCAAGACGGACGCAAGGGTGATCAGCGCGGGAAACGGGCCCAAAAGCGCGGAAAGCAGGATGCCGCCTCCGATATGGCCGCTTGAGCCTGTGCCCGGTATGGTAAAATTGATCATTTGCGCCGCGAACACAAAGGCGCCCATGATGCCCATCATGGGAATTTTCTTTTCATCCAGCCTATCACCGGCAATCCTCTTTATCGAATATCCAATGGCGGTTGCGCTGATCGCGGTCATGACCCCGCCAACCGCCGGGGATAACAAAGCGTCTGCCATATGCATATGCAATTCCTCCTCAAAAATAAAAGCCTAAGTCCCCGCCTGTTTCATACAGGAAAGAGGCCTTCATGGCTTCAATCATTGAGATGGGGTTCCAAGCATACCTGTCCGCCTTCATGGCAAACCTTTTCGGATGAATTATAAGGAAATCATTGGGAGATGTCAAGTTGAAATACGATCACAAGGCATATCGATGACCTGAGCGATATGTTCTCAAGCACTGGCCTAGCCGGTGGTTTTTTGAAGACACAAAAAGACAGCCAACGGAAAACCGACGGTACTCCCTACACAAGCGCGGCGAGCATAGATTGGCGCACATTTGTTTGGAGGTGGCTTTGAATGAAGGACGATCATTAGCCGTTGCGGTATTCGCGCAGCCGCGTCTCATCCGCAGGGCCGACCTGAAGGCCGTTGGGGGTGTTTTCGGCAATCCAAACCGTAGCTGGATGATGCTGATCGGCAAAGACAAACGCAAACTCCGGCAAGGTGGTCGATGCGCCAACGCGGCCATCCGCACTCAGCGCGATGAAGGAAACCGCTCCCAGGGTGTTCCCGGCCTGTGCCATTCGCTGGGCATGATCCGACAATGCGGAATAGCACGCGGTCTGAGGATCCATGCCGGATGCCATGCGCCGGACAATTTCATAGGATAGGCAACCCCGCATGATGTCTTCGCCAACGCCTGTGGCTGCCGCGCCGCCAATCTGACTGTCGCAGTAAAAGCCAGAGCCGATGACGGAAGTGTCGCCGATTCGGCCCGGCCGCTTCATGTACAGCCCGGACGTGGATGCCGCAATCGCCATATGCTTCTCCATCAAGCCAATGACGCAAACGGTATCGTGGCCGTCATAGGGCTCCAACCCGTTTGCCAAGGCACTAGCATTCCGATTTTCCCACCAATAGGCCTTGGCCTCGTCCGTCAAAAGATTGCGCATGGCGTGGCCGCTCCGGCGGGCGTAGGCTTCAGCGCCGTCGCCGCATAGGTAGCAATTGACGGCGTTAGCGCTAAGTCGATGGGCGACATCCACTGGATTTCGAAGATCCCGTGCGCCCGCTACGCCGCCAAAGCGAAAAGTGGTGCCGTCCATGTACGCGGCGTCGGTTTGCACGTCTCCATCCCAGTTGGGATATGCGCCATAGCCCACCGAGTGATACTCGGGGTTATCCTCAACTGCCCGAACCGCGGCGCATAGCGCGTCGGAGAGCGGGAGAGCTTCCTTTTCAAGCATTTCTTTGGCGATTTTGATGCCGTCATAGGACATTTGCCAGGTGGATAGAAAAGCGTATTTCATGGATGCGTACCTCTCTTTGCCTTTTTCTTTTCGGTTGAACCCCTGTGCCGCTTATGCTACACTACACCAATATATAGTGAATAAGCTGCGCGGAGGTGTATACGTGGACCGTTGGCAATCGGAGCAACAGAGGATCAAGACAAACAACCTTCAACACGTGCTGACATTGCTTCGCAAACAACCCATGTCCCGAATTGAGCTTTCCCGCGAGACCGGGCTTTCGGCAACCAGCATAACTCGCCTCACCAATCTGCTCTATGGCTGGGGATATCTATATGAAACGGACATTCCAACCACGGGCGGGGTAGGGCGCAAGGCAACGTTGCTCCATCTCCTTCCTGCCGCCGAATATTCCCTGGGCATCCACCTGGATGATCGGTCTGCCCATATCTGTTTGCTGGACCTTTGCTATAACACTGTCGGCAAGGAAAGCGTTAGCCTATCCCTGGGGAGTTTAGCGCCTGAGGACCTGCTTTCGGCGTGTCACGCGGGTTTCATCCGGTTGATAGGCCGATGCGGGGTTAGCCCGGATTCAATCTCCTCGGGAGGGATCGCCGCGGTTGGCGCTGTGAACAATGAGGACCAGACCCTTGTGTTCTCCCCCCAGCTGGGCTGGCGTAATATCGCCCTGAGCAAGCTATTCAGCAGAAGGTTCTCCATGCCCTTTGTGCTTGAAAACGATGCAAAAGCAAGCCTTATAGGAGAGATCCATTTCAGCGGCTATACGGAAGATAACATCGCCTTTCTGCAGGCGGGCTCCGGGGTTGGATGCGCCGCTACCCATGATGGAAAGGTGATTCGCGGGCAAAACAACATGGCCGGAGAGGTGGGCCACATCGTGCTTGATTCCTCGGAGGGAATCCTTTGCGATTGCGGCCGCAAAGGGTGCCTGCAAACCCATATCGCCGAGCGGTTTCTCGTGGCGGAAGCCCGCTTCCATGATGCCGAAGTGACCACCATGGAGGATCTCCAAAGCCGCTACCATGCCGGGAACGCTTGGGCGGTGAGGCTCATCGAAAATAGCTGCCGCCAGCTGCGCAACACCCTGAACATCCTGGTGAGCATGTATAACCCTGGTCGCATCATTGTGAACGGGGATTTCTTCGCCTGTTTCAGCGAGCTTCTGCCGGGGATTGGCGCGTCCCTGGAGGAAAGTCTTTTCACGCCGCTTCGGCAGACCTGGGCTTTGGTGATCGCTCGCGCCGAGGAAAACAGCGGTGCGCTGGGAGCGGCCATTCTTGCCCAGCGACAAAGCGTCGCACGCCTTGTCACAAAGAGCAGGAAACCTTAAAATAAGCGGGAACCGCTTGTCTGGACAGGCGTTTGATGCTATAATTAACAGTATGTTAATAATAACACCTTTCATGGTTCTTGGCAACATCTACCCAGCCCGATGCGTTCACAAATCCATTGGGATTTACAATTTGAAAGGATGTGCTCCCATTGCCCAAAGTGGTCAACCGTGTTTGTCCCGCGCTTTTTCTGCAAGAAGTCCGGTGTCCACAGGTGATCTTTGACGAAACGGATTACGCGCTGCGGTTGGATGCGCTTATCCAGCGCATGCATGAAAAAGGCATGACTCACGCCGTGTTTTATGGCGACCGCGAGCATTTCGCCACCATGCACTACTTCTGTGGGTATGATTGCCGTTTTGAAGAGGCCCTGCTGGTGGTGGATACAGCCCGAAAGGTAAGCATCATCGTCGGAAATGAGGGAATTTCTCAGACATACCCCATTCCCTTTCCCGTGGATGTGTATTTGTATCAGAACTTCAGCCTCCAGGGGCAGCCAAGGGGAAAGCAAAAGCCCTTGCCGGAGATTTTCCGGGCGATTGGCTTGACCAGTGATAGCAAAATCGGCTTGGTTGGCTATAAATACTTCTATGCTCAGCATATTGACAGCGACCCGGCATACACCTTTGATGTGCCCGCCTATGTGATGGACGCTCTCTACAGGATTTGCGATAAGAAAAATGTGGTCAACTTTACCGAGGAGATTACGGGCCTGCCAAATGGCATTCGAATGAAGCTGCGCACAGCGAAGGAAATCGCCTGGGCGGAGGCCGCAGGGAACCTAAGCGCCTCGGTGATGCAGCGGATGCTGAAGAACCTAAAGCCCGGCATGACCGAGTTGGAGATTACCCGCGGCGTGGCGGATCTCGACCCGGTTTCTGTTCATCCAATGGTGAACTTTGGCGCCAAAAAGGTCAGCATCGGCGTTTCCTCCCCCAGCGAGAAAGCGCTGGTGCTTGGGGAAGTCTGCGGTCTGTGCTATGCGGTCCGGGGGAGCTTGACGGCCCGCGTTGGAATCGCGGCATATGATGCGGGCACCGTATCTGATGCCCTGAGACCTCATCTTGGGTTCTACAAAAATTTATGGCTTACTATAGCGGAGCTGCTTGGCACGATGAAGGTGGGTGTGCGCTGCGGGGATCTGCATGAGGTCGCCCTGAAGCACATTGGCGGCCCGGAATACGGGCTGTCCCTCAATGTAACCCATTATACCGGCGCTGATGAATGGGTAAATTCAGCTGTTTACAAGGATTCGACACAGTTGATCGGGGATGGGGCGCACATCCAAGTGGATGTAATCGCCAGCAACAGTGATCCTGTGCGGACGGCCATTTGCGAGGATAGCATCGTGATTGCAGGGCCGGAGATGCGCACGGCGCTTGCGAAAGAATTCCCCGATGTATATGCCCGTATTCAAGCCCGTCGGAAGGCGATCAAGGAGCATCTGGGCATTGAAATGAGCGAGGATGTGCTGCCCATGAGCAACCTGACGGGCGCTTATTTCCCCTACATGCTAAATCTTGGGGAAGTGTTTGCTTTGGAATCGTAATCTTGGACATTACGAAGGGATAAAAAGCGCGAAAAGCTCGGATCGGCTTTGGATGTTGAGCTTGCGGTACAGGTTCTTTGTATGAAAAGTCACCGTGGCGTGGCTGATGTGAAGCTTGGACGCGATTATCTTGGATGAATCGCCGCTCAGGAGCATTCCCGCAATTTCGTTCTCACGGTTTGTCAGGTTGAGTTCGTTCAAGGTCTCAATTGGGGATTTCTGCTGTCTTTGACTCTCATGAATGGATGCGAGGAAGGTAGCGGTGCGCATCTTGGTAAATCGCAGATAATAATAGAAGACCAAGCCTGTCAGCAGTAACCCTACCAGCAGCAGCACGCCTTGCCTGGGGATGGACGACATACCCTGGGGCGTCAGTTGCGTCAACAACAGGAGGAAGTCCGCTATAGTGGTCAGCCCAAAGCTCAGCGCGACCAGAGCGCCTGGTTTTCTTCGCGTCGCGCAGAAATAGACCGGAACCACTAAACCGAGAATCATGAGTGGTGTTTTTGTGACCATGGTGGAAATGTTATACCCTATGGCCAGGGGCGTGCTTTCAATGCCGAACAGGGTCATGCCTTGGGCAAGGCATAGAATGAGAAGGCAGGCGACGGCTATCGCGAGCCACTGGCGTTTATAGATAAGCCAAGTGGCCAGAGCAATTACAACGATGGCCAGAATATGGAAAGAGATCTCATACCCAAAGGTATGAAAGTCTTCCACATTATCGAAATAATACACCGTATTGATGAATGTGGAGAAAAAAGAATGAATCCCAATCATGACCCCAATGCCGGCGAGAAAGGACGTCGGGTAGCTTTCGGTTATCCCGGGGGGAACTTCGTCGAAAGCATCCTGGTTTCGCAGGCGAATGAACAGCACTATCACCGGTATCAGCGCAAAAACGGTGATGCAGGAGAATATATGGAAAAAGAGATCGCCAATGATACTAAGCGAAAAGTAGATGGTGCAATCCAAGATCATGTAGAGTGTATACGCGCCACCTACGTATAGGATGCTCTTCTGCGGATTCCAAAGCATTATGCCCCGTCTGAGAGCCATGCCCATCATGGTGGCGGGTGAAAGGATGAGAAGATAGAACAGATATATGTTGATGGCAAGCCCAGGGTGGAATCTGGGGATGAAGAATTGCAAGGATATAAAGGCGAGGGACAAAAGGGTCAACGCAGTGCAAATGAGAAAGGCGTTTTTGTTTCTTTTAGGGTTCTTGCCAATGCCTTGGCGGTCTAGCAATGCCGGAAGAAAGCACACGCCCAAGATTTCAACAGGATACGCGAAAATGCCAATAACCATAAAATGATCCTGCATACCGCCTATGACCATCAGGAACGCGCTGCAAGTACGGATGGTGTAGACCCATGCCATCATGAGGCAAAAGATCCAAAGCCAGTATCGCCCCGCCTTTGCTGTACCCACCGCCGGTTCGCTACTATTTGGACTTTCAATCGCGGGTACATTTTCGTCGATCCACATAACTCCAACCACCCCAACAATCTGATGTATCGCTTACATTGAAAGCGGCAATGGGATTATATCATACAAAAGTGATATATTAAAGCCCCGTAAAAATTATTATAGTAAAGTAACAAATAACTTGATCCGCATTGCTGATTCACAACGCATTTCCTCCTGGTCAAGATAAGACGAACAGGGAATAGAATCAATAAGCCTAGACAAGGCGCTTAGAGGTGGATACCCACAAATTTTCCATATGAAAAATGGGTGTGCCGGTTCCTTCCCCAATCCCTTTCGACAACTGGAGTGACGCTTCGAGGCGTTCAGAACTTAGGCGTTTTCCGCTTATGGTTATCCGCCAAGAAAAACTTGTCGGGAGATTCTTGGCTTTCATACATCCGGCAGCAGAACCGTGATTGCTCGCGTCATTTTTATCTTCTTACCTCTCAGCTCGCATCGAGCAAGATGAAATTGATATAAGCAATAAATATCTGTTTGTCGTGGTTTTCTGAATAATCGTACCGCAATACCTCATCCTGACCATTGCCCTGGCCAATAACCCATACGGTGTCATGCGCATCGCGGAGGATCTTGACTACCGTTGCGTCGGTTCCATAGGGCGGGTGGTACTCATTGCGGTAGTTCATGTCGCGGTCAACGAGATATAACAGGGTGTATTTTTCCACAGGAATATCAGCGTTCATCATGTCGTTGGCAAGCCAACCATAATAGGTGTAGCCTTGTCCGCTCTTTTGGAGGTACACGCCTTGAAATCCGTTGTCTTTCCCTTCAAGATCGGATAAATCAAGAACACGCTCACAAATCAATTCACCTTGAGTAGACAGAGAGGTCGCGACGCCGGCTGTCACGCTTCTTGATGCGTCATACATATTGCCCGCGAGTACAATACGATCCGCGTCAATGCAAATATCCTGAATATTTCTTGTCAGACCTAGGTCTGTACCTTTCCGCGTCCATACCATATTGCCATTGAAATCAAGCTTTAACAAAAGCCCGCCTTCTGGTGTCGATCCGCCGAGAAGAATTCCATCCGCCGTCGATACAGCGCATGAAAAAGAGCTCAGCTCCTCACCAGTGGGTGCGCCAGCGTATTGCCAAACAGCTTCGCCCTCTCCATCGACCAAACCAGCCCATGGCGCACCGCTATCCGTGTAGCCTGCAACCAAGAGGTTTTCACCAACAGGACATATGCAATGAATGTAAGCCTCCAGTTCAATGGGTTTGCCACTATGGCGCTGACCATCCATGAACATCAGATAGGAACTGCCGGCGCGGCGCACGCAAACAGCAAAGCCATCTTGATATGCAACGGCTGAATTGAATGCGTAAGCATCGCCAATATCTTCAGCCGTGAACGTCCACATTACATCGGAAGTATTCGCGTCAATGATTGCGGCCCAAGGGCGGGTGGTTGTGTCCTGATCCCACGCGTCCCTTCGGCTGCCGACAACAAGAAGCTCGCCTGACGCTAGGAAAACCGCGTCATACGCGGAATAGTCGCCCTCACCCCCAATTGCCCCGGTGACATGGAGAAGCCCGTTTGCCGAAGCTGAGTGGAAGAACAAAACCATCATGATAACAACCAAAATTATCACCCTTTTGAACATGCCGCATCCTCCGCCCTCGCTTATTTCCCGTTCCCGCTCTTGCGTTTACTCTTATCTTCTTTCCGCCATTTTCATCTCCCATAACTATTCTACACCCTCTTGGAAAGCTTTGGCAATACTTGACTGGAAATATTACTCCGGCACCGAATATTCGGAATTAGGCACGGATCTTTTTCCGTCCAGCGGCGTCGCCTTTCACTCAGCGTAGCGCTGCTACGCCTCGTTCCAGCTCCTTGCTGGACGAAAAAATCTCTCATGCCTCTCTTCCGACTTTTCGATGCCGGAGTAATAGTATAAGTCGCCGGGGGACCATTGACACATCAAAGGGTTGAACATGCGCTTGGCCTTGACGAACGCAGTAACAGGATACTCATCTCCTGTTGAACGAGGCAGCTGAGATTTGCGATGCGCTCGATATGGCTTGCGAAAACCCCGAATGGCAGCTGCCTTACTTCCCGCGAATCAATCCTAGCAACCGGCTGGCTCAACTCAATGGCTACGCCGTGGAAATTCAAGCAGCTCAGCAACGCGCCATACGGCAACAAGGTACTTTTTCATTATCCAAATGCTTATGAGTTCACAGGCGCGTGCGGCTTCAACCCAAAGCCTTGGGAATCCGTGCCCAGTATGCTATACTGGGCAAAAAGCATTGGTGAGCACGGATGAACAGAACGCTTCAAGAGAAAATCGACGCCGCGCCACGGCTGCCTGGATGTTACCTCTTCTATGATCAACTCGGCAACATCATTTACGTTGGTAAATCCAAGATGCTTGCGGGTCGCGTCCGTTCCTACTTCCACGCGTCGGCCAAGGAAGACGACCGCGTTTGGAAGCTTGTCCGCGAGATTCGGGATGTGTCGTTCATCACCACCCCTACGGAGGTTGACGCGCTTCTGCAGGAATACCGCCTTATCAAGGAGCACAAGCCCTGGTTCAACTCCCAGCACATTCGGGATCTTCAGAGGCCGTATATTCGCATTGACTTTAGCACCGGATATCCAACGATTTCAATCGCCACAGAAAAGCTTGATGATGAAGCCGAATACTACGGCGCGTTTGACGACCTGTTCGACGCGCGTGAAGCCATAGAGCTGCTTAACATCGTCTGGAAAACGCCTCTTTGCGGAAAAGCCGTATTCGACCCAAATGTCCGTCCTTGCCTCTATCACGGCATGGGGAAGTGTTCCGCGCCTTGTGCTGGGATAGTCGACGTCAGCAAGTACCATGCCGCTGTGGCTGATGCCGCCCACCTACTATCTGGCCAACAGGCGATGGCTGTTGACGCGCTGTCGGATGAAATGTCCCGGCTTGCTTCTCGGATGTGCTTTGAGCAAGCGGGAGCGATCAAGGATTTACTTGCCAGAATGGAGCGGCTTCGCCGGAAATGCCGTCGCCGGTTCCGCATCTCCGGGGATACAAATGCCCTGGTGTTCCTCCGTGCGCAAGGCGGACACGCCTTCTCCGTTTTTTTCGTTTCCATGGGCGCCATCCTGTGCCGCGCTGATTTTCAGGACACGCTTGATATGCGGGCGGAAGAGGCGTTCATCACCGCCGCCTCACGCAAGCAGCCGCTTCTTCAGGACATGAGCTGGCTTTCCGGGGCACTGATGGAGGTGTTCGCCATAAAGGAGTATGTGGAGCTCCCCGCCAAAATAACGCGGCAAGCAATCAGGATAGCTTTTGCCGATGGCATTCGGACAATCGGTCAATCTTCTCCCTGATGGCGAACCGAAAGTAGTATTGGTCAAGAATAGCATCGCCGGCATCCACAGTCTCGGTGCCTACAACCCAAAGAGGCCAGTTGTGAAAAAGGTAAAACCCTATGTCTCAAGGGATCCGATTCCATCCTTACACCGTGAATAACGCTGTACAGCAATGAAAACACTACAGTTAAGAGGTGATAGCAATGGCAAGGCGACTCAAGAAAAAACCCACCAATCCGGCGAATGAGACGATCAAAACGAATGCGGAACCGCATTTGCCCCAAGGATCCATCACGCGCAACAAGCAAAACCCCAAGGCAAAATAACGCGTTGCGTGTTACCGGTACATTTGCGGCCACTCTTCCCTCGGAATGAACGGGGTTCGCCCCGCTCATTTTATTTTTACCAGCCTATTCTGGAGGCGTCACTCCTCCTGCCTCTGATACCGCTCATGAATCCCAATGTCGCTGAAGGCTACGCCCGCGGTCGTAATGCTATGGCTCCCAAACCTTCCCCGTATCGCGTCGATGGTCATCTCCAACCGCTCTTCCCTCTCGCGGTTTGATGTTTCCGCCGGGGAGTCAAACAGCGTCAACTGCTCCACAACTTGATCCTTTGGGATCAGCTTCATAGCAGTTACGGCAAGCAGGCGAATGGGTTTTCCTTTCGGCCATGATGCGTCGATCAATTCCATGCAGGCATTCACCAAATCGGCGGCCAGCCATGTCGGCGCGATTCCCTTTTGGCGGGTGATGACCGCGAGATCCGGATCCTTGATGGTGACTTGTACCCCTTTGCACTTCACACCCTCCCGCCGCAGACTGGCCGCCACATTGTCTGCCAAGGCGATGATACCTATCTTGATGTCCTCCCTGGAAGCCAAGTCCCGCTTAAATGTATTGTGCTTGCCAATGGATTGCGCGGCAGGCGTATGCTCTAGCGGGATCACTGGAGAGTCATCCAGGCCGTGAGCGTTCGCGTACAGGTAATCGGCGTGTTTCCCCAGTTTCTTCTGCAACGCTTTAATGTCGGCATTGGCCAAATCCCCGATGGTGCGAACATGCATCCCCAGCAGGATCGTCTCCGCGGATTTCCCCACCATGTGCATCTCCCCTATGGGAATGGGCCATATCTTATCGCGGAAATTTTGCCGCGTGATGACGGTCACGGCGTTCGGCTTCTTCATGTCGGAACCCATTTTTGCAAAGTATTTGTTGTAGGAAACACCCACTGAGATGGTCAGACCAAGCTCCCCATGGATGCGCTCCCGAATTACATGGGCTAGCGCGACGGCATCGCCGCCAAATAGGTGCAGGCTTCCGGTCACATCAAGGTACGATTCGTCGATGCTGGCTCGCTCCACAAGATCGGTGTATTGCTCGTAGATGGCGTTGGCCTTCTCACAGAAATCCTCATACTCATGATGCCGCGCCGGCCGTAGCACCAGTTCAGGGCACCTCCGCAGCGCCTGATAGATGGTTTCCGCCGTTTTGATGCCGAACGCCTTCGCTTTCTCGTTCTTGGCCACGATGATCCCGCGCCGGCTTTGGGGGTCTCCACAAATCGCCATGGGGACGTCGCGGTACTCGGGATGGAAGAGTTCTTCCACGCTGGCGAAGTACGCGTTCATGTCGCAATGGAATATGTTACGGTCCGAAGGCGGCATGTGGATCTCCTTTCTACATAGCTGGATGTAAGAGTAGCTTCCTCCCTATTATATCACGATATCTATCCTGAAAATCAGTGATTCCATTGTATTGGTGACAATGATTTTTCGCACTGACAGTTGTAGAGGTGCCAGTCATGGTCGCGTTGCTCTTTTCGATTCTTCTTGGGCCGGACGACCGCTTCGATGCCTGACGCTTGCGCTTAAGCGGCAATCTCATTGGTGTCATACCCGCGTTCAGCGAGCATATTGAGCCGTAAAGCCTTCGATCAGTATGGCTGGCGTCGATCATCGGCCACTCGGAATCCGGTTCATTTATGGTGGCTTCGAGGATTCGCTCAGAATGCCGTATACGTATAAACAACCGGCATACGCTACACATTTTCCCATCCATCGCATAACCATAGATAGTTTATTGTTTTATATTCAATTCCCCGCTTTGTTCTCCTGCGGCGGAAAATGACATCGGTAAGCTGGCAGGCCGCCAAACCGTACAACACCCCCATAGCCCCAGCCTCATTGTCAGAGCTGTCATGGCAGAGAAAGAACGCCAAAGATGCTACCCCTTGGCGTTCCTTGTTTCAATCACCCAGAGAACGGCGTTGCCTTAAAAGAAATCTTCCATGTCCGCGCCAAAGCTGGACATATTTCCCTCTTCCCCGTCTTTCACCTGAAGCGTAACAGTATGGTAATATTCGCTGCTAAGCACCTCTAGGTTTGTGGATCGGCTATAGCTGCCGCTTTCCCCGAAGAGGCTCTCTTCCCCATACCAGGTGTATCCGCTCGCGATGAGCAGATAATACATCCCCTTGGGCACATACGCCGTAGCGGAGCTTCCAGGGCGGATAAACAGGGTGGACTTGACTTCATCGGAATCCAGCCTGCGCAGCTGGACATAACGGCCTTTTTCGTCTTTGGGGGCTTTGACGATCACCTTGGTTCCAGAGGAGCCGCCGCCTATGCGCCCCGACTTTGGGAATGGAAGGGCGGGAGCGTCGGGCAGCTCCAGCACCGCGGAACAAAGCGCGGAAACGGTGCCTGAAAAGTCATAGGCTGTCAAATAGTCAGCATACGCCTCTCCAAAGTCCCCGTTGAGCATGGCGTCAACGTCCAGCGTCCAAACCACGCTGGTTCCCTTGGTTTTTTCGCTGCGGATGCTGTTTGCGCTCCCGATTAACGCCTCCAGAAGATAATCGGCAATCTCTTCCTCGTCTTTTTGGTTCGCCTTGTAGATCATGCACAGTTCCCCCAGCGCTTCCGCGTATGCGGTTTTAAGCAGCGTCTCAGGATCAGCGCAGGAGCAGGTCAGCGTAAGCGCGTGAGGTCCATCCGATACGCCAAGCTTCTGGGAAACCTGCGCCATGAAAAGCGGTGCGTATTCATAAACCGTTGTGCCTTCCCGGCCTTTCGCGTCAACCACATCCGTATATAAAACAGACATATCCTCAGCGTATAGCGCCTCAAGGGAAGCGATCTTTTCCATGGGTTCCGGAATTAGCTGATCGGAAATCGCCACGCGGACGGCCCTTTGGTTGAATTCCGTCTTTGCATTGGTCGCTGCCGCGCGCACCTGGGAGCGAAGGGATTTTAGCCCTGCGGGATCCGGAATTCCATCCACCGCCGAGAGGGTCGCCTCCAGATCATATCCGGCAGCGTTTTCCAAAAATCCCCAGAACCACGCGGATGGGTCATCGGCGTATTTGCCAAGCTCTTTTATTTTAGGGTCAAAGGAACGCATTTGAAAGGAGACCGAATCCCCATCCCAATCCACATTCCTGGCTCCAGCCTCCCAAATCGCCTTTCGCCATGGATCCTCCGCCGCTTCGGCTTCTGCCAAGAGCACAGCCGCAAGGTCAAAAGCGCCTTCCGGCATGGGCACCGGAAGGATTTCGGCTGGTTTTTCAGCGGGATGTTGTTCCAACGGCGGCTGTTGCGTTGGAATTATGATGGCTTCCGGCGCTTCACCGCCAAGCGGGAATTGCTGTTCACCATCGTCCGTGGGCACTTTCATGATACAGTCCGCAAGGAGCACGTCATCCGGCAGTCCGAAGAAAAGGGTATAAGGATTTTCAATGTTGCCATCGTTGCCGTATGTCTTAACTTCACTGCCATCGGGCAGGATCAACCGGACACCCGCGTACAACGCTTTGTTGGCTTGCTCCGCGTCGATGCCCACATCATGGGCAAACAGCACGGCATGGCCAGGCAGGCCATCCATCAGGTTGACCAGCGGATCGGCAGGCTCGTCATCCAACCGGAAGATCTTATAATCGATGCCCTGAACTGTAAACCGAAACATGTCTTCAGCATAGGCGCCGTCACCGGCAAGGGGGAGAATTCCCGGTAGGGCGAGCAGGATTGCGCAGGCCAATACCAGTGCCTTGATCATTCTTCGCGCCATAAACATGATGATCCCTTCTTTCTTTACTCTATGTTTTGCGACATGGAAGCACGTTGCGGAGCGAAGTAACCTCCCTGTTGACGCCAGCATACCAGTAAAAGCGACTGTAAGGGCGAGCAAATTGCACAGCCGGTGCTTATGCTCTTCCTTATGAGAGTTCTGGAAGCCCATAGTCGGTCAGGAGCTTTTGCATATCGCCAATGGAGTAGCCTTGGCCAATGCCAAAGACGAACGCCGCGTCCCGCCGAATAAGCGGATATAGCGCACCTTTTTTCAAAAATTTTAGCATTTGCTGGGTTTCCGCCAGTGTTAGGCTTAATGCCAAGGCAAGGCGAACATATGCGTCTCGGTTTTTCGCAATCCTCAAACCGCTTAACAGCTGATAGCCGATGTTCTCTTTAATTTCAGCCCGAGCGAGAACCTGTGCCCGCGTCATATTTCGGGCCGAAAGCAGCTTGGCAAAATAGTTGTTGATAGCGATTTCAAGGAAACGATCCACAGCTCCGGCGCTCAGATCCTGAAAAGAACAGGCCTCCTTTATGCGCTGTTCAATATCCCGCGTAACAGGCGCTTCTTCAGAGAAAGCATTGTCTGCCTGGCTATTTTCATCATCTCCCAGCGGGGTCAAGCCATGTTCCTCTAGCAAAAGCTGAACATCCATCAGGCTCATGCCACGCTGGAGGGCAAACATGAGCGCCGCGTCCCGCTGGCGAACCGCGTAAATCGGCCCTCTTCCCATGAAGTTCAGCATGCTCTGCGTCTCTTCGAACGTGAGGCTCATACCAAAGGCAAGCTGCAGGTAATAATCCCTTCGCGCCATCCGGTCGCCAGTAAGGATCTGGCGGCCGAAGTCCTTATCCAAGTTCGCGGCACGAACCGCTCCCGCATGGGAAATGGAATGCCGGATGAGCAAGCCATTAAAATAGTCCCGGATGGAAGTGCTGATCAAACTTCCTTCCAGGGCTTTAATGCCCTCGGAAAATGATTTCGCTGATAACATGGTGGCTTCCGCCACTCGGGTCACGCTTCGCTTTTCTTGGGTCAACGCTTGCACTTCCGCTTCTCATTTGTTTGTTGGTATTATAACATAATTATTACCAGTGGCAAGCCGAAGTGTGCATTTTGCTCGCATCCTTATCCATAAGTATGCTATACTCTTCAAAAGAGATACGGGGGCGAGAGGGATGGCGGAAGATTTTCGATCATTCTATCAGGATATCCTCAAAAGGGAATTAGATGGCCAATTGCCGGAGGACCTGCTTGAACACTATGAGATCAAAAGCTGCCTAGCCCACGAGGAGTTTAACGAAATCTATCTGCTTTCCCGCCGTGGGGATGGGCAAAAGGCAGTACTCCGGATCTCAAATCAGGGGTTGCGTGAGGACGGGACCACAGAATATGAGATTTTAAAAAAGCTCAATCATCCTTGCGTTCCCAAGGCGTTGGAAGCCTATGCAGCGAACGGCAAAAGCTACCTTTTGAGGGAATACATCGAAGGACAAACCCTCAAGCAGTATGTGCAGGCCCATGGTGCGCTCGGGCAAGATGAGCTCATCGATATCGCCGTGGAGCTCTGTGACATACTCACCTATTTGCATCGACAGCGGCCGCCGGTCATTCACCGGGATATCAAACCTGAAAACATCGTCATTGATGCGGATGGTCACGCCAAGCTCATTGACTTTGGCATTGCCAGAGCGTTTCGGGAAAACGCCACCAGCGACACAATCGCCATTGGCACGCGCCATTACATGGCGCCTGAACAATTTGGCGGTGCCCAGACTGATGCCCGCACAGATCTGTATGCCCTTGGTGTCGTCATGATATACATAGGCACCGTCGCTTCCGACAGGACCAACCTACGCCACAGGTATCCCCATCGAGGGTTGCTGCCCATCATCGGCAGGTGTATACAGGCTGATCCGGAGAAGCGCTACCAGAACAGCATATCGCTTCGCAGGGCGCTCTTATCCGTCCAGCATAGCGTCCGGCGCAAAGTGTTGCGGGGCATAGGGGCCGCAACGCTAGGCATTGCCTTGGCGGGAAGCGGCCTTTTGTATGGCCAAAGGCAGGGGTATGACGCCGGCTTTTTAGAGGGCAAATCACAAGGCTATCAGGCGGGCAATTCCAGCGGCTTTGCCCTGGGATACGATGAGGGGTATTCCCAGGGCCAAAGCGATGAGCGGCTGCTGGCAAACGAAGCCCGGAGCTTGGGCATGGATATGTACGCGAGCCAGGTTTTCAGCCAAGAAACCCAACGCAGGGGGAACACCGCTGGCAACGCGATCAACAAAAGCCTATGCGCGACAGACGGTGCCTTTGTTTATTATGCCCTCCATGACAGGATCGAGAAAATGGATATGGAAGGCGAAAATGTATCGGTTTTCTGCAGTGTAAGCGCTGAAAACCTGAACATTTGGGATGACCGCCTCTATTTTACCGCAAACGACGGCATCTACCAGGCACCGCTGGACGGCTCCACGCCGGAGATCATCTCAAGCGCGCGGTTTGGGGACATGGACATCGTCGACAACATAATATACGGCACCGACTCCATGGATTTGCTCCGTTTAAACGCCATGGACCTGGATGGGAGCAGCCAAAGGCGCCTCTCGGAGCGGGGGAAAATGTACTACCTGAACATTCACGATGGATACGCTTACTTTTCCGACCCTCTGCATGAGGACCGACTGACCCGTATGTCCCTGGATAGCGGGAAGATCGAACCCTTTGACATCGTCAACGCCTTTTGGATCAATGTCATCGGGGACAAGGCATTCTACACTTACTACGGCGACACATCCACGCTAAGCTACATCCCGGCGGAAGGCGGCGACAGCACCCTTTTGACCGCCACTTCCGCCGCCTATACAAACATCACACCCTACGGCCTCTTCTTCGCCAACGGCCTGGATCACAACCGGCTATACCGGCTCTCGCTCTCGGGAACATCCCAGGTGAAACTGACGGACGATTCCGTCTCGTATATCAACGTGGCCGGGCAGTGGGTGTTTTATCAAAACAAGGATGATGGCAACGCACTGTACCGCATCCGGGTGGATGGAACGAGGAACCAGAAGATTGGGCCATGAAACCCTTTGCGCCGGTTCCTTTGCCTTTTTAGGTAAGCCCAAAGTTGGAACGAATAAATGAACGAAGGCTGACCAGCTCGTCAAACTGATAAAAGAAATTGATTTTCTGTTGCGCCACGGTGTCACCGGGCTGGCGATTGCCCAGAACAAAGCACATAAAGCTTTCCGCGAAATCCTCACCAATCCGGTCGCCCGCATAGAGTGACACAAAGCGGTCCGGATGCTCCTGATACGCCATTTCATAGTCATCCTCGGTCATGCCCGAACAGAACGCCTCAAAGAACTTGCGCATGTAGGCCTCCGGCATATACTCACACACATCAAAGAAAACGGGAATATCCCCTTTCGTTCCCAGGGTGACTTGCCCGGCGTTGATGGATAAGGCATGGCCCAGCTCGTGAATGATGGTGGCCATTGTCTTATCAAAGTTGCGGTAACTGCCTTCCTCATCGAATATATCCCAAATATCCAGCATGAGCTTCACGCGGCTATTATCGTCATCTTCAATCCCCATGGTTTTGGCGGTGACGAAATGATAGCCATCACTGTAGAATTGAATTTCCCCAAAGAGCGAAAGTTCCTCTGGCCTGAGTATTTTTGAAAGCAGGTCATCCCAAACCCGCTGATGAAGCGGTGCCTTCGTCTCACAGTCATCAAAAATTCCATCGCGCAAAGCATAAGTTTCCATCAGCTGGTCACCTTGGTAGCAGTTGAGCACGTTGATCGCGTAGCCCCTCTCATTGGGCGCCAGCTCATAAAACTTACGGTAAACCCATGACTCCCAGCATGTGGAGTCATTTCCTTCAAGCCGCCCATCCACAGGGTTTCCAAGCGCCAACGCCATGATATCCCGCATCCGTTCCATGGAATATCCCGCCTGCTCAGCCAGGATCTCCACATGATCCAGGAAATCGCTCCGATAAAAGAAATCCGTGGGGATGGGCTGCTCCATACCGAACCATTTCATGTTATACCGGTAGATTTCATACGTCAGATCAAAGGAATCGGTCGTTTGTCCAATGTACTTGGAAGGAACCCCAATCCCATTCTCCACAGTGCGGCGGTCCGAGCCAAAGTCCAGCACCTTCCGAGTGGGCATAATGGCGGACAGCGCACCCGGGTACGCGCTTCTTGACGCTTGTATGAGGGAGCCCGTCTCCTCTCCCATGACCGCTTCAACTGTATCCAAAACAAGCTGCGTAGCCTCCTCAAGCTTGTCCGGATCGATCACGCCCATATCATCCAAAATGGTATGGTTTTCAAAGCTGTCTATGTTCTGGGAAAGCAGCACGGCAGGAATGCCTTGGCGCATGAAGGATGTATGATCGCTGCGAGGTTCCAGGATCGTATTGATGAAAAGGGATTGCTTTTCAGCGCTGATTTGAAGCATTTGCCCCAGGAGGGGGATTTCACCATTCACGGTACCCAGGGAATAGCCGGCGCTGACCCGGTTAGCCAGCATATCCATTTGAATCACTCCGATGATCCGCCCTCTCTCCATATCGGAGAGGCTGTTCACATAGGCTTCCGAACCATAAAGTCCCGCCTCCTCGCCGCCAAAGGCGATAAAGCGAAGCTCCGTATCGCTGGGCTTTCCGGCAACCCGCCCCGCGACTTCCATAAGGACGGCTGTGCCTGACGCATTGTCATTTGCGCCAACCGTAGAAGGAATGCTGTCCAGATGGGAGGATACAATCAGGATATCCGCAGCCTCCGGTGCACGATCCGCCTTGCGGACCGCGATGGTATTGATGGACTCAAACTCTCCGGTCGCGATCCAGGAGCCCGAAATGGCTTGTGTTTTTACTTCATAACCCAGCGCCCGGAAAACCTCAAGGAGTTTTGCGGAAGCGCCGTTTTCTCCTTCTGAGCCAACGCCACGGGGCAAAGCGGTCAGCGTCTCCATATGCGCCATAAGGGATGCTTCCTCCGCCAGCACCCGTTCGCTCTCCATTGCAATTCCAATGGCTATAGAAAAAACCACCAGAAACAGGCAAAGCATTATGCACTTCCCTGCTGTTTTGCCGGGTATAGGGTTTAGGCGTCCCATTATCATTGCCTCCTTGCGCGATTTGTACGCTTCTGAAGGATAGCACAATACAACCGCCTTGGCAACGCGGCATATCACACTTGTTCATTACCTTTATTCATCACCCTGTCATTCGGAAAGAAACCAAACCCAGGATCGTCTATATTTTATCCGTCACCAAAAAGTGCCTCTCCTGGGAACCTTCTTATTCATTCAACGCTCTAACAAGCGACCGGTCACAATCCTAGCGACCAAGCAGGAGGAACCATCTCGTGACTTGCACCGAATTTGCCGAGCGTATACTTGCCTTGCAGGAGACGCTGTACCGCGTGTGCTACAGCCTGCTTCCCCAGGCGTGTGACAGAGAGGACGCGGTTCAAGAGGCCATCCGTATCGCGTGGCAGAA
>JAVBOX010000152.1:0-5148 GCA_031550095.1 Eubacteriales bacterium
TCCGTTGAGGGGATTATACCATTTTTCTGCTTTTTTGTTTTCGTAAGCGTTTGCCCTGCTTGATCCCCACGCCGTCTCACGCTGCGGACGCTTTCCCCGTCCATGCTGAATGAACCCTCGCAAAGGGCGGAAATGGAATGAATGAGGGCCTTAAGCTCCAAAGGGCCATATTCCTCCACAACTAGGCCAGTCACCTCGCAAACGGATCCGTCGTGATTTCTCACAATGATCGATGTGAAATGCCCCTCCATCACCCCTATATCGACCATTTGGGGCGTTGCAAAGAAATTTGTTTCATCCAGCATTTCCACCAAGGAAACCCATTCTCGTCTTCCCTGAGCCCCCGCTCCTCTTGAGCAAGCACGGCGTTGTCGTGCCGCCTGATCTCCTGAATGGAGATCGTCCCAGCATCCCAGGAAATCGTAACGGCAATATCGGTGATTTCCATTGCCGTTCCGAAAGACGGCGCAAATGTAAGCGCAACGCTTTTGACTGCGGCAGGGTCTGTTGGCTGTGCCTGAGCAAAGGCCGGGCAATGGTTCGCAGAAGCCCACAACAAAACCATCATTATGGCAATTTAGAACAGCCTCATGTCTTTACCTCCATTGGCTTCACACCACTTGGCCGTACAGAAAATGAGGCTGTTCCATATTTTCCCAAATCTCCTATTTTTTTCTCTTGTCGGTTCCTACCACCACAATCCGCTGCAGACCGACGAACAACAGCAGCAAAGCCCCAATGGCGATCCGCCCCCACCAGGACAGGAGCGTTCCGTTAAAGGTGATGATCGCGGGAATGATAGACTTGAGAAGTACTCCAAACAGGGTGCCGAACATGTACCCAACGCCGCCGGTCAAAAGCGTTCCGCCGATGACGGCGGAGGAGATCACATCCAGCTCCGCTCCCTGCAGCGATAGGTTCCAGCCGCTGCCAATATACATGGCAAACGCGACCCCCGCCAGCACGGAGCAAAGGCCGTTAAACCCATAGACGAGAATCTTCGTCCGTCCTACCGGCAGACCCATGAGCTTGGCGCTCTGCTCGTTGCCGCCAATGGCATAAATGTTGCGGCCAAAGCGAGTGCGCTGAAGCATATAGGCGCCGATGAGGATCATCGAAAAAAACAGCAGCATGTTCAGGTTGATATAGGCAGAGGGCTTCACGTTGGGAATCTTCCACTTCCAGGAGGCCAGCGCGGAAAAGGCCGCGTTGGTGATGGCAATGGAGTCCCGGCTGATCAGTGCGCAAACACCCCGAGCCAAAAACATGCCCGTGAGGGTCGTTATGAAGGGCGGCACATTGAGATAGTGAATCATGGCCCCCATAAGCAGGCCAAGGCTGACGCCGATCACTAGCGCAATGCCGACGCAGACAAACGGGTCCACCCCGAGAACTGAATTTCCGTAAGCGATGATCATGCCGGTTAGGGAAGCCACCGCGCCTACAGACAGGTCGATGCCCCCGGTGATCAGCACCATGGTCATGCCGACGGCGGAGATGCCGATATAGGCATTGTCAATGAACAGCACAAGGAACGTGCGAAGGGTTGTAAAGCCCTTATGGCCGTACAGCAGTGCGCCAACGGCATAGGTCAGGAGGAAAACACCGACGGTGGCATATACCATAATATACTTTGGGTTCAGCAAGCGCTGAAGGATGGGACGGCGGTCCGGCGATCCTTTGGGGCTAAGCACGGAGATCACCCCCTGTCACGGCGGCCACTTGCTCTCCACGCCTGGCGAACCATTTGCGCACAGGCTCGGACTGGAGTATGATAACTACGGCGACGATCAGTGCCTTGAAGGCCAAAGTCGCCTCCGCGGCAATGCCGAAATAATATACAAAGGTGATGATGGTGCGGATAATCAGGGAGCCAATGACCGTTCCTCCCAGGTTGAATTTGCCGCCGGACATGCTGGTGCCTCCGATAACCACCGCCAAGATAGCGTCCAGCTCATAGTTGAGCCCAGCATTGTTGGAATCATTGGAAGAAATGCGGCTTGCGTATATCAACCCCGCCACACCGGCCAAAAATCCACATAGCGTGTATACCAGCATCAGGATACGGCGGCTATTCAAGCCGGACATCCGGCTGGCGCTGGAGTTAATGCCGACCGATTCCACGAAAAGTCCCAAGGCGGTTTTCCGGGTCAATAGGATGACAAGGGCAACCACCACCACAGAGATGATCAAAGGCATTGGCAAAAACAGAAAGCTTCCCTGGCCGATAAAGCGGAAAGGGGTAAAGAGGGTGGTCATCTGCTTGCCGTCCGTAATGACCTGGGCAATCCCGCGCCCAGCCACCATGAGGATCAGCGTCGCGATGATGGGCTGCATGCCCATTCTGGAAATCAGCAGCCCGTTAAATGCCCCCATGGCGGTGCAGATGACGAGCGCCGCCAATATCACCAGGATAAGAGGCGTTATGGACCAATCCCCCGGCGTAGGGTAAAGCGTAAGATCCCAGCGCATAAGCCGCAGCGCAATGGAACCGGCCACCGCCACCAAGGCGCCTACGGACAAGTCCGTCCCCCCGGTGGCGATGACCAATGTCATGCCCACGGCGATGATCGTGATCTCCGCCGAGCGGTTCAGAATGTCGATAAGAGAGCCGTATAGCATGCCCGTGCTCGGCTGATAGCTAATGCTGAAAAAGGCGGGCCGGATGATGAGGCAGACCAAAAGGATCAGCATTTCGGCGATCACCGCCCAAGCCACCTTGGACCGAAGAACCAGCCTTAGCTTGTTCGTAAATCCCTTCACTGAATCACCTCCACTCTGCTATCTCCAGCAATGACGGCCAGTATTTCCGCTTGGGTAGCGGTATCGTCGGAAAGTTCCCCAGCCTTTTCCATGTCGCGCATGACGATGATCCGGTTTGAGCAGCGGATGACCTCGTCCAGCTCGCTGGAGATAAAGATCATGGCGATGCCCGATTCACACATCTCAATCATCATCCGCTGAATCTCCGCCTTGGCGCCGATGTCGATGCCACGGGTGGGCTCATCCAGGATGAGCAGGTCCGGCTCTGTGGCCATCCAGCGGGCCAAAATGATCTTCTGCTGGTTCCCGCCGGAGAGCTCCGCCACCTTTTTATCGGCATCTGGGGTGGCAATGGCCAAAAGCTTGATATACTTCTCAGCCAGCGCTTCTTGTTCCGCGCGGCTCATAGGCCGCATCATCCCCCTGCGAGACTGAAGGGCCAGCATAATGTTCTCCCGAACGCTCAGATCCCCGATAATGCCGTCCCGCTTTCGGTCCTCCGGGCAGAAGGCAAAGCGGTGTTCAATGGCGTCCCGGGGGGTTTTGATCTGCACGGGCTTTTCCTTGACCTTCAGCTCCCCTCTCTGGGGGCGAACAACGCCAAAGAGCATTTCGGCGGTTTCCGTGCGGCCAGAACCCAGGAGGCCCGCGAAGCCCACCATTTCCCCGGATTTTACGGAGAAGGAAATATCGGCGACGCTCCCCGCCGTGCCAAGATGGGAAGCGGCCACCATTTGCTTTGCGTTCTCCCGCTGGGTCGCCCGCTTTAAATTAAAGATTTCGTCCATGTCCTTGCCGATCATCCGGGTCACCAGTTCCAGCTTGGTAATCTCCTTCGCCTCATACTCGCCCACCAGCAGGCCGTTGCGCAAAATGGTGATCCGGTCGGAGATAGCAAAAACCTGGTCTAAAAAGTGGGTGATGAACACGATGCCCATGCCCTCTTTTTTAAGCTCCCTCATAACAAAAAAGAGCCGTTGCACCTCATTTTCATCCAGTGAAGAGGTCGGCTCATCCAGGATCAGTATTTTCGCCCGCACATCCACGGCTCTGGCTATGGAGACGATCTGCTGGATGGCTGTGGAATAAGAGGAGAGGGGCCGCGTTACATCAATATGCACATCAAACCGGGCAAGAATGTTCACCGCCCGGGCATTGAGGGTTTTCCAATCCACTTGACCGAACCGCATGGGCTGACGCCCAACGAAAATATTTTCCGCCACGGAAAGGTTAGGGCACAGGTTTACCTCTTGATACACGGTGCTGATGCCCATCTGAATGGCCGCCTGAGGTGAGGCTGGGATTATTTTCTCACCGCGCAGCATGATGGTGCCCGCGTCCATGCGGTGCACCCCTGTCAGGCATTTGATGAGGGTCGATTTCCCGGCGCCGTTTTCTCCCAGCAGCGCGTGAATCTCCCCTTCTCGAAGAAAAAAGTCCACCTCATTGAGGGCTTTGACGCCTGGGAAAGCTATTTCGATCCCACGCATTTCCAACAACAGGTTTTCGGTCACGGCAAACGCCCCTTTGCGTCAATTTTCGCAAGGAAAAGCTCCATCTACCCATGTAGGGCTGCCGCAGTGCGACAGCCCCGACATGTTCGGTAAACGCGCGATCCGACAGCCACTTGGATCTTTCAGATCAATACTGGCGCTCTCCAATGGCGTCTTCCGCCTTGATGGTGGTCAGGCCTTCGGCGTATTCAATGCCGCCGGTGATGTCATAGGCATACTCGATGGTGACCGTCCGCTTGTCAACCGCTTCTTTGGCTTCCAGCTTATTGATCACATCCACCACCTGGTTGCCCAGCAGGGGGCTGCACTCGATGGAGCAATTGAGTTCGCCGGCGACCATGGCGTCAAAGGCGGCCTTCACGGCGTCGGCGGAGATGATGATGATATCCTCGCCTGGCTTCAGGCCCGCGGCCTTGATGGCGTCGATGGCGCCAAGGGCCATGTCATCGTTATGGGCCCAGAGCACGTCGATCTTATCTACGCTCTTCAGGAAAGATTCCATGACCGCCTGACCTTCAGCACGGGTGAAGTTGCCGGTCTGGGTGGCGACGATCTTGAAGTTGTCATGCCCGTCAAGCGCTTCGCGAATGCCGTTATAGCGGCCGGTGGCGGCGTCGGCGCCCGTGGTGCCCTGGAGCTCGACGATGTTGATTTCATCGTTTCCGCGGCCAACGCTCTCCATATAGTTCATGATCCAGCGGCCTGCCCTGCGGCCTTCCTCCGGGAAGTCGGAACCCATGAACGTGACATAGAAGTCATCTCCCAACTGGGTCTCCGGGAAACGGTCGATGAGGATCAGCGGAATGCCTTCGTCAACGACTTCCTTGAGGACTTCATCCCAGCCGGTGGTGACGATGGCGGTGAACACGAT
>JAVBOX010000003.1:0-4435 GCA_031550095.1 Eubacteriales bacterium
TGCCGGTAAACTGAAGCAAAACGCACGTAGCTGACCTCGTCGATTTTTCGGAGACCTTCCATGACCATTTCACCGATGTTGGTGGAAGTAATCTCCTGATCCAGCGCGTTGTAAGCCTGCATCTCAATCTCACGCACAAGCCGATCCACTTCAGTCATAGAGACGGAACGCTTTTCAATGCTTTTGATGATACTGCGACGGATTTTCTCAGAGTCGAAGGCTTCCCGGTTGCCATCCTTCTTAATGACTAGCAGAGGCACTGCCTCCACCTTTTCATAGGTGGTGAAGCGGCGCCCACATTTTTCGCACTCCCGGCGACGACGAATGGCATTTCCTTCCTCGGTTGGCCGGGAATCCACAACGCGGCTATCCGTTCCATTGCAGTACATACATTTCATCTTGGTGCGTCCTTTCTCTTTCAGGAAGTATCTTTTCGTACATTATAATGTATAAAAGCATTCCCGTAAAGCCTAAATATAGGGCTACGCGGAAACCTCATCATTGAACTGAACAAGGATGATGTCATCTCCAAAGCAGCAAATTTGACTCCAGGGAATGACGATGCCACGCTTTTCACCCCGCAAAAGCGCGAAAAAGTCAAAATCTCCTGGAACAACAATGGCTTCAATTTGCCCGGTATCCACGCTGAATTCTATGTCCATCACCTTTCCAATTCGCTTCCCATCGCATACGTTCACCACATCCTTGGTTCTCAATTCCGTCAAGCTCATGGGCGCACCTCCGAAGCCATTGATTGCGCAATTTGTAGGGCCGCAAAGCAATCCCGCGCCGGCCTCCAAGCTATTGTATGCGCTGTAGCGATGTGCTATAATGCATTTGCAAGGGGGAGTGGCATATGAAATTGGAAATTCGTTACGCATCCCATCCAGAAGACGCGAAGCATTACGACACAACTCAATTGCGGCGTGAGCATCTGATCGACCAAGTTTTCGAGGCGGATGAAGCGTTATTAACTTATAGCCATTATGACCGAATAATCGCGGGGGGCGTCATGCCGATTCACACAGCGGTTCATCTGACCGGTGGGAAAGCGCTTGCGAGCGAATTTTTTTTGCAGAGGCGTGAGCTTGGCGCCATCAACGTGGGTGGACCGGGCCGCGTGGTGGTGGACGGGGAAACCTACGAGATGAACCAACGAGATGGCTTGTATATCGGCATGGGGTGCAGGGAAATCTCTTTCGAAAGCAAAGAGCCTGATAACCCAGCGAAATTCTATATGAATTCCGCCACCGCGCATAAAACCTATCCTAACCGGAAAATCAGCATTGCCGACGCGAATCCCAGGCAATTGGGAACGATAGAGCAGTGCAACAAGCGGACCATCTACCAATACCTGCATCCGGCGGGCATGCAGACCTGCCAGCTCTGCATGGGGCTCACAGCCTTGGATCCGGGCAACAACTGGAACAGCATGCCTTGTCATACCCATGCCCGCCGCATGGAAGTATATTTTTATTTTGGCCTTACGGATGGCGTTGTTTTCCACATGATGGGAGAGCCTAACGAAACCCGCCATATCGTCATGCATAACGAGCAGGCGGTCATCAGCCCAAGCTGGTCCATCCACACGGGTGTAGGAACCCGAAATTACGCGTTTATCTGGGGAATGGTTGGCGAAAACCAGGACTTTGACGATATGGATCACATAAACCCCTTGGATCTACGGTAGACTATCTCCAGCTTGTTAGCTTGTTAGCTTGTCACGCATTTGGGTATTTGGGAAAATAAGGAGGCTCCGTGGATATTATTGAATGGGTCTTAAAAATACTTCTGTTTATCGGCAACGCTTGGATGGCGATTCTCTTAGCGTATAACATTTTCTTGAGCGTATTTGGGTTTAAGCGTTATGTTCCGACTTATTCTGAGCAGAACCCTAAGGCTCGCTTCTTGATTCTGGTGCCCGCCCATAACGAAGAAGCGGTTATAGCCGACATGGTGCAAAGCCTATCCTCCCTGGATTATCCCAAGAAGTTATATGATTTCTATATCATCGCGGATAATTGCACGGACCATACCGCAAAGATCGCCAGGGAGCTCGGCGCGAATGTGATTGAAACCCATAAAGAAAGCGAGACCGCGCCAACCGGCAAGCCCATCGCCCTGCGAAAAGCCCTCATGGAGGTTTCGGACTACGCGGAACGCTATGACCTGCTGATGATCTTCGACGCGGATAATTTAATGGACAACAACATTCTCCGCGAAGTGAACAGCCAATACATCAGCGAAGGGGAGCCTGAAATCATCCAGTGCTATCTGGGCAGCAAAAACCGTGACGGGCTTGTGGCCTTGTTTTATCATGTCACCTATACGGTCACCAATCGCTTCATGAACCTTTCCAAGTACCGCATGGGGTGGAACATCCCGGTAGGCGGTACCGGCTTTGCCATACAGACCGCCTATCTGCGGCAGAGAGGCGGCTGGACAACGATGTCGTTAACGGAAGACTTTGAAATGCAGGTTGATGTTGCCATCAATGGCGGACGCATTTTGTGGAACCATAATGTGCGCATCTACGATGAAAAGCCCACCAACATGATCGCCTCTTTCCGCCAGCGGGTTCGCTGGAGCCAGGGACATTGGTTTGTAGCCCTCCGCAATACCCCGCGCCTGTTCAGGGTATGGTTTCAGGGTAAGCTCTCCTTTGGCGAGATGCTTTCTTTGTTTACCTACATGTATTCCATGGCAGCCCCTATTTTCATGGTTCTGATGCTCATCAGCAACATGCTGAACTTGCTCACGCCCTATGTATATGGGGACGCTTTGGCGACAGCCATGAACGCCGTCCAGGCGGCCATGCAGGCCGGGCAGGCTCACCAGCAGCCATACCGCATCATCATCGCGTCGATTCCTTCCGTCGCAATGCTCATCTATAGCTTCATCAGCCTGTACTGGTGGGCCGAGCGGGCTGACAATGGCGAAAAGGTGCCCTTGTATAGGCTGCCAATCATCCTGTTCAGCTATTTAGTCAACCTTGTAAACGTATCCCTGGCGCAGATCGTAGGGCTGCTTAAACACCGACGGCAAAGCAAGTGGGTAAAGACCAAGCACAAGATTCGCAGCCAGGAATCTGCCAAGACTGCTTAAGCGGGATATAGGAGAATTAAATGAAGAATCTTTCGGCGCTCGCTGGCTTTGGGCTTCGCGTGCGCCTTCGTTTGTGCGGGCATCGGGAAATTGACAGGGCGCTGTCGCCTTTTCATCCCATGGGCTGGTGCGCCATGATGCGGAATGGGGCAGGGGAGACCCGGTGCGGCTTTGGCGGACAGGCCATTGATGGTGGACCCGTCGTCACGAAGGATACCATCTTCCGCGTTGCATCCATCTCAAAGGTAGTGGGAGCGGCAGCGGCGTTGCAGCTTCTTCGCGCAGGGAAGCTCACGCTGGACGGCGACATTGGGGAAATTCTTGGTTTCTCAATCAAGCCAACAATCACCCTTCGTCAACTGCTGACGCACACTGCGTCCTTGAGCGATAGACTGGCCTATGATAGGGCAATGGACGCTTCGGATCCGCCGCCGTTAAGCACCCTTCTGTCCCAAAGCTTCTTGCCCTATGCGCCGGGTACCCGCTTTCGATATAGTAACCTTGGAGCGGGCGTTGTGGGAATGCTGGTGGAAAAGGCTTCCGGAATGTTCTATGATGATTATGTCCGGCAGGCATTCTTTCTCCAAAACGGCACGGATGCGTCCTTTCATCCACAGCGAATCATCCATAAGGAGCTTATGGCCAACTGCTATCGGATGCCTAAAGGCGAACTGGCATATGACGCCCACGCCATCTCCAAAACGCCTTTGGACGACATTCCCAATCCAGAAAAGCACTACTTCATCCCGGCGGGAAAGCTGATGATCTCCGCGCCCAACCTCTTGTCGCTCATGGAGCTTTTCCAGCGGGAATGCAAGGAATTGTTTGTGCCACAAAAGCATGAAGGCAGTCTCGCCTGCGATTCTGGCCGTGGGTTAGGAGTGGCCCGGGTGGGCAAAGGCATCTTTTCAAGAAATCAAGCCTTTTGGGGACACCAGGGGGTTGCCTATGGAGCGCTCAGCGAAGCATGGATGGACCTTGAAGCCGAAACAACGGCCGTATTGCTCACAAACGGCATTTGTCTTGCTTCTTTTAGTCCGCTATACAAGGCAGGCCAATCAGGAATCGCGGCGCTACTTGACCAGCGAGCCACGCCTGGGGTATACTAGATGTAGTTTCATCAATTGATATCAGGCACAACCTGCAAGGAGCTCTATGATAAACGGCAATCTGGAAGGCATTCGCGCGTCTGTCCTGGCAGAGATGGATGCGCTCTATACGCTGGAACTGGATGAGGACGAGTTTGCGCCTATGGAATTGATCTCACTGATGGTGCGGTATAGCGTCCAAATCCGCCGGGAAGTATCTGTCTATATTAGCCGTGGAGGCG
>JAVBOX010000075.1:0-6740 GCA_031550095.1 Eubacteriales bacterium
CATGCAAGAAATACGAACGAGTGAGCGTCATATATTTGTTGGGACGACTATTTCGCGACACGACATTTATATGTTAGGGAAGGAAATCCTACATGAGAATCAATCAAAAAAGGCTGCTTTTGGTTGGACTGGTCACAGCATTTCTGATTGTGATGCTATTTATCATCGTTTCCTGTCTTATCAAGCCCGACAGAACCATTGACAATGTACCGATTGACCCAAGCAACGCGGTGCTTCCCTTTCAAGTGGCTACGCCGACACCAACTCCCGAGGCCCCTTCCGAAACGGGCGGACAGGAGAACTTGGAAACATGGAGTAGCGCACCGCCCGCCGTGATAACGCCTGCCCCTTCGGCGATTCCCACTATGACGATCATAACAGCCAGCCCGCGGCCTGAGCCCACATGGACGCCTACCCCTTCGCCCACTTCAACGGCAAAGCCAAAGGCCACGGCGACTAAGCCCCCCGATGACGGCACGCTGCGCAATGGATCCACGGGTCAGAATGTCCGGAATCTTCAGCAAAAACTCAAAAACCTGGGGTTCTATTCCGGTTCGGTAGACGGGGACTTTGGCGATGGGACGGAATCAGCCCTCCGTGATTTTCAGCGGGCAAATGGGCTGACGGTGGATGGAATCGCCGGAAGCCGCACCCTCAGCGCACTGAATTCCGGCAATGCCAAGGGGAAAGCAAGTGCAAGCAAAAACGCCACCTCCCGGCCCGCGTTGAAGGAATATACGCCTTCCACCCTTAGCACTTACCGCTATCTACAATTGGGAAGCAGTGGGAGCGATGTAATCCGCCTTCAGAACAGGCTCAAGGAGTTGGGGTACTTCAGCGGCGCGGTCAATGGCAATTATGGTTCCGATACGGAAGCGGCTGTTCTGGCGTTCCAAAAGCGCAACGGCCTTTGGGCGGATGCGGTAGCTGGCGAGGACACGCAACGAATGTTATTTAGCTCAACAGCCCTCGCAAATGGAGGCTAACGTCAAGGAAAGATTCCGAGTTTTCATGTGTAAGGAAGGGAATCCTCAATGAGAATTAATCAAAGACGGCTGATCTTGGTTGGGCTAATTGCGGTGGCTCTGATCATTCTGCTGTTTGTCATCGTCTCATGCCTCATAAAGCCCGATACGACCATCGACAATGCGCCGATTGATCCGAGTGGCGCCGTCCTTCCTTTCGAGACGGCAACGCCAAGCCCTTCGCCGGATATATCCCTAGCCACTGACGGGCAGAATTGGGAGACGTGGAATAGCGAAGTGCCTGCGGTGATCACCCCTGCGCCCACTCCAACGACAGCGCCTACCATTCAGGTGATAACGGCAAGCCCGAAGCCCATGCCTTCCTGGACGCCAACCCCCGTTCCCACCAAGCGGCCGGATGATGGCACGCTGCGCAATGGGGCCTCGGGGCAGAATGTTCGCCAGCTTCAGCAGAGATTGAAGGATTTGGGATACTATACGGGTAGCGTTGACGGCGACTTTGGAGACGGAACGGAAACGGCCCTTCGGGAATTCCAGAGGGAAAATGGCTTGACTGTGGATGGTGTGGCGGGAAAAGCCACCCTCGCAGCAATCAACTCCAACAGCGCCATAGCGAACACCGCTGCCAGCCGTTACGCCACGTCTCGGCCCACTCCCCTGACCTATTCCCCCTATACTTTCACAACCTATCGCTATCTGCAGATTGGCAGCAGCGGAAGCGATGTAACGCGCCTTCAAACCAGATTAAAGGAGCTTGGGTATTTCAACGGCAATGTCAACGGCCAATTTGGTGCCGATACGGAAGCGGCTGTCCTCGCCTTCCAAAAGCGAAACGGCATATGGGCGGATGCTGTGGCGGGTGAGCAGACCCAGAGGATGCTGTTCAGTTCCGCCGCCTTAGCCAACGGAGGCTATGTTCCGGCGAGCACCATGGCAGTCGGATCCAGAACGCTGAAAAATGGCATGACGGGAGACGATGTGCTTCAGTTGCAGACGCGGCTCAATGAGCTTTACTATTACAATGGAAGTCTGAATGGAGCGTATAACTCCGCGACTGAGCTGGCCATCCGGGTGTTTCAACAGCGAAATGGTTTGAATGTGGATGGGGCAGCCGGAATGGAAACCCAGGCCAAGCTCTATAGCGCTTCTGCGATTTACGCGCCGACAGCGCAGCCCACGGCCACCGCTTTTAAAGCCTCCGGAACGCTGCAGCTTGGCAGCATGGGAGAGGAAGTCTTCCGCCTTCAGGAGCGGCTCTATGACCTGGGATACTATACGGGCAAAGTCGATGGCGCATACAGCGATGCCGTCGTCCAGGCCGTTCGGGCGTTTCAGACCGCCAATAAGCTAACGGCGGATGGGAAGGCAGGATCGAGCACTCAAAAGCTAGTCTTCAGCGCGAGCGCGATTCCAGCTGCCAGCACGAACAATACGTACCAATCGATCCGCGAAGGCATGCAGGGGGACGATGTTCGCGCACTGCAGGTTCTACTGTCCACCTATGGATACTTTACAGATCCGGTGGACGGGATATATGGCGCAACCACAGTTACGGCCGTGCAGCAACTGCAGAGCATAAACGGCCTGTCGTCAGATGGTGTTGCGGGTCCCGCAACGCTCCAATTGCTCTATCAGGGAGCCCCCAAGCGCATGCCGGCCGTAACCAGCCCGCCCGCGACCCAATACGCGGCGTTAAAGCAAGGCATGACGGGCATGGATGTGATGCAGATGCAGCAATATCTGCAGGATTATGGCTATTTCGGATACCCGGTGGATGGATCATTCGGCGCGACAACTTTCATCGCCGTTCAGGCATTCCAAAAAAAGAACGAGCTAAAGGCGGATGGCATCGCGGGCCAGGAGACACTGACACTGCTGTATAGCGGAAACGGAATCAAAGCGGATGGCTATGGGCAAACGCAGCAGACGACACCCCAGCGTACCTCCATGAAGCAAGGCGACGAGGGGCAGGATGTGTTCAACCTCCAGTCCCGGCTGAACACTTTGGGATACTTTACGGGGTTGCCCGATGGAAAATATAGCACTACCACGACGGCGGCTGTGAAAGCCTTCCAAGCAAAGAACAAACTGCAGGCGGATGGCGTCGCTGGCCAGGCGACCATGACGATGCTTTACGCGGCGGGTGTAGTCGCGAACACCTCCTCCCAGAACCAGACGCCCGGCAGCATCGTTGATAACCGAAACCGGGAACTGGAGGAGCAGCAAGCTTCAGGCGCAATACAGGGGAGCCTTGCCGGCGGCGGCGTTGCGGCCTCCTATAATTCCACTGTGTATTACGCGGGGGGGACAAACGGCGCCCTTTACGCCGGCGGGGCTGGAAATGAGCGAAAGCTCTATGATTCGCCCGCAAGCTTTATCCATGCCTCAAGCAATGGCATAACGTTTGTATCAGGCAGCAAAATCCTGCGCATGCCCATTGGCGGCGTTGAACCCCAAACCCTGGTTCAGGCCGGCGGCATCGAAAAGCTGTCCGTTGTAGGGGATACGCTCTATTACTTAGAAGGAAACTCCCTTGTCCGCGCCTCAACCAATGGGGATCCTACCGTAATCGCCAGCGGCGTGAACGACTTTACGCTGGACATTTATCAGATGACGGCATACTACGCTACCAGCACCGGCATCAGGCGCATTGGGCTCAATGGCGCCAATGATACAATCGTCGCCTCCACCAATGCCAGCCAGGTTCAGCTGTGCGACAGCGTGCTATTCTTCCGCAGCGGCGGAAGCATCTATCGGGATCAGGAGGGCATCAGCGTGCTGCTGATGGATGCCGCCGCTACCTGGATGGGGATTTACCGAAATAAGATATACTATATCGCGGGAGATCGCCTCTATCGGTGTGATACCAGCGGTCAAAACAGCGTGGTTTTCTATGACGGAGTTACGGCGAATGTTTCTTTCGTCGCGGGAAAGGTATATATCACCCAAACCAAGGGAGGGCCTGTCACGCAAATTCTGGCCGTCGAGTAATCTATGGGCTAAAACCTTCTATATGCGTCCAAATGGGTGCTGAGTTCAATGATGTAAGCGCGGCACAATGGGTCTTCCCGGAGAAGGCTCATGGCCGCGCTGGTTTTTTCAATAAACCCCTTGGAGAGCCCCTCCATGCCGTGAGGCATAAGGGGGCAAAGAGGCCATGCCCGCACATCCAGTGAGACGCAAAGTTTTCCCTCCTTCCATAGGGGCACAAGGGGGAAGATTCTGCATGCAAGAGGCCTTTCGTTCCTTGGACAATGGCCTTGGCAGGTGAGCAGAAGCAGGGGACGCCCCATGACGACCCAATCGCTTTGCGTGATAGCTGCCCATTCAGACGCAGGGCGATAGAATGCTTCTTCGCCGGGAAACAGGAGCATTCCGCCATGCCCATCCGCATCGGGAAGGCAGCAGGCATTGCCGCAAAGCCTGCCACAGTCAGCCTTGAGGGGAGTCTCACGCAAAAGGAAGTCCCTCGCGATGGCAATCCGTTCCACAGTGGTCATTGCAGTTCCGCGCCTCCTATTGTATAATACCCCCATAGGTGGAGGTGTTCAGATGCGCTTTCAATGGAAGCCTTGTGACAGGGAAGTCCATGCCCATGGCGGTATAGAAGGGACCATTGCCCTAGGCGATATCCGAACAGAGCGGCAAAAGCTCATTTCGGAATATGCCGGACAAGCGCAAACCATTTATTTGGATCCGCCTTTCAACACCGGCAAAGATTTTGTTCTTCGGCAGCGCTGTGGGGAGGAAGGATGGCTGAAGGGCCAGCCGGTTTTTGAACTACCCGCTTACTCAGACCGCTGGCAGGACACAGGCGAATTCCTCCGTCTGATGCAGGAAGCGGTAGAAATTTCACATCAGCTCCTGCGGAACGACGGCTCCTTTTTTTTGCATATTGATTCCAGGACCCACGCACACATGCGGCTGATGGCGGACCAGGTGTTCGGTGAGAAGAACTTTGCCAATGAAATCATCTGGTGTTACCAGTCGGGGGGCCGGTCCATGGCTCATTTCAGCCGGAAGCATGACGTTATCCTGTACTATCGCAAAACACCGGACGCGTATTTTGATATACAGTCCGTCGGTATTAAAAAGTCAGGGGAACGAACCAACCACATGCGCCGAGGCGTGGATGAACAGGGCCGCGCGTACCGATCTATTGTATCACATGGCAAGGAATACCGCTACTATGACGATGCGCCGACGTTGCCCAGCGACGTATGGAATGATGTGTCTCACCTGCAACAGAGAGACCCGGAGCGCACGGGGTTTGACAATCAGAAGCCTCTGAAGCTTCTGGAGCGAATCGTCCTCTGTTCCTCGAGGCCAGGGGATTTGGTCATGGATTTGTTTGCGGGATCCGGAACGACGGCAGTGGCCGCTGCGGCACATGACAGGCGCTTTTTTGTGATAGACGCCGGGAATAGTGCCCTCATCGCTTCCCGAAAACGGCTTCTGGGCATGAGCTTTCGCATAGACGCCCTATGCCAGGGAGGGATGCCCGTGATCGAGGGCCGGTTATCCAAAGGCCTTGGGTTGCTACAAGTATGGATCACCAGCTATAAAATGGAAGAAGGGCTCTGCCCACTTCAGCTGGATGGAATTGATGCGGTGGACCAGATATCGGTGGGATTCTTGCGGGGCAATGTGTTTTACTCTCTCGCGGACGCGGCACGGACAAAGATGGCACCTGCGCTGCCTTCGTACTTGGAGATACCCATGCTGGATGGAACGCTGGCATTGCTGACGGTGGATGTGCTTGGCAGGAGAATGGTTCATGTGATGGAGGAAAACGATGGCGAATAAATATAGCTTTTATCAACTGCGGATTGCTTGTCAGCAGCATATGATGGCTTCTCTCTATACAGAGCCAGACGATCCCGACGCCTTTCACGCCGGGTATGTGGAGGCGGTCACGCAGCGCCATGTGCTTATATGGTCCGTGACGCCCTGGGGGCAATTTGACGGCTGGTGTTTGCGGCGGACAGAGGACATCCTGCAGGTGTTTATGGGCGACGATTTTGAGGTGCGGCTGCAAATGCTCGTGGAGATGGCTGACCTTCAATATGCTCCCCTTTTGGATCCGCCACCGGAGCAGGATGAGGATCTTCTTCGTCGCATGCTATCGCTGGCCCAACAGCGCCAGGAGATGATCAGCATTATGACGCCGGAGGATACCTATACCGGAACTATTTTGCAACTGGACGACCTTCGGGTTTCCATGGAAGTGCTGGACTTTTTTGGCGCGAGAGATGAGGAAAAGCAGTTTCCCCTTCGGGAAATGCAAATCGTCACCTTGGACACCCAGGAGGAGAGGATGTATAAGCGGCTGCATGAGGATCGGCTGAAGCTTCTGTAAATCCACTATTCCATCAGGGGTAGGCTTTCAACCACGGGGTTGATCCACTTTTTGCTCAAAAGGCGCTTCACGCTAAGCCAGGTTTTGATCCAGTCCTCGCTGACAAGCATGATGATGTAAACCAGAATAAAGTCCAGCTTGAGTACAAGTCCGCACAGGGCGGTAAGCGGCAAAGCAATCAGCCAGACCGTGAGCGCGTCGTATAACAGGCCTGTTTTTGTGTCTCCGCCAGGGCGGAATATGCCGCAGATGGTAATATAAGGCGTATTCCGGATGGGCATCTCCATCGCGTAAATGAGGAGAATGGTTTTTGTAATCTCCACAACCTCTGGAGTGACGTTAAACTTGGAGAGAAACATGCCTCGGGTCGCGATGATCAATAAGCCGATGAGGCC
>JAVBOX010000079.1:0-4242 GCA_031550095.1 Eubacteriales bacterium
ACCGTTCAGAAGCTATATGAACAGATCCGTGAGGGTTGGCACGCCGATTATACCGCGCCGGAACATAAAACCTACGGCGGCATCCCGGAGGACTACTCTTTTCAAGTGGCTGTAGATATTGAAATGCCGGATGTGGACAAAGTCCCGATTCTGGATCTTGTACTGAACAAAAATGTCTTCAAGGATGATACCATTGAACTGTTCATGAAGGGCCAGGTGCGGGAGGATGGCGCCATCATCTCCAACACCATGTATGGATCGGATGAAGATGGCAAAGCCTGGGGCGTTTTCTTTGACCCCTACTTCTTTCCCGTGCTGGAAAATGGCCAAGCGGAGAACAATCCGCTCATGCCGGAAGATGCCAAGGCATTCTTTCGCAAGGCGGTATGGAAGTACTTTGGGAAGGACAATGTAGAAGTGGATGTGATCGCTGGTTCACAAATGAACCCGGTGTTTCCTAACAACATGGAAGCAGAATATCAAAAGTTCTATCCACCGCTTCCCAAAGGTGCTTACCAACTGGAAGGCAGTCAATACTTTGAGGGGATTCCCTTGCTTTCCACCGGCAACAGTTGGAAACGCTACTTTCCTATGGTTGGCTTTTCTTTGAAAGTCATTGATGAAACCGCTTATCGTTTATCGGGCACTTCCTTTGACCAAACCGCTGTCGTTCACGAAGATGTGCCGCTTGCCCCCTGGAGTGAAATCCAAAAAGCTTTTGAAAAATGCCTTGGGCAAAACCGCATGTATGATGTCTACTCCGTCCGGTTTGGCTATCAGCTGACCATCACACGTAAAGGGAAAAATACCGGGCCCGCTGGGTATACCGGCGACAGAAAGACCTATCCCGAAGGCACTTTTGACGAAATCTACACCACAAGGCCGGTATGGGTGATCCAGGGCTTTGAGCCAAAGCAAACGCGCGGCGCGCTGGTAGATGAGCAGATCGAAGGCCAGAAAAGGAGTCTTGAAAACCAGGAGGATTGGCAAAAGCTGTTCCGCGAGTTTGGGGGCTTAGGGCTGATCATCAATGCCCAAACCGCGGAGTTGATCAATTATGAGGATTGGGATATCTCGGATTCAGACACCGTCTTCCCGAAAATTCTCACCTGGGAGGATGTAAAAAAATAAATACTTGCATGTGGATGTAAATGACCCTGCCACATTATAGGAGCGCCTGCCGAAAACAGGCGCTCCTTACGTTTAACATCCCTATATACCATTATTTAACCTGCACCTGGAAAACCGCGCTGCCTTGGGTCCCATCCCCCAGCTTACCGCCTTCAAACGGGACAACGCTATAGAGAAGCCGCAGGGTGAGTTTGCCGTTTTCATCGGTACTTTGGGCAATGGCCTCCCGGCAAACGCCAGCACTATCCAATGCCCACTGGCACATCTCATCCATTTCTGCCTGATCCTGTGCCGCCTGTTCCGGAGAAGGCGGTGTGGGCATTACCGCTACATCGCCATACACATCCATCGTACCATCCCCGTACAGCGTTTGCTGTGTCAGCAGACCCGCAATGCCATCGGGCGGGAGACCGTTCTTCTTCTGGAAGGCTGCAACGCACTGCTGCACTTCCTTGTCGTATACGCCGTTGATATGGCCATTGTAATAGCCCAACTCAGACAGGCGGTTTTGCAGGCGAGCGACTGCTTGCATGGTTTCCTCTGGGAAGGTTTCATCCGGCTGCTCCCCTTCATCATATCCGTCAACGCTGGGCCGCAAAGCTTCATACGTTCCCGGTGTGTCAGCGTTCTGCGTGGCTTGCGGCTGATATTGGCTGCGAATATATTCATCATCCAGCCAACGAAGATCAATCATTAATACGCCAATGCTTGCCCCATCTTCGCCAACAAACGTGTCAGAGCTGCTCATGGGTAGCTGGACGTCCGTATCTCCAATCAGCACTCCGGACGTGTCGAAGTCCAGCAACAACAGTTTTTTACTGGAATCAATCATAACATTCTCAGGCAAGCCAAACCCTTTCTCTGTCCACAGCCAGTGCTCCGTGCGCGATTCAGGGTCGTCCGGATCGGGCTCAGCGCCGCCATACAGGCCGTCCGTATCCAAGGCCATCATAGGATGCAGCTCGTACTCCTTGGGATCATTGGGCCGCGCTGCCATGCTCAGTGTAAACAGCTCCCCTTTGACCCAGGAATAGTCCTGCATGGTCATGGTGACCAGCCCCTCCGTGTCCTGGCTTTTCTCTTGGGGCACATCGGTTTGCAGATTCTCCATAATCGCCTGGTGTTTGATCGGTTCATGCTCCTGATAGGCCGAAAACCGGTTGTTGTAGTACCATTCCTGCCCCTGGAACACGACGATGGCATAGGCAATACCGCATAGGAGTAGTAGTATCAGCGCCACTAAAATAGCGGTTCGAATTGTAAACCTTTTCATAGGCACATCCTCCTTCAATTTGAGGAGGGTATCGTCAATGCGGCTGGTAAACACCCTCGGCGTATCCCCAAAGGAGCGGTCAAACTCGTCAAGCTTCATCGCCGAACGCCTCCTCTTTCAGTATATCTCTCAACTTCTGTCTGCCACGAAAGAGCCGGTTCTTGACAGTTCCCTGGGGCAGGTTCAGCATCTGGCCAATCTCCCGCAAGGAGTATCCGTCCAGGTAGAATAGCGTTAGGGCGGCCCGCTGCCTCACGTCCAAGGCATCCAGTGCGACCCGTATCTCCTGCTCTCTGGACGGTGCATCCACTAGATGCTTTTCCGGCACCTCCGCCACAGGCTGGATTCGCTTGGCACGTTTCAGCATGTCCTTGCATGCATTGATGAGGATGCGTGTCAGCCAGGTACGGAACAGGGCTGGCTCCCGCAGGGACTTTCTATTTTCCCATGCACGGGCCAGGGCTTCCTGCACCGCGTCCGCCGCATCCGCGTCGCTATACAAGTAGCTCCGCGCGATACGGTAAAGGGAGCGCTCCTGTGCTTTGACCTCCTGGGCAAAAAACTGCTTGTCCATCAGTCACCCTCGGTTCTTTCGGTGATTTCAACGTTGATTTCACCCATTAGACATTCGATGGATATGGAAGGTTTCACCTACAGGAAATATTCCGATCAAAACGGTGATTTTCGGCGGGCAATTCTACAAAGTGGCAGAAGTAAGTATTTATAAGAACAAGAAAAAAGGAGTCCGCCCATATGAGCTGACTCCCTTGAAAATCAAACGACTATCTTAGCCGTTGCTATTGGCGAAGGGGTCCGCGATCACAGAGAAAATTTCACCGGTCTTGGCGTCAAACGCAACGCTCCATCCGCATTGCTCCTCGATATTTTGCACCCAGAAGTACCACTCCCTGTGGCTCTTCTCCTGCGTTAAATCCGCATAAGCGAAACCGCTTGCGTCAAATACGGCACGGCTTACGCCGCATTCCTCGCTTAGCACCTGCCTAACGATGTCCACTGCCTGTTCGTAGGAAATATCCCCTGCCTGTGGCAAAACATGATTGTAGAGGGTTGCATCGAAGCCCGCATCGCGGAAGGCCTGATCGTAGGCGGCTTTGTCCTCTACGCTCAGCGTTACGCCGGCCGCCTCGCCTTTTTCAATTAGAGGCCCGCATGTGCTTACCAAGTCCAATACCCATGGCAAGGTTTTGGTGTTATATGCTTTCGCCTGCGCCCAGGTATGCTCCGTGTAGGCCTTCTCATCCTTTCCCTCAAGGGACCATTGGGCTTGGAGAACCTCTCCTGTGTCATCGGAAATGGACAGGGTGTAATATCCGAGCGGGGAGTCGCCGTCTGTCGCAAACAGCGTGTCGGCTATGGAAGTGGGACGGTATATCATTACCCATACGCCAGCCTTCTGCTCCCCCAGGCCAGTAAATGCGTTGAACAGCGTGAGCATTTCATCGGAAAGGCCAAAGGTTTCCCTTATCGCGTTCTTGGCAATGTCCAGCGCCTGCTCTTCGCTCAGCTTTCCCTGCGGGGGGAGCGTTTCAGCGGTGTCCGCCTGTACAGACGCGCCACTTTCGATGCCGCGCGCAAGCGCTGACTGATTTTCCTGATCACGCTTTTCGCGGTAGGCAAGGATCTGCTTGTCGCCCCATACCGCATCGTCCGGCGAACCGCTTGCCCATGCCAAAGGATCAACGTCATCGTGGGTCCATTGCACCGCAGCGCTTCCGTCTTTGGCAATTGTCACGGTATAGATTCCCGCTTGGGGCAAGATTTTTCCAAACAGATCGTTTGCGTGCAGGCGAACAACCGTATCCTGACCGCCCCTTTCA
>JAVBOX010000092.1:0-15993 GCA_031550095.1 Eubacteriales bacterium
CTCCTCCTCGCGCCAACGGCGCTCGCTCTCTACCACATGGTGCTCTGTGGCCTTCAGCTCGTCAATGGTGAAGCTCTTGCCTTCCGGGCGGCTGAACACGGTGGTGGAGGATCCGGGGATATACCATTCGCCCGCGAAAGCCCACTCATGCCCTTCTCGCCGCACATAGACCTTTGCGCACTGGTTGTTCATCATATAATCAAATTTCTTACGAAGCATCAGCCCGATGTTATCCGGATCCACGGTCACGTCGAACTCCGTCACCCCTATGGTGTTCCGCACCATGTCGCTTTGGGTCGGGAAGTATTCCCTTTGCATGTGGAAGTCCTCGTGGGGGCCCCAGTCATACCGGGAGGTAAGCAGATACGGCGCCTGGGCATGGGAAGATGTGGCTTTGTGGGCCTTCATGTTCTCCTCATCGCAGATGATGATTTCATCCGTTGGGATCAACCCCGCCTCATGTACCCCATACCAATAGGCGCAGCCCTCGTAATGCTCATGGGAGTTATTGATAACGCCATGCTCCAGGGCGATGATCGCGTTCTTCCCAAAGGGGAAACAATCTGCTACCAAAAAGCGGTAGGCGGAGTTGAGCAGCTCCAGGGGATTGTCATCCTTTTTTCCGCCCATGCGGCCTACGGGGTGGCCATAGAGAGGCAAGGTGGACCGGGTCCCCCAGCGCCAGTGATCGCCGCCACCGGCAAATTCCTCGGTGCCCGTGCCCTGGGCCTGCGGGGTGTTGCTGTCGTCAAAGAAGAAATGCTGATCCCCTTCCACGGTGGGCATTAACCGGCCAGAGTGGGTGACCACATAGGTCAGGCCCACAAAGGAGCCGCACCAGTCCCCTCCGCCTTCCACCTTCTTGGTGTTCAGCATGATGTTATACTCGCCTTCCACCGGTTCGGGGATGTCCGTATAGGTGGCATGGAAGTAGGCGATATGGTTCCGAGGGCCTTCATAGGGCAGTAGCCGAATGGAGAAAGCGATATCCGGAATGTGTTCTCCAGACGCGTTCACAAGCTCAAGCCTGGCGCACTCAAAGAAGGGCATGGGCCAATAGCAGTTGAGGAGCACATTTCCATCATCATAGCGGATGTTGCTCATCAGACCCTTTTGGAGGTATTCCAGGTGATCCTTGTTGAAGATATGGCCCACGCCGAAGAACATGCTGATTGGCGCGTCAATGGAGGCATGGGCGGCGCCGTCCCATGTGACGCGGAGATACACCTTGCCAAAGTCATAAGCGTTTGCCTCCGGGACGCTAAAGGAGATGCCCCGGATCATACCGGGTCCCTGCCTTAGGCTGGCGAACTGGACAGTCTCACCGCCTTGGAGGGACAGCTTCCCCTCCGCGGCAATGGCGCATTCCGGCGGAGCGATGTCTTTGCCCGCCATGGAAAGAAGCGCCAGCGCACGCCCATCCGGCGGTTTCCGGTCCCAAGCCTCTAGGGGCCTTGTGGTGTTTGTGAAGCCCATGGGGTACTTGTGCAGGATGCAGTATCCAGTCCCGTAGAAAGTGCGGGACAGGGCGAACCGAAAGCTCTTCGCAAAGGGCATGGGGGTTTGCATCAAATCTCCCCCGGCGGAGCGATTCCATGTCTGGTTCATGGGCGCGGGGAAGAGCTCCTCCGGGATGAAGTGGGGATCCGGATGCTTGTTCGGCGCATCCACCGGATCGTCCGTGCCGCTCTCCTTAACAAGAAAGTCCTCTCCGTCGATCTCGTAATGCCAGGGACTGCCATGAAAATGGTTGCTCCGGACAAAGTAAAGGCACCCGCTGCCCCTCTCATCGACCACCGTGTTGAACGTATCCGTTTCCTGATACAGATAGTAGCCGCCGTTTGCCCCCCGGTTAAAGCCGGTGCGGTCATAGGTGCTCTTCATATAAGCGCGGACATTGAGCTTTTGGTAGGGGAGCATATCCCAGTGCGCATAGGCATCCGTGCCGATTGGAATGACGGGAGGTTCCTTGGTGTAGTGGGAGTTTTCCCGTTTGTCCTTGTTGTCCATGTGTTGCTCCTTCTTCGGCTCAGCCTTTTACAGCGCCGATGGTCATTCCGCTGATGAAAGTCCGCTGCAGCAAACTATAGATGATAATCGAGGGAATGATCGACAGCATCGTGCCGGAAAAGACGGCGCCGTAGTTGCTGATGTAATCGGATGAAAACTTGACCAGCCCAAGGGGAATGGTCTTGGTCTTAGGGGTGATCAGCACCAGCATGGACAGCATGTACTCATTCCAGCCATCCAGGAAGCTGAGCACGGCGATGACCAAAAGGCTGGGCTTCGCAAGGGGCAGCATGATCTTAAAAAATACGGAAATGGTGCCCGCCCCATCCATGACGGCGGATTCCACCAGAGCATTGGGCAGATCAATGAAGTAATTGCGCAGCATAAATATTGAAAAGGGTAGCCCCAAAAAAGACAGGGGCAGGATCAAGCCGGGCAGCGTGTTGATCATGCCAATATCCCGGATTTGCAGAAAGAGCGAGATGATAAACGCCTCCGATGGAATGGCCAGGCCGATGAGAAAGCTGTAAAACACCCACGGGTATTTGCGGATGCGCAGCTTGGCAAAGGCATAGCCTGCCGGACAGACCAGGATCAGCCGCAGGACGACCACCGAAGCCGTTACGATGACGCTGTTGAGGAAATACTGGCTGAAGCTTCCTTTGACCCACGCGAAGGAGTAATTATCCCATATAAACTTTGTGGGCAGCAGTTTTCCCCCGGCGAAAATCTCCTTGTTGGTCTTGAAGGAGTTAAAGAATATCCATACGAAGGGCACCAGGATGATCACCGTCACAAGCAAAAGGACGATTTCCAGGACTACATCCCCCGCGTACTTTTTACGCATCGATATCTCCCCTCTCCCGAAGCTGATTCAAAACGATGGAAACCAGCATAATCACCAGGCCGAAGAGGATGGAGCCGGCCAAGGCGGAGGGCATTTTGCTGTTTTGGAAGGCGTCCCGCCAGATATAGACCATGGCCAGTTCCGTGGAATCCACCGGCCCTCCCTGTGTCATTGCCCATACGGTGCCAAAGCCCTTGATGCCCGCGATAAATCCCATGACCAGCACAGTGGAGATGGTGTTGTAAAGCCCTGGGATGGTTACATGTATGAACTGGCGATAGGCGGAGGCTCCGTCCATCCAGGCGGATTCGTAGAGGCTGGTGTCGATCACCTGCATTGCCGACAAAAAAATCACCATATAAAAGCCATAGGCATGCCACGCGGAGGCAACGCTCACCATGGGCAACGCCGTCGCCATATTGCCCAGCCAAGCCGTGGCAAGCCCGCCAAGGCCGATGGCTTTCAATGTCGTATTAAAAAGGCCGATGATTGGATGCGCCAGTTGGGTCCAAGTGATGCCCACCACGGAGAGGGCCAGCACCCGGGGGAAAAACAGGAGCACCCGGAACGTGTTCTTAAACCACTGAGCTTGTGATATAAGATAGGCCAGAACCAGACCGCCACCCGCACCCAGGATCACATGGTATACCATGAAGATCAGGCTTCTGCCGATGGCCTTGTAAAACCGCTCATGCTTGAGCACTTCCAAATAATTTGTCAGCCCTACAAAATCCCATTTGTCCGAGAGGCCGCTCCAATTGGTCAGGCTCATGAACATCGTCCGCATTAACGGGACGATCAGAAAGAAGATAAAGCCCAGGAGAGCCGGCGCGATAAACAAAATGGACCAGCAGATTTCCCGCCTGTATCGCGTTTTTTGGGTTGCGCTTACCGGCTTTGCTTGAATCATCCCTTACCCCTCCCTTTATTTGAAAAGGCGGATTTGGCGATTCGCCGTACAAATCCAATGAACAGGGAACCCCGGCGGCCAGGATAGCCGCCAGGGAACCCCAAACCGCAGGTATGTTGTTATTGGGCTGCAAGACCCGCATCAATGGACTCCACAGCCTGGGCGGGTGTCATCTGTCCGGCCAGCACGCCCTGGAGCGCTTCATAATACGCCTGCTTCGCGGTGCCTGGCAGGAATACGCTGGGGTTATATCCGGCGCCGCTTTCCAAAGCCGCTACGGCTTGTTTCATGATATCATTCATCTGGGCGTCTTCCGGGACATTGGCGAGACTGGGGATCAGATTGCCGCCGTTGGCCATGGCCACGCGGCAGTATTCGTCGCTTGCCAGGAACGCGAAGTAACGGTTGACCGCGTCCATCTTCGCCTCATCCACTTGTGCGCTCATCTCCCAGCTGTGGGCAAGTCCCATGGTTGGCCGCGCGACGCCTTCCACAATCGCGGAGGGCAGGGCAAAGGCGGCGAATTGGCTCAGGTCGATGGTCTCGTCGGCGGCGGCGGCACGAAGGAGCACGGAATGGGCGGCGCCAAACATGGCATAGGTGCCATTGTAGAACATAGCCTCCGCCTCACCCGCGTCTAAAGCCAAGGCTTCTTCCGCCTTGATATAGCCCTTCTGGCCGAAGTCATAGATGGTCTGGAACGCTTGCTCATAACCAGGGAACTCGGACATCTTGGCGCCGCTGTAAATGATCTTATTCATCGCCTCGGAGCCCGCGAATGCTTCAAAAATCTGGCCAGCCAACCAGCCGGCGGCCACACCGCCGCGAAAACCGTTGGCGATGGGGGTGTATCCAGCGGCGACCAGCTTTTCGCATACATCGATGAACTCCTGCCAGGTTGTGGGCGGCTGTACACCCACCTGTTCGAAAATTCCAATGTTATAGTAGATCTGGAACACATCCAGGCCTTCCAGCGCTTCGTAGATATTTCCATCGTTGACCGTTTTCTTCAGAGCGTCCACGACAAACGGCTGGTAGCGGTCCCACAGCTGATATTCGTCATAGGCGGCAGTAATGGGCTGAATCAATCCATTTTGGGCCAGGGGGCGGACACGGCCAATGCCGGAGCCTGTGCCCACGATATCCGGGCCCTCGCCGGACTGAATCACAGCCTGAAGGGAACCGTCGTCCACAGTGCCCATATCAGGCATATAGGTCAGGTTAATGTCCGGGTTGGCGGCATTGAACGCCTCCACAACCATGGGCATATACACATAATCCAGGCCGCCGATGGTGATCTCGACTTTATCGGCGGCAAGCACACCTGAAATGCCGGTGAACAGCACGGTCAACATCAGAACGACTGAAAGAAAAACCTTTGAGAACTTCCTCATGATGGCGCCTCCTATTCGTTTTGGTCTCCAAAGGGTAGAAAAAGGGAAAAAGACCATTGCGTTTTGTATGGCTTTCCATCGCTCCTTTCTAGTTTATCGTTTGCGCAATCGTTTTAATCAAGGTATCATCTTCAGGATTGTTTGTCAATAGGGCTTGTACATAAATATTTATGCCAGTTCAGGCGTGTTCCTCAGAAGATTTTATCTTGCAATTTCTCCTGACATCGTGTAGAATATATTGCATTGGGGTTATAGCTCAGTTGGTTAGAGTGCCACGTTGACATCGTGGAGGTCGATGGTTCGAGCCCATTTAACCCCACCAAAAAAAGAAAGCCCCACAAGCCGTCGGATTTTAAAGGTTTGGGGGGCTTTTTCTTTTTGAGTTTATGTTATATTTCGTACCGTTGTTGCGGCCCATTACCCCAACAAATATACCAACTGGGTTTTTCCCTCTCACAATAGCCGCTCTATTTCTAGCTCGGCGGCAAGGTACCTTTCCGCTTTGAAGCGCGGCCGCCAAATCCGCCTCGGTGATGAGAGGCCATCTGGGCATCCGCCCCAAATGACGATCCTCATTCGATTATGTCTCCAAAATTGCCCACGCTCGGTTTAAGGCGCGCTTTGTATTGGCGAGCACAAGCTCCGGATCCTCATTCTTCCAGGGCTTTACCTCAAAGGAGAGCACGAGAGGGTTATCCTTTCGGAAAAAGCCCTCGTCCTTTAGCTCCCAAAGAAAGTCAACAAGGGTTTCGATGGTGTTTGCGCTTTGGGGGAAGCCAAAGCGGGGATGGGTATCGCCATATCCCTCCGAAGCAGGCGTGTTCGCCACGGCATTGCCAAAATGGAGATGCGTGATGTAGGGCCGGAGGGTTTGGATGACAAGGCGGCTGCTCTCATGGGTCAGTGGAAAATGGGAGAGATCCACCAACAGGCCGAAGTTATTGCAATGGGCTCGCACCTCCGCCGCAAAGCGGGCGGCATAGGGCGCGGGGCCGATCAATGCCCTTTTGTCCACATCAAAATCGAATACCTCCAGCTCCACGGTCATTCCCTTGGTATTCGCATAGGCGCATAGGGTTTTGGTGGTCTTGAAAAGCTGGGCAAAGGATTCCCCCCGAGTTTCCTCATCATATTTCCCCGCGAGAAAAGCAATTCCTCCCGCGCCCAAGGTCTGCGCCTCGTCGATCGCCTCGATTAGCGTGGCTTCCGCGGCCAAGCGGGCGCTCTCCTCCAAGGCGTTGGGGTTAAGGCCCGTAGTAAGAAGCCTGGGCTGGGCGCCGTAGCATACGGTGACCCCGGAAATGGCGAGCATGCGGGCTGCCTGTTCCCGTATGGCGGCATCCTTGATCCAGGTCACCTCCACTGCGTCAAAATAGTCGTCCCGCAGGATGGTTTTCAGGGTTCCCAGCACATCACCTTCGCCGCTCATAACCTCTGGAAAGGACATGAAGTGAATGGTGCCCACCTTAAAATAGCGATGAATAGACGCTTTCATAGGGTTTTCTCCTTTCCGAAAGCAAGGCATGATAATGAATACAGCCAAATGGGTATTCATGGATGTCTACGGATAGATTATCATACATGTTAAAAGGTTGCAACAAATTTCAATAATTATTTAAGGACGATTTACATGAAAACCCGATTCGATTTGGCGCTTGCTTTGTTTCAAACGCCTCCCATATTTTCCAATAACTTCCAGCAGGTGCCTTTTCTCTCTTTGCTTCTCCCACCCAATACGCTATACTACATCCATGAAAAAGCTATCCGTGATGATTGTGGACGATGCGCGGGTGATCGTCGATGGCTTCCAAGAGCTGGTAAATTGGGGTCGGATCGGCTGCGAGGTAGTGGCCACGGCTTTCGACGACATCATGGCGGTCAATGAAATGTTGCGCCTGAAGCCGAACATCGTGGTCATCGACATCAATATGCCCCTTTTGACGGGCCTTGAGGTCATTAAGCGGGTGAATGCCGAGCTCATGGACACGGTTTTCATCATCATCAGCGGGTATGACAACTTTGCCTATCTTCGGGAAGCGCTCAAGCTCCGGGTCTTTGATTATCTCTTAAAGCCGGTGGATTTTATCCTGTTTGAAGCCCTGATTGAGCGTATTCGCCAGGAGCGGTTTGAGCTCATGCCCGAATGGGCGGGGGAGGACAAGGACATACCCGCTTCGGATACGCTGCCAACCATCAACCGTATTGTCGCCTTCATCAACGAGCACCTCTCCGAGGATCTGCGCCTCAAGGCCCTTGCCGCCGAGTTTTCTGGTAATTTGTCTGACCCCCATCGCGGTCTTTTACGTCTTTGCCCAGCGGTTTTTAATCGCGGGTATGACCGCGGGCGCTGTAAAAGGATAGGGATTCCACAGCAAAAGGAGCGTTTGCCCCATGCTGGGACCTTCACGGCTCAATATGTCCGGAAAGCTCATCCTTGCCAACGCCCTGGTGTTGGTGGCTGTCTTTTTTGCCGCATTCTTGCTGCTGTGGATGATGACCACCGGCCTCTCCACGGAAAAAGAGCGCCAGTCCATGCACTCCTACTTGGTCAACACCCTAAGCTCCGTGGATGAGCGGCTCGGAGAGCTAAGCCGGGCTACAACAGTGGCGGTGGCGGATGCCCGGACCCAGGAAATTCTCGTTGAATCAAACGAATACAACTACCGGGAAGCTCTGGACGCTTCCGAGTATATGGCTAACCTGCTGCTGTCCATGGTGACCAGCCGGAACGACATCTCGTCCATGCTGGTCTTCAGCAACACGTCCCTTGTGGCAAAATACTCCCTGTTCACCATCTCCCTGAAGAGCGCGTTTTCCATCACGTCGGATGCCTGGTTTCTGGAAAATCTGGCTTCCGCGCCGATTTTACCCTACGGCACACGGCTGATGAAGGGCGGGCTGGATTCCATGCTCCATACGCCCACCCTGAGGAACCCCTTTGATAATGAGTACCTGACGGTTTTGCGGGAGGTAAACAGCTTCTCCCCGTACCGGCGGATTGGCTTCATGATGGTAACCACCCGCATGAGCGCGTTGAATGCCGTCCTTACCAAATCCATCGATATGGATGCCCATTATCTGTTGGTGGATTCCCAGGGCACGATTCTGTGTGAGAGCGGGGGAAGGGTTATACGCCTTTGGCGAAAGCCTATCCGGAGCTGGCGAATGAGGAACCGGGGATTCTCTCCAAAGTTCGCTTCGCCGACAAGGCGTCCACCATGCTGGCCGAACGGTCTTCCATCAGCGGCCTGACCTTGTACGTCGTTCGGCCCGAGGCGATGATATACCAGGAAGCCACCCGCACCATGGTGACCATCGTCGGCATCTTCACCATGGCGCTACTGCTGGTGATCCTCATCAATTCCCTGCTAATCCGCCGCAGAATTCTGCCCTTTACGGAGTTGGCGGCAGCCATGGAGAGCTTCAGCCGGACAAACACGAGGATTTCCGTGGAAAGCGCCGACCGGCTGGATGAGGTCAAGCGCCTGGGGGATGCCTTTAACGCCATGATGGACACCATCAACGACCTGATTTTCTCTGAATATGAAAAGACGATCCAGCTCAAGGAAACTCAGCTTCGCCAAAAGGAAACGGAGCTTTTGTATCTTCAAAGCCAGATCAACCCCCACTTTCTGTATAACACCCTGGATATGATCCGTATCCGGGCCGCCATCAACGGGGATATGGAGGTGGCCGAAATCATCATGGATCTGGTTACGTTCTTCCGCTTTGGGGTGGGGAACTCAAGCCCCCTGGTGCCCATCCGCCACGAGGTGAAGCTGATGCAGGTCTATCTGCAATTGCTCAGATGCCGCCATCCCATGCTGAAGGACGCTTACATCCTGGATGAATCCCTGCTGGATGTACAGATTCCAAGCTTTATCCTGCAGCCTTTGGTGGAGAACAGCCTGATTCACGGGCTGAAGGCCATCAGCTACGATGGGCAGCTTACCCTTCGCGTGGAGGAGGCTCCCAAGGCGCCAAGCGACGTGCTCATCATCCTGTCCGACAACGGCGTGGGCATGGGCGACGGGCAGATGGAACGGCTCAACACCTTTGATTTCTCCCGGGAAGAAACCGACGACGCTCGGCAGCACATCGGCGTCCGGAATGCCCAGTCCCGGCTGAACATCCTCTACGGGAGTGGGTATGGCCTTCACTATGCCCGAGGCCCTCAGGGGGGTGTCACCGTGACCATCCGCATTGCGAAAGAAACCCAAAAAGAATAGGCCCGTGGCATGCGGCGCCGACATGAGGAGGAGATTTACATGATTCTGGATTTTCAAACGTATCGGGACAAGGTCATGGGCTGCTGGGCGGGCAAAAACATTGGCGGTGTGCTGGGGGCCCCTTTTGAGGGATTTCGCCAGTACAAAGAAGTGGACTTTTACACGCAGGATCTTTCCATGGGGCCGCCCCCCAACGACGATCTGGACCTGCAAATCGTCTGGCTCGCGGCGGTGGAGCGCTACGGACGCAACGTGAACGCCTCCATCCTCGGAGATTACTGGCTATCCTATGTGATTCCCAATTGGGTTGAATATGGAACCGGAAAGGCGAACCTTCGGGCAGGCCTTGTGCCGCCCATGAGCGGCGCTGTGGACAACACCTATAAGGACTCCTGCGGATGTTATATCCGCTCGGAAATTTGGGCGTGCCTCGCCCCCGGAAGGCCCGCTTTGGCGGCCCGCTATGCCTATGAGGATGCTATAGTCGATCACGCGGATGACGGCATGTACGCGGAAATCTTCTGCGCCGCACTGCAAAGCGCCGCTTTCGTGGAGAGCGAACCCATCAAGCTCATCAGCATTGGCCTTTCTTTCATTCCTAAGGAGAGCAAGGTCACCGCCGCGGTTGAAGAAGCGATGGCCTGCCATCAGGCCGGCGTTCCTTTCCGCCAAGCCATTGCCCGCATCCATGACATGGCTCCCGGCACCTTCGGCGTGCAAGGCATCACCCACGCGGAGGCAATACGCCGCAGCAAGGAAATGGGCATGTCCGAGGTCGGAAAGCCGGGCTTTGATGCGGCGGAAAACGTAGGCTTTGTCATCGCCGGATGGCTTTACGGAAGCGACTTCGGTGATCAACTTATCAAGGCCAACGCCTGCGGAGAGGATACGGACTGCACCTGCGCCACCCTGGGCGCCATTTTGGGCATCATCTCCGGTGCTTCCAAGCTGCCGGAAAAATGGACAGCTCCTCTAGGCGATAGAATTGTCACCCTCTGCATTGACAAGACCAGCCGGGGCATCTGGGTGCCTGAAACGGTGACAGAACTCACCGACAGGGTGTTGCGGACCACGCCCCTCTTCCTGGGACAGAATGTCTGCGATATCCTAGCGAAGGACGGCTATACCATTCAATGCTTGGATGGCGATGATCTCTATTGCGCCAACACAGCGGACTATCAGCTTCAGATGAACGGCATGCACAAGGACCACAGCCTGCCGATCCGGGAGCTCAGCGCCCTATCCTCCAATGTGGCCCGCTATGAATTCCCCGCCTTCAGCGCAATGGTAGATCTTGGCGTTTCCCCATTCTTCGCGTATGGGGAAAACAAAAGTTTCACAGTAGAAGTCAAGAACGCGGTGACAATGTGCCAGCAGCAATGGGCGCGTATTTCTCTCTATGTGCCGGAAGGCGTAACCGTCCAGGGAGGCCGCCAGTTCATGCTGCCCCTGAACAACCTTTGGGGCTCAAAGGCGGAAGCCACGTTCACCATCAACGCCGATCAGTTCACCGGCGCAAAGCTAGAGCTGTTGGTCGATGTGGCCCTGGAAGGCCGCCATTCCACCGGCGCCATGAAGGTCGTATTGTTCAGGGTTAAATAATACTCAATCAACGGGCTTGGTAGCATCAACGCTTTCTCCGGACGCAAGCAGGCGCTCCGCGCGCCAAACAGGCACGCTGTCCCGCTTGCCCCGGAGTTTTTGCATGCCCAAATAGTGACACGCTACGCGATCTTGGATACGCGCATGGACGAACTCGGTGATGAGCACCTCTCCGGCGGTGGCGAGGCCCTCAATTCGAGCGGCAGTGTTCACCGTGTCCCCAATAGCCGTATATTCCATTCTGAATTCCGTGCCGATATTGCCAACCACGGCTTCCCCGCAGTTTATGCCAATCCCAAAGCCGATACCCCCTATACCGTCGGCGGCAAGGGCTGTGTTCAGCACCGCGCTGAGCTCGATCATCTCAAGGGCCGCGGAAACCGCCTCAAACACGTAATCCTCCAGCTCGCTGGGCGCGTTGAACAGAGCCATCGTGGCGTCTCCAATGAATTTATCAACGGCTCCGCCGTGGCGGAAGATGCAAGCGGTGGTCAGATCCAAATACTGATTGAGCAGCGCCACCAGCCGTTCCGGCGCAAGCACCTCGGAAAGAGGCGTAAACCCACGGATGTCCACGAAGAGCACACCGATGCTTCGCTTGGTGCCTCCCAGCCGGAGGGCTTCCTCTCCGTGCTCGGCAATGCTTTGGGCCACTTCCGGCGGCAAATAGCGGCTAAACCCCTCGATTATGTGGCGGCGCTCCCGCCATCCACCCACATACTTTAACGCCAAATGAAAGGAGATCAGAAGCAACCAACCCGCTAAGGGTGGAAGAATGGGCAGAAACAGCTGGCGACAGGACAACAGGATAGCCGCAAAGGCATAAAGGCTCATAAGAACCAGCGTTAAGGGAATGGAGAACCTGATCCTAATTTTTATAAGAACAAGCACCATGGTGCCCCATAGCAGCCCGCAGAGGATTGATTCCAAAAGAAAAGGAAGCGTCCGGATATATTTCCCATCCAGCATGGCTTGTACTAGATTCGCGTGGATCTCCACGCCGTGCATGCGCGCCTCATGGTTCACCGGGGTGTCATAATCGTCCATCATGCCGCTGGCATACGCGCCGATCAACACAATGGAGCCCGTGAACGCCTTGGCCGGGTATTCTCCACGCAGAACCCGAACGAACGAAGCGCCTATCCCCGGCAAGCCATAGTAGTCATAAGGCTCACCGGAGTAGGCGATGCGCCATTCATGGTCCTGATTCATCGGAATATCGGGCATTTTCCCGGTATAGGCCTCATATACCTTGCTGGCGAAGGATTCCACACGCTCAGGCCCCGCCATAAACCACTGAAGCGCGTATCGGACCACGCCGTCCACATCCAGATTGAAGTTGGTATGGCCCCAGTCCACCACGGCCGCTAAAGCAGGGAAGGGCTTCTCCAGTGTGACCACCTCCGTGGAGGCGTAGACATTCCCCGCGCTATCGTACCGAATCGCATCGCCGAAGGTCGCGGCGCCCGCCACCACCACATTGCCAGCCGCCGCGCAAGCCTCCACGAGCTTTCTGTCGGCCTTGGGATCCGTCTCCCCATAATACCCCACGTCAATCCCGATCACGGCAGGCGCATTTTGGGGATCCGCCGACAGCACGCGAACCAGCTCCGCCATACCCTCTCGGCTCCATTCTACAAAAGGGCCAAGAGCGGCTGATGTTGCCTCGTCAATTCCAATAACAAAGATATTCGGGGAAACGGCGCCGGGATGCTGGTAGAAAGCGTCTTCAAGCAGATACTCAAGCCGTAACAAACCGCCTCCCCTCCAGATGATAAACACCAAAAGAAGGGGAAGCGCATACAGGCAGGTAGCGAACCCACGCCGCGCCTTCCGCTTATGGCACGGGAACACCATTGCCTCCATGGTTCGTAGGTGGACTGGCAGGCGAGCAATAGTGGTAGATGCCACAAGCGCAGCGGTGCTCATCCGGAGAATCTATCCTAGCGCCACAATTAGGGCAATAGAATTCTCCCGGTGTGGGGTCAGGCGTCGGTGACGGAGGTGGTTCCGGGGTTGGCGCACGGGTGGGCCTTGGCGTCGGTTCAGCCGTGGGATCAGGGATTGGCGGGTGGGTTGGCTCATCCGTCGGAACGGGTGTAGGCGTCGCTGGCGGTTTGGTTGGTGTTGGTTTCTTGATATCGCAGACGCCTTTTCCATGCGTACCTACGCAAACGCGCTTGCCGCAAATGCCACAGGTGGAATGGTCGCTTCCGTTACAGGCGAATTGATTGCATGCGTCGCAAACCAGCTCATGGGGACTGCCTGGGTCGCATTCAAAGTGGCCGCAGGACAGCTTCAAATGGCCTGACTCCGGGCAACTGCACATGGTCTTGTTGGTCCATGTGTCAAAATCGGAGAGCCCTTTGTTCAGCTTTGGAAGCGTCTCAACGGACACAGAGCTGAACGTGCCGTCCGCCGCCCGAAAAGCGACCAGCCGGCGGCCCTCCCCGACTGTATACGCGTCGCCGCCAATCATCACATCGACCAGACCTTCGGCAATCGCGACCTGGAACTGATCCCGGGCTGACATAAAGTATCCTCTTGTCCCGCGAACGCTCATGGTGACGCCACCTGTATTGATATCCAGGGTTTCATCTTCTTTCAGGTGGGTTTTAATGTTAAAGTACAGCTTTCCCGACTGAACCGTTAGAACAAGCTTATTGGCGGTCAATGTTTCGATCACTACGCTGCCGTATGGATCCAACTGGAAAACCCGGTCGCTGTCCGCTAGCATGAAGGCGGTGGTGGCAGGGCCGGTGGTCAAAGCGTCCTTGTCCACTAGCCGTATGCCCGGTATCGCGGTGATGGGGTTTTCCTTTCCCCTTTGGAGGAATACTCCGTCTTTTCTTCCACGAACATCCAGAAGAGAAATGTCCTTTACCTCCGCACTTTCGATTTGCTCAGACATTGCACCCATGCTGAACACCAGACAAATAAACAATAACAGCGCAATCTTTTTAGTCATTTGTTTTTCCCCCATTCGTATTCGTCGTCTCTTGCGCGTGTTAAATCCAGCCGATAAAGCCTTCCTGTAATAATCCCATTAATTGCCATCGTTAGAAATAGGATTATCGCACAACTTGCCCCAATAGTCAATGCGTTCAAGCTGTGATCTAAAATAAAGAAGGTGGATTCCAGGGAGGCAAGCATCCGAGAGGAAGCAAAATGTCCTAAGAAGAGGCCGACAAACGCGCCTAACGGTATGAGGAGAATTACATCCCCAAGAATAAATCGGCGCAGGCTTCCAGCAGTATACCCATTGATCCGAAGAACCGCAAGTTCCGGTGTTCGTTTTCGGATGTTGATGGCCGCAAGGTTCAGCAGCACGGAAACGGACAGAAACATGGCCAGCACATTAAACAGTGCCGTATAGACGCCGGCCTTTTTGCCAAAGCGCTCCAACGCGCCCTTATACTCCATTGGCACCCGGCAGGCAATGTGCCCGGCGACGCCGGAAAATGAGGCGGGGGGGGATGCGTCATCGCCTTGCATTTCCAGGTACAAGGCGTTCATGGTCGGCTCCTGCCCGTATAGGGCACGGTACTGATCGGTTGAAATCACGAAAAAATTGCCCACATAGTTCCGGAAAACACCGACGATTCCAATCATCCGGTCTTGGCCGGAAGCGTCCGTGAGATATACGGAGTCCCCTGGCTTTAAATGGAGCTGATTGGCAATTTTTTCATTGACCAGCATGCCCTTAGGGGGAATCTCCATCAGCTTGTTTGTTTTTACGTCCAACAGGTTCATGAAGCTTTTTGGGGCGTTTCCCGCAAAGCAGAGTATTTGCCCGTACCGGCCTTCACTTTCTTTGTGAAGAAACGATCGCTTTTCCCGAACGGCCAGGCTGGATATGTTCTCATCGCTACGCGCAATGGTTTCAAGGGACTGCACCGCGTCTGGATTCCGGCGCGGGTCGGTTATCACGCGCCAGTCATAACTCATGATTTCCTGACGCTGTTTTTGAAACGTGCTGTCAGCGGAGAATTCCAGCTGAAAGCTCATGATGAGCAAAGCCATGCAGTTGGCAACGCTCAGGACAATGGTGATCATCCGCGTCCCGTCTGCCAAGGCGTATTTGATAAAAAACTTGTGGACCGCTTTGATGCGCTGCCAAAATGGGTGAATTCGTTCCAGGAAAATACGATTGCCCTTGACTATGGATACGTTGCGCATGAGGGAAACTACCGACCGCGTGTTTAGGCTATACAGCACACCGATAACGCCCAATGTCTCCGCAGCGATAAACACGGCGGCATATAGGACTTGGGGGAATGGCGAATGCGCCAATATGAAGTGCTGAAATACATAGAGATCCTTGTTCCAGACACCCATAATCCATCGCTGAATTACCGTATTACCCAGGGGAACGCCAATCAGCAGGCTGACGGCGGCGGCGCAGAGGGCATAAGCAACATAGCGTATGCGAATCTCCCGCTGGGTGAAGCCCAAAGCTTTCTGGGTGCCGATGATGGTGAGCTGTTCTTCCACAATCCGGCTGATGGTAAAAAAACAGATGATGATGCCTATAATGACAAAAATGGCGGAAAGAGCCAACGCCAACATGCGGAAGGACGTGGCGGCCTCCCGAACGGCGATGTAGCCGCCATTCTCCGTCCTTGTTGAAATGACCCATTTCTTATCTTCGAATCGGGACGCAACGCGCACCCGCGCCTCATGGACTTGGCTTGTGTATTCATCCGAAAAACTGGAGAACGTGTCCGCCCCTGACAGGAAAAGATAGGCTGTCGAGGGCAGATGCCCAAAGGAGGCTTTGTCATAAGCTTCCCCGGATAACAGCACCATGCCATTGATGATGCCGTTACCAACTTCCGACATCCCTCGGTCCCAGGGGCTATCCAGGAGGGTAAAAACAGGATTGATGAAGATACCCGTCACGGTCAGATTCGGAGAAAAAAGCGCTGGTTTGCCGTTGGATAGGAGAACGCTTGCTTCTACCTGATCGCCGATGTTCAAGCCTTCGTTGCGGTATAGGCT
>JAVBOX010000161.1:0-5050 GCA_031550095.1 Eubacteriales bacterium
GATTTTTTCGCCCAGCAAGAAGCTGGAACGAGGCGTAGCAGCGCTACGCTGAGTGAAGGGCGACGCCACTGGACGGAAAAAGATCCGTGCCAAATTCCGAATATTTGGTGCCGGAGTAATAACTAGGAAACGGGCATTCAACCTGCATGAACAACGTCTCGATTCCATATTGGCATGGTCCAACAGGCTCGCGGATCGTCTGGGGTTCCAACAAAAGCTCCACGGTTTTATCGAGCTTGGGTTCGTTGTTCAGTTAATCAGTATACACAAATTTGCTCACCCGATGAATATCCCACCCTGAAGAGCAGGTAAGCAGCGATTGCCAAATCTCACGCGCCCCCCTCCGCACAGCTTTTCTTTGGCTATATCCGCTCCATGATCGTCACGTGAACCCTGTCCCCCGCCTGCTTGCCGATGCGACCGCGGATATCCTTGAGAATGCCGATGATATAACACACCGACCCATCCGCGTTTTTCACGCCCATGTTGACGATGCTGCCGTCGTAAGGCACGCCGTCAAACGTGGCGTGAACCTTGACGCGCCCTTTGCCAAACTCCGCCCGCACGTCATAGGGAAAGGGCACATAAGCGCCGCCGGATTGTTCCGCGGCCAGGATCACCGCGTCGTATGCATACACCCTGTTGTTCACATGCCACCTCGCCAAATCTCAACGTTTTTCCCTATCACGGCGTCGGATGACGCCTTCTCCGCCCCACACATCCTCTTTATTTCCCCAGCGTCGAACTCATATGCGCCGCCGCCTGCTGAAACTCCTCCACAAACTCCGGCTTGATGAGGGAAAGCATTTTAGGCGCGTTCTGCCGCATGACTTCCAAGGTAAACAGACCGGCTTCCTGCAAGCGGAAATTCTCCAGCATCATGGCTTTAGCTTCTTCCGTTTTGTCCTCCCTGACACGCTGGAGTACGAAATCATAAAACATCTGTTGTCCTGGGTTCATGTGAACTCCTCCTTTAATCCGTCTCGCTCATTGCCTGAAAACCCTTATTCCCCTGAACGGACATACGCCTCGCCGGGCACATTGTCCACAAACCGCAGCGCTGATCGTCCAGCGCCTCCGGACCTGCGAAGCTTAACGGCGTCCCCGGCGCGGCTTTCGAAATCATGCCGCCTCTTTGCAAACAGGTGCGCAAAATTGACCCGTCCGGCATCTTTCGGTATGCGCACTATCCCTTCGGCTTTCCTGTCGCCATATCACAGCGGTGCAAGACGCCCCTGGACAGAGCGAAGCAGGCGAGCCCGGCAGCCAATTCCCACGCGGAAAGGATCAACAGCCCGACGATTGTGCCGGAAACGCCACCTATGCCAAACCCAACGACCAACGCCCCCATAACGCCGGGAACCATGGCGATCACCACCGAGAAATAGTAGATGATGATGAGCAGCCCCATGCTGATGTTGGCCCCGGTAAAGCGCATGGACAGGTAGTTGATCGAAAGCAGCAGCAGCGAGAAAAGCGTGTAGGCGACGATGCAGCAAAGAATGACCAGCCCATTCGCCTGGGCGGCCATGCCGCCGATGCCGAAGATCAGGATGCTTTCGATCAGCGTCTTGATCATAACCTCCATGTTGCTCCATAGTATTTTTTTGAGGGAGCTTTCCGGGATCATATAGATGTAGTGCGAATAGGTTTCCTTAAGCCCCCGGCCCGTGCCGATGAGAAAAATCTGAATCCACATCAGAATCTGTATCGCCATGACCATATCCTTCACGAAGAAGATCAGGGCCACCCAGCTGACGATCATCAGGCAGGACGCCAGGTTTAAAAACCCCAGGCGGTTTTGCCTAAAGCTTTCCCGCAGATGCTTTCCAAACAACGCCGCCGCGCCGCTGCCGGAAATGCCGGTTTTGACGACGGACACCTTTTTGGTTGAGCTGTCCAGGTTGATGTTGCCCTCGCTGGCCGCGCGTTTCTTTTGAAACGCCGTTTCGGTGGCGACCAGCGTGTCCTCATAATACTCTTGCCTGGATAGCAGGATTGCCGTGACCAGCGCGAGCGCCACAAACAGGTTGGCGCCGATCAGCAGCAGCCCTGGCAGTAGATTGCCGAAAAGCAGCCGGGTTATACCTGCCGCCGTCCAGCCAGCGAAGGGGACAAACGTCAAACAGGGCGACTGGATCGCCCTCTGAAGCGCATCCACGGCATCTCCAGTGCGCAGAAGCGAAATGGCAAAGACCGCGACCAGCGGTAGAAACATCGCGCAGGCAATTAGCTTCACAAGGATCTTTCGCCTTGCGTTCCCGTTCGTCAAGGAGTAGATCATTTGTGACGCGATGGTCAGCACGATGATGCACGTCATGAAGCCCAGCAAAATGAGCAGCACGCCGTCAAACCCGATGCCGAAGTTGGCCAGGGAGTTGGCCTGAAATATGATGAAGAAACCGGCCAGAAATGAGGTTTTCGCAAGCCGCAGTATACCGTATAGCAGTACCTTTCGAGGGCTGATAGGCGATACGAACAGCAAGTTCACGTCGTTCATCTCAAACATGGTATCGCCGCTGGCCGTGCCCTTGATGATGGCGATGATCACAAAAAAGGAGCAGAAAAGAAAGAAAATGCCGGAAAACCAGTAAAGAGGCACTTGGTTCTCAGCGCTTGGCCGCGTAAAATATGAAAGGATGACAATGCCGACAATGCCGGCCGCCGCAAGCAGGTACAGCGCCAGCTTTCCCGGCTTGCGGATCAGCTCCCGCAGGCTGTTCTTCGCGCTTTTGAGGATGATGTAAAGCAACGCGCTCACGGTTGCTCACCGTCCTCAACGATGGAAAAGTACATATCCTCCAGGGTCTTACTGCCTGGCAGTTTGCCAGCCCGGCAGAGCGCGGCGATACGCCCTCCCTTCATGACGCAGGTGGCGTCCCAGTTCTCCTCCACGCTGTCAATCATGTGGGTGCTGACGAGTATGGCGCAGCCGCCCGCTTTCAGCTCGCCCATCATTTTCTTGATTTCCCGGATGCCGTGGGGATCAAGCCCCACCAGCGGCTCATCCAGCACGATGGCTTTGGGCTTGGGCAGCAAGGCACAGCAAACACTAACCTTCTGTTGCATGCCCTTGGATAGCTCCTTACCCAGCTTATCCCGCTTATCCGACAGGTCAAACTTGTCCATCAGCTCCCGAGCATAGCCTTCCCAATCGCTCAAGCGGTAGGCTTTGCCAATGAATTCCAAATGCTCGTAGACCGTGAGCATGGGATACAGCGCCGGGAATTCGGGCACATAGCCCAGCATTCGCTTCGCCTCTGCCGAGCGGTTGTCAAATCCGCCCACGGTGATCCGCCCCTCAAAGCGTAAAAGCCCGCAGATGGATTTAATCAGCGTGGACTTGCCCGCGCCGTTAGGCCCAAGCAGAACCGCAAGCTCACCTCCGCTGACAGAAAGAGATATATCGTCATTGGCAAGCAGTTTACCATAGCGTTTGCTCACATGCTGAACGTCAATCATGCCATTCTCCCGATCTCTTCATTATTCGTTTCCCCGACAGTCCAAGCGTCAGACTGTTCATGCCGTTTCCAGATGCCCCTTCAGACAGTCTGGCATGAATGCCCAGTCTTCCTTGGCTCCATGGCCTTCCATGCTTATAGGGGACCATCATAGGCGTCCCGCAGCGCCTGGATATCGATCTTCTTCATTCCCATCAGCGCATGGTTGACGCGCCTCGCCCGGAGGGGATCAACGGTATCACCCAGCGCCTCCATGTTGTCCGGAACAATTTGCCAGGACACCCCATACCGGTCCTTGAGCCAGCCGCAAGGCTGTTCCTCCCCGCCTTCGGTGAGGCGATTCCAAAATTCGTCAATCTCAGGCTGATCGCGGCAGTATACGCTAAAGGAGACCCCTTCGGCAAATGTAAACCCATGGGGATATGGGCTGTCAGCCGCCATGAAAGGCTGACCATTCAGCGAAAAGGAGGCAACCATCACCATACCTTCCGCCCTCTCAATTTCGCTGCCATACCGCTTGATATCTGGCAGCCCAGCGCCGCCGAATATGCCGGCGTAAAAGCCCATCGCCTCCTCGGCCTTCCCCAAGACGCCTTCGGTGAACATCAGGTAGGGGGTGATCGCCTGCTTCTTGCCGGAAAGGCTGATCTGCCAGGATACGCCGTATTTGTCCGCCAGCCAGCCGAATCGCTCGCTAAACGGATAGCCGCCCACCTCCATCATCACAAAGCCTTCTTCGGAGAGCTTCTCCCAGAGCGCGTCCATCTGCTCTCTGGTCTCGCAATCAACAAAGAAAGAAACAGCGGGATTGGGCTTGAAATAAGGGCCTCCGTTCAGCGCGTCAAATTCTTGCCCGCAGAGCGTGAAGTGGATATTCAATGGCGTCCCCGCGGGGAATTCCGATGGAAAGGGGTTGCCCTCCACATAATGGGTCACATGTGCGATGCGGCTGTTTTCAAACGCTGAAACATAAAGTTCGACGGCTTTCAGCGCCTCATGGTCATACCAGATGCAGGGGGCGATTTTTTGCACGTTCGTAGCCTCCATCTTTTGCTGTCATTTAGGGCAACACCGCACAAAGGAGCGTCGCCGGCATTGCGAGGGATTTTCGCGCTGATCAAGGAGCCTGGAGGAAGCCGTAGCAGCGCTACGGCGACCGCAAGAGCGACATAGAGCAGCACGAAAAGATCTGCAAGGACGGTGTGCGCGACTGTGCGGTGTTGCCTTAGAGCATGACCAATTATAGCTCAAAAATCCCGTTTTTCATAGAGGCGCTTTCAGTTTATCAGCGGCGCCCCGTGGGGAGCCGCGTTACGGGATCGTCGCCCGGGACCCATCCTCCAGCACGGCCCCCATGGCGTCCTCATCCGCCGTGAGCCACAGTTCCGTCACGCCCGCCAGGTTCGCGGCCTGATACGCGGCGAGCAGCTCCACCGTATTGTAGACAGAGGCGTCCCCTGTTTTGTGCACCATGAGCGCCACGGTGTTGATGTCCATCCGCGCCAGCCGCTCCAGCGTTTTCACGCTCATGGCGATCAGCAGCGGGCCTTCCACATCATAGCAGGTGAGGAGGGAGAGCTGAATCTTCC
>JAVBOX010000137.1:0-23706 GCA_031550095.1 Eubacteriales bacterium
CGCCGGCATTGCGAGAGATTTTCGCGCTGATCAAGGAGCCTGGAGGAAGCCGTAGCAGCGCTACGGCGACCGCAAGAGCGACATAGAGCAGCACGAAAAGATCCGCAAGGACGGTGTGCGCGACTGTGCGGTGTTGCCCTAGATGCTTACGCTTCTCCCGCCAGCACTTTCTGCTCTTGCTCCTCCCGAAATTGGTTGGTATACAGGTTGTAATAGACGCCTTTTTGCTTGATAAGCTGCCTATGGCTGCCATCTTCGATGATCTTTCCCCCATCGATGACCAAAATCCGGTCAGCGGAACGAATGGTAGATAGGCGATGCGCTACAATGAAGGATGTTCGCCCTTTCAAAACCTCTTTAATAGCGGTCTGAATCCGCTGCTCCGTTTCCGTATCAACAGAAGAGGTGGCCTCGTCCAACACAAAAATACGCGGATTGGCCAGGATTGCCCGGGCAAAGGAAACGAGCTGCTTCTCGCCTGTGGACAGCCGGTTTCCTCCTTCGCCCACATCGGTATCATAGCCTTTTTCCAACTTTAGGATAAACGTCTCCGCGCCGACCATCTGGGCCGCCAGTTTGATTTCTTCCATTTGCGCGTCCAGCTTGCCATACCGGATATTGTCCGCGATGGTACCGCTAAACAGATGGGGCGTTTGAAGCACATAGCCTAGGTTCGCTTGGAGCCAGAGCTGTGAGCGTTCCCGAGTATCCACCCCATCGATCTTCACGGCGCCTGAGGTGGGCTCGTAAAAGCGGCAGACAAGATTGACGATGGTGGACTTGCCGCTGCCGGTTTCGCCCACCAAGGCGATGGTTTGTCCGGCTTTCACCGAAAGTGAAAAGTTCTCCAGCACCGATTCTCCATCCTTATAGTTGAAGGTCACATGATCAAAATCGATATCCCCTTGGATTGTGGGCCAGTTTTCCCGCTTCGGGGCAAAGCTGTCCCCATATTTCTCAATAACCTCTGGCATATCCTTCAGCTCGGGTTCCATCTCGATGAGGGTCATCACCCGCTCTGCCGCCGCCTGGGAGGACTGGAGATCGGCAAAAATCCTGGCGATCTGATGGATGGGTTCAAAGAAATTGATCGAATACGTGATGAAAATTTGAACCGTTCCCAGGGTGATCGCGCCGGTATAAACGCTGTATCCACCTTTCCAAAGGACATATGCGGTAGCGAGGCTTCCTAGGGACATTACGATGGGAAGGTAGATGGCCGACAGGGTGGCTGCTCGGACAGAGGACTTTCGCATCTTCCGGGTTAGAACGGTGAATTCCTCGAAGTTGGCCTCCTCCCGAACCAGGGTTTTGGTGGTCTTCGCGCCCATAATGCCTTCGTTGAACGCGCTCGTAATCTGACTGTTGGTCTTCCGCACTTCCCGGTAGCTCTTTAGGATTCTCCGCTGAAAAAACCAGCTGACCGCCGCAAGAAAAGGAAGAACCGCCATGATGGGCAGCGCCAGCCGCCAGTTAATTCTGAACATGTTGATGGCAATGAGCACAACGAAGAAGCTACCCCAGCAGAGATCCAGCAAGGACCATCCGATGGTATCCGCAAGTCGCTGGGCATCGCTCGTCATGCGGGACATGATATAACCTACCGGGGTTCTGTCGTAGTAAGAAAAAGGCAGCTCCTGCAGCCGTTCAAATCCCTTTTTCCGGATCAAATAGCAGACACCAACCTCCACCTTGCCGCAGAGCCGCAAAAAGAGATAGATGCTCGCCGTTTGAATCGTAATGAGACCTACATAGAGAACCGCAAACCATGTGATTCCCTGGGTTGTGCCCTTTGAAATGAAGTTGTCAATGGCGTATCCTGTCATCTGCGGAAAGACAGCGTCAATGAGCGCCGAAACACCCATGAGCGCGATAATCCCATACAAATGCTTATGGTAGGGCTTCGCCTGGCGCAACAATCTGCGCCAAAGCGAAGCGTCAAACTGCTCGCTGTAGTCCTTCTCTTCCCACGCTTGCAAAGGAACGCACCTCCTAAGCTGTTTCGTCCTTTAGTTCTTCTTCCATAGCGCCTTGAATTTCATAAATTCTCCGATATAGTCCTGGCTGCTGAATCAATTCCTCATGGGTACCCTCCTGCACAATCCGTCCTTGCTCCAATACAAGAATCCGGTCTGCTTCCGCCAGGGTGGTGATGCGGTGGGAGATAATGAATGTGGTCACGTCCTGGCGCTTTTTCGCCAACTCCGTCCGAATGGCGGCATCGGTCCGGGTATCCACGGCTGAAAGGGAATCGTCAAAGATCAGCACATCGTTATCCTTCATGAGCGTTCGCGCGATTGCCACCCGCTGCTTTTGTCCGCCGGATAGCGTGACTCCCCGTTCACCTACCACGGTGTCATACCCTTTCTCACTTTCCCGGATAAACTCATCCGCCTGAGCTACACGGGCCGCCTCGAAAATATCCTCGTCCGGGGCGTCCTTCTGGGCAATCGCGATATTCTCGCGAATGGTTTTACTGAATAAGAACGGTTCTTGCAGCACCAAGCCCACGCGGCTGCGCAGGTGGTGCTTCTCGATTTGGTTCAGGGGACTTCCCCCGATGGTGATGGTGCCCTTGGTTGGCTCATAAAGCCGTTGAAGCAGGTGCACCAGGGTGGATTTCCCCGCGCCTGTTGAACCGAGAATGGCCACTGTCTCCCCTGCGTGGGCCGTAAAGCTGACATGCTCCAGCACCGGGCGCTTCTCCTCATACGCAAAGGAAACGTCGTTAAAGACGATATCACCCTTCAGGCTTGGCGTAATTGGGGTTTCGGCGTCTTTTTCGGGAGGCTGGCGCAGAATTTCGTCGATGCGCTCCAGGGATACCAACGCCTTTCCGGCATCGGAGAGGATCCGGCCCAACTGGCGCACGGGCCAGAGGATTGAATTGATGTAGCTGATGAAGATCGTTAAAGTTCCCAAGCTAATTTCGCCCTTGGCCGCCGCCAGCACGCCGACGATGATCATCACGCAGTTCTGCGCCATGACCATGGCGTCCGAGCTGCTCCAGTAAACCGCCAAAAGCCAAATCACCTTGTCCACGCATTTCTTGAAATCATCGGATTTAGCGTCAAACTTCTCCGCCTCATATCGTTGGCGGCCAAACGCCCGAACCACGTGGACACCAGTAAGGTTTTCCTGAAGTACGGCGCTCATCTTGCCTTCGGCTTCATCAGCAACGCGAAAATGCTGAATCACCTTTTTGAAAAACAAGAAGGAGAACATAAACAACGGGATGATGACTGCCGTGGAGATCAATGTCAAACGAACATTGCGGCCAAACAAGATCCACATGGCAATGCTGATAACCAACAAGGAGTTGACGACCTCTATGAGCTGAGACGCCAAAAACCGGCGTGTCGTCTCAACATCGGAGGTACAGCGCTGGATCAAGTCCCCCGTCTCGGCTTTCACATGATAATTGTATGAAAGGCGCTGCAAATGCCCATAGAGGCGTTGGCGCAAATCGAACGCCGCTTGCTCAGCAGCCATGGCTGTAGACCGCCCTTTGATATACAAAAAGCAGCTGCGGATCAAGCTCGCCCCCACAAGGATCAACGAGACGATCCAGAGATTCTGCGCTACAAACGCTCGCCCTCCAATGGACTCAAATGCCTGTACTATAAATCCAGGCGCGTTTAGAGGCCTGTTTCCGATGACCGCGTCCACCGTCTCCGCCATCAAGAGGGGCGTAAGGAGGCCGATGCTGACCGTGATGATGGTGCTCGCGGCGGCACGCATATACTGGCCAATATTTTCCCAGACCAGCGACATCATCAATCGAAACCTGCGGGATTGCATGGTGCCCATTCACCTTCCTTTGCAATAAAAAAAAGTCGGCGCGTAATTCTAACGCGCCGACGGGCATTCCCTTCGCTTCGTCAAAAGAAGAAGGTATAGCATGGGCGCGTGGATGGTAGAACTGCTGCATGATTCCAGTTTTTCATCTTTGCAACCCTCTTTCATATTATTTATTCGCACGATTAGAAAGTATACAGGACTGTTCATTCCCTGTCAAGCCATAATTTGTCTTTTTTATGGGGCAGCCATTTGGGGGAATGAAGCCAGAGGAGCGCTTACAAGGCAGTTATGCTTCGCAGGCGATGACGCCGATGAGGCCGGGGCCTGTATGGACACCCAGGACGGGGCTCACCGGCAACAGGAAGGATTCTTCCACATCCAGCGATGCCTTCAGCCGATCCAAGAGCTTCTGGGCATCAGACGCCGCGGCGCCATGGACGACCGCCAAGCGAATCCGAACTTTTTGGAATCGCGCACTGATTTCCCGCGCCAACGCCTCCAAAGCGTTCACATGGCCGCGAGCCTTGACCAGCGTTTCATATATGCCGTCGTCGTTTACAAAGATCACCGGCTTGAGCTGGAGCATTGTGCCGAGCACGCCCTCCACAAGTCCGATCCGGCCTCCTTTGCGGAGATACTCCAGGGTGCGGATAACAAACATGCCGATTCCTTTTCCCCGCAAAGCCAGAGCATGAGCAACCAAATCATCTGGGTCGTCATTTGTCTCAAGCATCCTGGCGCAGCTAAGGACGATGAGCCCTTCCTGCATGGAGAGGGATTTACAGTCCACCACGCGCACATTCATGCGCTCGTATCCACTGGCAAGGATGCGGACCATATTGTAGGTTCCGGAAAGGCCGGAAGAAATGCAGATATGAACCGCATCTGTATAGCCCGCATCAGCAAGCTCGTCATAGAGCGCTTGTACATCCTCTGGAAAAGGCAAAGAAGTTTTGGGAACTTCTTCCGTCAGGAGCCCATACACTTGCTCAGGTTTGATTTCCACTCGGTCGCGAATTTCACCACCCCGATAAATCAACCGCAGAGCGACATAGCGTATGTTGTATCGCTCTAAAATCTCATCTGGTAAATCACAAGCGCTATCCGTAATGATTGCCGTTTTTCTTTGTTCCATTTTTCCACGCCCCTTATTCATAAAGAGTATATCATAAGACTTGGCAAATGCACAGCAAAAATATGCAAACTCGACCCTTCATTCCACACATTCAGGGCTTGACAGCAGCATGCGAACCGCCTCCGCGGCCAACAACAAGCCAGCGGCGGCTGTAGCAAACACTGCGCTGCCAGGCGCCCGCGCTTCGGCGCTGTTTTCAGAGGGCGGGCTACACCGCGTCGGTGTCTCCTTGGAATACACAACCTGGAGAGAGGCGATCCCTCGTTCCCTTGCACGCTTGCGCATAGAGCGGCAAAGCGGGCAGACGGACGTTTCGTAGAGATCGGCGACCAAAAAGCCCATGGGGTTCAGCTTGTTTCCGGCGCCCATGCAACTGACACAGGGAATTTTCCGGGCCTGTGCCTGCAGGGCGATCTCCACCTTGGCGGGGATATCGTCTATGGCGTCGATAACAAGGTCAAAGGGGGAGTTCCAGAGCTCCAACGGTTCTGCGGGCCGATAAAAAACCGCAACGTCCTCCACAATCGCCTTGGGGTTAATATCCCGAATCCGCTCTCGCATAATCTCCGCCTTTTGCCTGCCCAGGGTGCTGTGAAGAGCGACAATCTGGCGGTTTATGTTTGTGATGGAAACCCTGTCTCCATCCACAAGAACGAAGTGGCCAACTCCGGAACGGGCCAGCGCTTCGGCACACTGCCCGCCCACACCGCCTAAGCCAAAAAGGAGAATGTGGGATTGGAAAAGCCTGCCCATAGCATGCGTACCCAGTAGGCGCTCAATCCGGTCAAATGATGCTTCTTCCATGAAAAATTCCCTTTTTCACGCTATCTTATCATAAACCCGATCCGCATTTCAAGTTGAGAACAAATCTTGTGTGTGCTATACTGATCCTATGCATATGGAGGAGGAACGAATCGTGAAATATAAGCGTCTTGTCGTATGCCTTTTGTTTATGGTGGGGATCATCTCATGTGTGCCTTCACTGGCGGATGCTCCCAAAGCCCTATCGGTCATTGGATATGACAATGACGGTTCAGAGCGGGACTGGACCCAAAGCCGCTTTTTTACCCGAATGGAAGCGGCAACAGGCGTCGCCACCGCACCGCAGCAATACAGGGATCCCGACGCTTATGACGCAGCCAAGAGCGAGGCTCTTGAAGGCATGGGTACGCTTCCGGACATTTTCTTTAAAGCGCACTTAACCCCTCAGGAGGAAATGGAGTATCTTGCCAGCGGAAAGCTGGTGGATCTTGCCCCTTACCTCGCCGAGCATGCGCCCAATCTTTCAAAGATTCTGGCTTCACGGCCGGATTGGCTGACCATCATTCAGCAACCCAACGGCGCAATCGCGTCCCTGCCAGTCCTCAACGGCGCGGAGCGTCAATGTGGGATCTGGATAAACCAATCATGGTTAAACACGCTAGGACTTACCATGCCAAAGGATGTAGAGGAATACACGGAGGTACTCAAGGCTTTTCGAGATAAGGATCCCAATGGAAATGGCAAGAAGGACGAAATCCCCCTCTCCCTGCTTGGCCCTTGGGAGGCTAAGTTTTTGCTGCATGCCTGGGGCCTGACGCCCAATGACTATAACATCTATGCGGATGATCAAAATGCCGTGCGCTTCTCGCCCTTTGAGCCTGGTTTTCGATCCTTTGTCGAGTGGCTCCATATGGCGCTTTCCGAATCCCTGATCGATAAGGATGCCTTTCGGCAATCCCAAAATGCCCGCGGCACCGCCTTATCCGTTGACACAGACGCGCCAAACATCATAGGAGGCATGGTTTCCATTGCCCCCTATACACTGATCGCCATGGAGAAAACGTCGGATTATTCCGCGGTGCCTCCCTTCGCGTTTGGGGGAAAGCAGGTCTACAGGCGATTGCTCACCGGGGTTGGCCGAGGTGCGTTTGCCGTGACCAGCGCGTGTGAGGATATTCCGGCAGCCTTACGCTGGGTGGACTATCTTTATTCGGAAGAGGGCGGAAGGATGGCCTTTGCCGGGTTGAAAGATGAGGATTATACGGTGATGGAGGATGGCTCCTGGAAATGGTCAAGCGGGGAAAACTACACAGCCCTCTCGGAAATCGCAGCTTCCAGCATCATCGCGGGAGATGGGCAGGCCCCCGGTCTTGAGCCTGCCGCCTTTATGCGCAACTCAGAAATCACCGCCGACAACCACGCTCGGAGGCAGACGGATATGTTGCGGGATTTCCTGGTGGATCCCATGCCCGTTATTTGGCCGACAGACGTTGTCCGGGAAGCCCGAATTGAAGAACTTCAGGCAGCGCTTGGCCCTTGCGTGGATACGGCCATCGCCAACTTCGCCATGGGAATTCTTCCCCTTGATGATGAACACTGGAATGCTTTCCTGGCGGAATTGCGCGGCCTTAGCGCGGAGGAATTCATTGGGCTTTGGCAGGAAAAGCTGGATGAACAGATGGGATAAGGGGTAAGCAAGGAAAATAGATCCAAGGCTGTTTCGCTTCTCTCGGAGCATAACAGCCTTTTTGTATACTATATAATATCATGATGAAATGGTCGCTATTCTTGATACGCGTTCTTCAAAAAAGCGATCTCTTCCGCCCAGCCCTCATCCTCGTTTGGTGTCTCAAGGATGAACACCTTCTCCCGAAATGCGGGATGATTCATCAGGCGGGCCAAGGCTTCCCGGCCAATAGTCCCCTCTCCCAGCTTGGCATGACGGTCCGTTTGGCTGCCCATGTCCCCCACACTATCGTTCATATGAACAGCATGAATACGCTCCAAACCCACCGCCCGATCAAAAGCTGTCATTACCCCATCCAAGTCATGGACAATGTCATATCCCGCGGCCCAAACGTGACATGTATCAAAGCATACGCCAAGAATTTCCCGCCGTTTTGCGGCATCCACCACCTGACGCAGTTCCTCAAACCGACCTCCTACCCCATTCTCATGATGAACCATGGTTTCCAGCAAAATTGGATCCGCGTAATCATCGGGAATAGAAGCATCCAGGGCCTCAACGATATGGCGGATGCCGACCGCCAAACCCTGGCCTTGGTGTCCGCCTGGGTGAAAATTATAAAGATTTCCGGGCACTCGCATCATCCGCGCGAAATCGTCGGCCAGTGTGATCTTCGCGAATTCCCGAACCGATTCGTTGGCGGAACAGGGATTGAGCGTGTAGGCTCCATGTGCGACGGCAGGAGCAAAGCCGTTGTTGGCGGCAAAAGCCTGGTAATTCATCACATCTTCCCCGTCGATCACCTTGGCGGCACTTCCCCGGGGATTCCGCGTAAAGAAGGCGAACGTATTGGCGCCCAAAGCGTCCGCGTGGCGGGCCATGGCGAGAAAGCCTTTTGCAGAGGAAATATGCGCGCCAATTTTTAGCATATTACTCCCCTTCCAGGCCGTCAATCTCCAGCAGGTCGATATCCTCCGGCTCCTGTTCCACTTCCGCCTGCGTATCACCGGGTTTCTTTTTGTCCCTTTTTTCCTGCTCAACGGGCTGAATCCGCTGCAGATTCGCGGCCTGATACTCGCGAACCTCCGTCCCATCGCCAACGGGGATACGGACTTTCGCCATCTGCTTGAGGACATTGACATCCACCACTTGGCCGCGGCCGTCCGGGGTGATCACATCCTTGCCCACCTTGGGCAGGCCTTTTCTGGCCTCCTCATAGATTTCCTGCTCATATTTCAAGCAGCACATCAGACGGCCGCAGAGGCCGGATATCTTGGTGGGATTGAGGGACAAATTCTGCTCCTTTGCCATTTTGATGGAGACAGGCTGAAAATCCCCAAGGAAAGATCCGCAGCAAATGGGCCTTCCACAAGGGCCAAGCCCTCCAAGCATCTTCGCTTCGTCCCGAACTCCGATCTGGCGAAGCTCAATGCGCGTTTTGAAAACGGAAGCAAGGTCCTTCACCAGAGAACGAAAATCCACCCGGCCATTGGCCGTAAAGTAAAAAATAATTTTGCTGTTATCAAACGCGTACTCTACATCCACAAGCTTCATTTCGATCTTGTGGGCGACGATCTTCTCCTGGCAGATATTGTACGCGTTTCGCTCATTTTCCTGGTTTTGATCCACCTGGCGAATGTCCGCTTCCGTTGCGAGCCGGACCACCTTGCGCAAAGGAGGAACGATCTCCGAATCCGGCACCTCTGCCGGATTGGAGGCGCACTCGCCCAGCTCAACGCCACGTACGGTCTCCACAACGACTGAGTTACCCATAGAAACGGTCAACGTGCCCGGATCAAAGTAATACCTTTTGCCGGGCTTCTTGAAACGCACCCCGACTACGATTGCCATAGTTTGCTTTCCTCCGAATATTCCAACAAGAAGCGTTCCAACGCCGCTTGCCATGATACATTGCTTGCCAACATCCGGCGCACCTGTGCCACCAGCCCCAGCAGGTGGGTCAATGCCCGGGCATTGGCCCGAATCAGCTTTTCTCCCCACGCTCCCTCGGGCCGCTGCATATCCTCCATAAGAGCGCTCCGCAACGCCATTTGTAGGGTATGTTCAATCAAATCAAGAACGCGCGATGACGCGTTTTTTTCGTCCTTCAGCCTTTCCATCGCGACCCAAAATCGGGATGGATCGCTTACCTCCGCCATGGATTGCTGCACTTTCTCCCATAGGGGCCAAAATGTTTCGTCCTCTTCCATGGCAAAAGACAAGCCAAGGCTGCCGCTCGCAAGCGCCGCAAGGCGCACCGAACGCTCCTCATCCAATCCATGGGTCTTGAGCGCCGCTTCCACCTGAGCATTGGAAAAAGGCGGCACCCGAACAAGGCTGCAGCGAGACCGGATGGTCGGCAATAGCTGCGTGGCGCTGGTAGCAGTCAGGAAAAATACGGTTCTTGGAAGCGGCTCTTCCAGGGTTTTGAGTAGGCAATTCTGGGCCTGCACCGTCATAGCGCCTGCGCACTCAATGACCACCGTTCGATAACCGCCCTCGTATGGAGCCACGGTTAACGAGGAAATGAGCCCGCGGATTTCATCTACACCGATGCTCTTTTTTGCTTCGATGCGATGCGCGTCGGGATGACTTCCGGACAAGAAACGTTGGCAAGCGGGACACTCCCCGCAGGGCCTAGCCCGGGCGAAACAATGCAACATTTGGGCCAAGCGATAAGAAAGAGTCCGCTTCCCCACCCCGTCAGGTCCTGTCAAAAGCACGACGTGGATAGGCGCGCCGGACAAAAACGCCTCATAGAGGCCCTTGACCGCCGCGCCTCGCTCCCAAAAGTCATGCAAGCACTCCGTGGGATTAGAACTTGACAAACTGTTCAACATTCATGACGAATACGGTCGCCCCGCCCACCATGACCTCGATCGGATAGGGTACATAAACGCCAGATGTGCCCGCGACCGGTGAAGGCGACGTAGCGATTTGCTTGCGGCTTTTGCAAATACGCTCGATTACGGATAAAGCGCCTTGGAATCGGTCGTCCTCCACGCCTAATAACAGCGTTGTATTCCCGGCGCGAAGGAAGCCGCCCGTGGTGGCCAATTTGGTCACACTATACCCTTCGTTCATTAAAGTGCTAACAAGACGGGAAGCATCTTCATCTTGAACAATGGCGATGATCAGCTTCATGATCCTGGCCTCCCTTCTTTTTCTGTTTCAAATTTCATAGTTGGTTATTATCTATTATACCGAAAACACTTTCAAAAATCAATGTTAGCTTTCCGCAAGGATATTTAGCCGTTTTTCTCGCAGTTTTCCGCCAACGCTTTTTCCGTCAGTTCAGCCGCATACCGGACAAAACGCGTGCAAACGGAGCGATCCCCCACAACGCGCAAGTTCCGGCAGTCCAAATGGGTAAAAGTTTCCCCGAATGCATCCATCAGCGCCTTTACGCGAGCGTTATGGCTGCTTTTTGTTTCCATGGATGGATTCGTATCAAACCCCTCATAAAGGCCAAGCGCCATGCACATGCCGAGAACCGCGCCACAGGTGTCTCCTGAGTGGGCGATTCCCCCACCCAAGGGTGACGCGATTTTCATGGCCGTTTTCACATCCATCCCGGCATCCTCAACAAAGGCGCAGAAAACCGCCTGGGCACAGTTGAATCCCCTGGCGAAATAGGCTTCCGCCTGTTCAGCTCGCAAAAAGATCCCTCCCCGATTGAAATCACCATAGAGGAAACCCCACCTGCGCAACAATGTCAAGGCGGGGTTTTCTCTCGGGCGTGTATTACTTCGCCGCCAGCTTCTTGTAGACGCTCAGGCGCTTTTGGGCTTCTCGCTCCGCTTCCACGAACAGCTTTTCGGCCGCGTCGGGGAACTGCTTGAGCAGTGTCTGATAGCGTACTTCGCTGCGGATGAAATCCTGATAGCTCTCTGTAGGATCCTTGCTATCAATGGTAAGAGGATTCTCCTCGTTGAGCGGGTTATACCGATACAGCGGCCAATAGCCGGCTTCCACGGCGCGCTTCTCTTCCAGTTGGGTCGCGCCCATGTTGATGCCGTGGTTGATGCAGGGCGAGTAAGCGATGATCAGGGACGGGCCGGGATACGCTTCCGCCTCGGTGACAGCCTTCATAAGCTGGTTCGGGTTGGCGCCCATGGCTACGGAAGCCACGTACACATAGTCGTATGCCATCGCCATAAGGCCCAGATCCTTCTTGCGGGTGCGCTTTCCAGCCGCGGCAAATTTGGCCACAGAGCCGGTGGGCGTCGCCTTGGAAGCCTGGCCGCCCGTGTTGGAGTACACCTCGGTGTCCAACACCAGCAGGTTTACATCCATGCCCTGAGCCAATACGTGGTCCAACCCGCCGTATCCGATGTCATACGCCCATCCATCACCGCCAAAGGCCCAAACGGACTTTTTAGTAAACAGGTCGGCATCCGCGTATACTTCCTTCTCAAAGGCGTCCATCTCGCAGCCGCAGTTCATACAGTTCTCCAGGCAGGCCTTCAGCTTTTCACCGGCTTCGCGGGAAGCCTGGGCGTTGTCCCTGCCGGCCAGCCACGCTTCACAAGCCGCCTTGCCCTCGTCCCAATCCTTGAACATCTCGGCCAGCTTCTCCACCTTCTCCGCCAAGAGCTCCCGGCGCTGAAGGATCGCAAGCTGCATGCCGAAGCTGAACTCGGCGTTGTCCTCAAAGAGGCTGTTTGCCCAAGCGGGGCCCTGGCCCTTTTCATTGACGCTATAGGGGCATGTGGGCGACGAGCCGCCGTAGATGGAAGAACAACCCGTGGCATTGCCAATAAGCATTCTATCGCCAAAGAGCTGGCTGAGGAGCTTGACATAGGGAGTCTCGCCGCAGCCGGCACAGGCGCCGGAGAACTCGAACAGCGGGCGAAGGAACTGGCTCCCCTTGACCGTCGAGGTGTTGACGGGGAGGGCAAAGTCTGGCTGCTTGCTGAAGAAGTTCCAGTTTGCTTCCTGCTCCACGAGCTGGGTATCCAGGGGCTTCATGACCAGCGCCTTTTCGTTCTTCTTTCCTGGGCAGACCTGTGCGCAGTTGCCGCATCCGGTGCAATCCAGGGGAGAAACCTGCATCCGGTATGTCATGCCAGCAAATTCCTTGCCAACTGCGGGGATGGTCTCAAAGGTGGCGGGGGCATTGGCTTTCTGCTCAGCGGTGACAACGGCCGGACGGATGGCCGCGTGTGGGCAGACCAGGGAGCATTGATTGCACTGAATGCAGTTTTCCATAACCCAGCAGGGCACATTGACCGCGATGCCGCGCTTTTCAAATTGTGTGGTTGCCGTGGGCACAATACCCGCCGGATCAAAAGCGCTGACGGGGAGGCTATCACCTTCCTGGCGAAGCACGGGCACGATGGTGGAGTGGAAATATTCGGTGGCGTCCACTTTGACGGGCATCGCGCCGGTGGAAGCGTTGGCCCATTCCGCGGGCACCGGGATTTCCACGATGTTATTGGCGCCGGCATCGATGGAGGCGTTGTTCATCTGGACAATCTTATCGCCCTTGCGACCATATGTTTTTTTCACGGCATCCTTCATATATCGGTCCGCGTCGGCATAAGGAATTACCTGGGTCAGTTTGAAGAAGGCGGCCTGCATGACGGTGTTGATGCGCCCGCCCATGCCGGTCTCCTCGGCGATCTTGACGGCGTTGACATTATAGAAGCGGATCTCTTTCTTGGCTAGCTGGCGCTTCATTTCGGCGGGCAACTCTTTTTCCATATCCTCGGCGCTCCACTGGCTGTTGAGCAGGAAGACGCCGCCGGCCTTCAGTGAGGTCAGCATGTCATAGCGGGTCACATAGGACTGGTTATGGCACGCCACAAAGTCTGCCATGTCGATCAGGTAGGTAGACTGGATGGGCTTCTTGCCAAAGCGCAGGTGGCTAACCGTGATGCCGCCGGACTTCTTGGAGTCATAGGAGAAGTATCCCTGGGCAAAAAGGCTGGTATGATCGCCAATGATTTTGATGGAGTTCTTGTTGGCGCCAACAGTTACGTCGGATCCAAGGCCATAAAACTTGCAGCTGATTGTTCCCTCGGGAGCGGCGTTGATGAGCTCGCCCAACGGCAGGGATGTGCCGGTCATGTCGTCCTCGATGCCCACGGTAAAGTGGTTCTTAGGTTGGGCTTGCTTGAGGTTGTCGTAGACAGCTTTGACCATGGTGGGATTGAACTCCTTTGAGCCAAGGCCATACCGGCCGCCGACCACTTGAAGGTCAAAGTTGCCCATTTCCCTAAGCGCCGCTTGAACATCCGTGTAGAGCGGCTCGCCCAGGGAACCCGGCTCCTTTGTGCGGTCCAGAACGGCGATCTTCTTGCAGCTCTTGGGAATGGCAGCCATAAACTTGTCGATGGCAAAGGGGCGGTACAGGCGAACCTTGATCAGGCCGATCTTCTCGCCCTGGGCCATAAGCAGGTTGATGGTCTCCTCAATGGCTTCACAGCTGGATCCCATGGAGACGATGATCCGATCCGCGTCCGGTGCGCCGACATAATCGAACAAATGATAGGGCCTGCCAATCGCATCGCTAACCCTCTTCATGACATCTTCCACGATGCCAGGAACGGCCTTGTAATACTTGTTGGCGGCTTCCCGGTTTTGGAAGTAAACGTCCGGGTTCTGGGCAGTGCCCCGCTGATGGGGATGCTCCGGGTTCATGGCCCGACTGCGGAACTCGCAGATCTTGTCAAAGTTAACCAGCTTGCGCATTTCGTCGTAATCGATGCCGTCAATTTTCTGCACTTCATGTGAGGTGCGGAAGCCGTCAAAGAAATGCAGGAAGGGCACGCTGGACTCGATGGCAGCCAGATGAGAGATCAGGGCCATATCCATGGCTTCCTGCACGCTGTTGGAGGAAAGCATGGCAAAACCGGTTTGACGGCACGCCATTACGTCGCTGTGATCACCAAAAATCGACAGGGCATGCGCGGCTAAGGCGCGGGCGCTTACATGGAACACACCGGGCAACAGCTCACCGGAACTCTTGTACATATTTGGGATCATCAGCAAAAGGCCCTGAGAAGCGGTATAAGTTGTCGTCATTGCCCCAGCCACGAGAGAGCCGTGGACAGCGCCAGCCGCGCCAGCCTCGGATTGCATTTCCGAGACGCGTACGGTCTGTCCATAAAGGTTCAATCGGCCTTGGGCCGCCCATTCGTCCACAGATTCCGCCATCGGGGAAGAGGGCGTAATCGGGAATATGGCCGCGACGTCGCTAAACGCGTAAGCGACGTGGCTGACAGCGGTATTGCCATCGATCGTCATTTTTGTTGCCATGCTGCGTGTTCCTCCTCGCTTTTGCCTCCAAGGGAAGCTTAACACTGTAAAATAAGGATACCCAAACATTTAGATTATAGAGATTTCGCTTCACATTGTCAACCGCGGCTACTCATTCCATCGTTTTTTTTCGCATTATCGCAGTAAATCCGAAAATACTTGGAAACGCTATCGAAAAAGGAGATGCTGAGTACATGGATTCGTTGTGGCGTTCTTCCTGCCCCATTCCCGCCTATTCAGGGCTACGCAAAGATCTATCGGTGGAAAACGTAGTTGTTGGGGGAGGGATTGCCGGACTATTGGCCGCCTTCTTCCTGCAACGGGCGGGGAAAGAAGTGCTCCTGCTGGAGGCGAACCGAATTTGCGGGGGCGTAACGGAGGGAACCACCGCAAAAATCACAGCCCAACACGGGCTGATTTACAGCAAAATCATCAAACAACGCGGTGAAAAAGCGGCGCGGCAATATGCCAACGCCCAGAGCGGAGCCATTGAAAGATATGAGGAAATCATAAAAGACCTGGACATTGACTGCGCCTTTTCACGGATTCCCGCGCACCTGTATAGCATAGCGCCTTCAACCGCCTTAGAGGAAGAATGCCGCGCCGCGGAACGCTTGGGGCTTCCAGCCTCCCTCACGGCCGATAATCCTCTGCCCTTCCCCATCGCTCATGCCCTTCGGTATGAACGGCAGGCTCAATTTCATCCGCTTCGTTTCGCGACGGCAATCGCGATGAATCTGAACATCCGAGAACATGCCCGGGTGATTCATGTCGCGGATGATCATGTGCTCACGGAGGGCAACAAAATACGCGCGAAGGCGATTATCGTTTGCACACATTATCCCATCCGGAATATACCGGGCTTCTATTTTGCCCGGATGCGCCAATCCCGCAGCTATGTTTTGGCCTTGGAAGGAGCGGCGGATGTCGACGGCATGTGGCTGGATACCGCGGAAGGCGGCTTTTCCTTTCGAAACGCGGAGGGATGCCTTTTGCTAGGCGGCATGGGCCATCCTAACGGGAAGCATCCAGGTTCCTCCTGCTTTCAAGAGCTCAAGAAACAAGCAAAGGCCCTTTATCCGCGTGCGCGGGTTGCCGCCTATTGGTGTGCCCAGGACTGCATGACTCCGGACGGTGTACCTTTTATCGGCCCATATGCCCGGAGCTTACCCAATGTCTATGTAGCCACCGGCTTTAACAAATGGGGTATGACGGGTGCCATGGTGGCGGCCGAATTATTGACAGATCTTATAACGGGGAAAAACGACTATCCTTACGCCGAGGTGTTTTCACCCAGAAGATGGACAGGGGTGCAGGTACGCTTCAAGGCTTTGGGCGGCCCAAGATGCACCCATATGGGTTGTGCGCTGGAATGGAATCCAGACACGCGGACGTATGACTGCCCCTGTCATGGCTCTCGGTTCGCCAAAAATGGCTGGGTTGTCAGCAGCCCAGCAGTTCGAAATGGGAAATGGAAAAAGTAACCGGCCAATTAAGCATGGGCTTCCTCCTGGTACCCTGGAAGGGCTTTCTATTCCTCAATGGCCATTAATTCCGCTTCTTCGTCGTGATCCATATAGCGGATGATTGCGTCCAGCATTTCTCGGGCGTGATACGCTTCCCCGGAAACCACAGCGATTCCCAGCGTTAACACCTGGTGAACATCCTGGGTTGCCACCTCGGCAATGGCCGCATTGAACTGGTGTTTCGCCCGCTCAATCATCCTGCGGGATACCTGGCGCTTATCCTTCAGGGATCGCGCCATGGAGATTTCAAAGGTGAGCTTGGCTGAAAGTACAATCATCGTGGGCCGCAAAAGGCTGTGGCGACCAGATCCACCCCGGTTCCGGCGATGTCGTGTACCACCACCTGACCAATCTGAATGGGCGCTTTCGCCCTTGCCGTCCGTATGACCTCCAGCACAGCGGGAATGCTTTCCTTGGGTACGGTGGTTTGCGTCTTGACGGCGCAAAGAGGCCTGACACCGGAATCCACCAGCACCGAGGAGGTCACCGTCCGCATGGGTTGTGTAAACTCCTGGGTTCCATAGGCAATGCCGCGCTTGCACCCAAAGTTTTCAACCGTTACATTGCCAGCGCCATCCTGGCGAACCATCAAACGGCAGCCAACCGGACAGGCGATACAAATCATCTCACGGGATTCGTTCATCGTTATACCTCCTCCACACAGACGCGAATATCCTCAGACAAACCGGTCAAATCCACGGTAACCTTTTCCATCTCGCCAGGGGTCATGATTTGCTTTTTCCGATCCAGCAGCGTCTTATCCCCGCACAAAACCTTCAGACGGGCAGGCTTATACGCGTTGCCAACCCGGAAATACAGGTCGGTCTTGCCAAAGGCGTTGGAGGACAGCACCTGAGGCACCACATAGCGGACGCCGCCTTCGGGAAGCACCCGCTTTGTCGGCGTTCCGGCGATTCCCTTTTCGGCATAATTCGCGGCGGCCTTCCCGGCGATTTCCGCCTCATAGCTCACATTGTCCACCAAATCGTGAACATGAAGCACATTGCCGCATGAAAAGACGCCCGGCATGCTCGTTTGCCTGTTTTCATCCACAACAGCCCCACCGGTGATATCATCCATGCGAACGCCAGCCTGCCTGGACAGCTCGTTTTCCGGCACCAACCCCACGGACAGCATCAGGGTATCACAGGCAATTTCCTCTTCCGTTCCGGAAATGGGCATCCGCGTGGCGGGATCCACCCGCGCCACCGTAATTCCCGTCAAGCGGTCCCGGCCATGTATTTTGACCACCGTATGATTAAATTTGAGGGGAATGCCGTTATCCTCCAGGCACTGGACGATGTTCCGGTTTAAGCCGCTGGAAAACGGTATGAGCTCGGCAACCAGCTTTACGTTTGCTCCTTCCCATGTCATCCGGCGGGCCATGATCATGCCAATATCGCCGGAGCCGAGAATGACGACCTCCCTGCCGGGCATGTATCCTTCGATATTCACAAGGCGCTGAGCACAGCCTGCTGTGTAGACGCCCGCCGGGCGGCTTCCCGGGATGTTCAGAGCGCCTCTTGTCCTTTCGCGGCAGCCCATGGCAAGAACGATGGCCTCCGCCTGGATCTCAACGAGGCCATGGGTCGCACTGACCGCCAGGATGTGACGCTGCTCGTTGAACTCCAGCACCATGGTGTCGCAGAGGATCTCAATGCCCTCTGTCTCGCGCACCTTCTGCAGGAAGCGGGCGGCATACTCCGGCCCGGTAAGCTCCTCCTTAAAATAGTGCAGGCCAAAGCCGTTATGAATGCATTGCTGGAGAATTCCTCCCGCTTCCCGGTCCCGTTCCAAAACGAGCACCTGGGCGCCCTCGGCCCTCGCGGCAAGCGCGGCGGCAAGACCAGCGGGCCCTCCGCCCAATACGGCCACATCCACCTTACGCGTCATCTCAAAGCACCTCCTTCAGCTTGCCAACCAGCAGCTTGGATTCGCCGCCAAACTTCGTAATCGCCTCCATGGGAATCCCCGCTTCCCGGTGGATCAGTTCCATCACCCGGGGCGAACAAAAGCCCCCCTGGCAGCGGCCCATGCCGGCCCTTGTGCGTCGCTTCACCCCATCCAGCGACCGGGCTCCCCGGCGGATAGCCTCTATGATCTCGGCTTCCGTGATGGTTTCACACCGGCAGATGATCCGCCCATAATGGGGATCATTTTGGACCGCCTCTTTCCGTTCTTCCATGGTCATCTCCGCAAAACGGCGGATGGACGGACGGCGGGGTGTGAATGCCTTGTTATCCTCCAGCAAAAAGCCTGCTTTACCCAGAAGCTCCTCCACATACTCGGCAATGGCCGGCGCTGAGGTGAGGCCCGGAGAGCAAATGCCTGCCACATGGATCAAACGGGGCTGGGCATCGCTTGGACGGATGATAAAGTCCCCTGTGGATGGCTGCGCCCGAAGACCCGCAAAAGCCGTGATCACCGCCCGCAGGTTGAGGGTGGGTATGGATTTCAGGGAGAGCTTGCGCAGCTCCGACATGCCCTCCTCCGTGGTCTCCGTGTCCTCCCGATTTTCGATATTCTTGGCGGTTGGTCCGGCGAAACAGTTATCATCCACGGTAGGGCTGACGAGAACGCCCTTGCCCATGGCGGAAGGCGTCTGAAAGACCACTCGCTTCATGCAATTGGCGGAGTGATCCAGGAGCATATATTCCCCCTTTCTCGCCTGAATCGCGAAGCTTGCGTCTCCTACCATGCGGGCAATATCGTCGGCGAAAAGGCCGGCGGCGTTGATCACATAGGAAGCCTCAAACGTTTCATCGCCTGCTTGGACGGATAGCCCCTTCCCCTTGGGGACAATGGCCCGGACAGGTGCGTTCATAAACGCCCGCACCCCGTTTTGTATGGCATTTTCATAGCAGGCGGTTGTTAGCTGATAGGGACATGTGATGCCGCCGGTGGCGGCAAAAAGGGCGGAGGTGACATCCTTGGACAGCATGGGTTCCATCTCCCGCGCCTCATCCCCGGACACCATGCGCATTCCGGGAACTCCGTTGGCGATGCCGCGCTCATACAGGCGGGCAAGCTCCTCCTCGTCCTCTTTTCCAAAGGCGGCTACAAGGGAGCCAACGCGCTTCAGTGGCACTTCCAACTCTTTACACCAAGCGTCGTACAGCTCGTTTCCTCGCACATTCATCTTGGCCATCATGGAGCCGGGCACCGCGTCATACCCTGCGTGAACAATGGCGCTGTTCGCCCTGGAAGCGCCCATGGACACATCCTCGCGAGCCTCTACCAGCGCAATTTTCAGCGTCTTTCCAGAGAGCTGCCTCGCAATGGCACAGCCAATCACACCGCCACCGATGATAAGGACATCAACCTGCATGATCCGCACTCCTCCTTCAAAAATAAGGCAACAAAAAAACCGCGACAACAAACCCACATGGGTTATTGTACGGCTCTCTCTCATTCTCTGCCTTACGAAAGTCAGTAAAGCATAGAATGCCCAGGTTGTCAAGGGTTATCCCCGTGGTTTTTATACAAGTTTCGCAATGGCCTTCAAAACTCGTTCCGGATAATTGCTAATTACGATATCCGCCCCAAGCTTCAGCGCCATTTCAATATGATCCATATCGTTTACGGTCCATGGATTGACCCGAATCCCCGCCTGATGCGCATTTTGGCAAAGATCGTCGAATTGAAGGGAGCTGTAATGGGGATGAAGCGCATCCATGCCAAGGGCAATTCCGTAATCCCATGGCGCGACCATCACGGCATCATACAGCAATCCGCAGGGAATAGAAGGATCCATCTCCTTAATCCGCTTTAAGCTGTAGTGATTGAAGGATGAATAGAGCACTCTGCTTTCCATCCCCATCCGGGCGGCAAGCTCCACGCACTTTTTTTCCAACCCCGGATAGTCCAATACGCTATTCTTCAGCTCCACATTGACGTGGAGACCGCTAGGCTTTAACAAGCCATAGACCTCCTCCAAGGTGGGGAGTGTCCCTTTGCTATACTGGGGGCACGCCTTGTTATAATTAAAACGCTTCAGTTCCGCGACCGACATGTCTGCGATAAGGCCGCTTCCGTTGGACACCCGGTCGATGGTTTCATCATGGGCGACCACGATTTGCCCGTCGCGGCTAATGTGAACATCCAGTTCTAGCCCATGGGCACCTTGCTTTATCGCCAGATCAAAGGCTTCCAGGGTGTTCTCCGGCGCTTCTCCGGAAGATCCCCGATGAGCGTATGCCTGTTGCATGGGATTTCCTCCTTGCCCGATTTTGTATCCATTGTATCACACATTGGGCGTTAAAAGCGCGTCAGCCCTTAACACATTTGCTTTTTTGGCGCAGCGCCCGCATGGCGTTTAGGATGGCTAGCACCGTTACGCCCACATCCGCAAAGACGGCTACAAGCATGCTGGTTAAGCCCAATGCGCTGAATAGCAGGGCGACCGCCTTCACAACCAGGGCAAAAGCGATGTTTTGCCTGGAAATGCGCATGGTGCGCTTGGCAATGCGGATGGCCACGGGCAGCTTGGACGGCTCGTCAGTCATGATCACCACGTCCGCCGCCTCAATGGCGGCGTCCGCGCCCAGCGCACCCATTGCAACGCCAACATCCGCCCGGGCCAACACCGGCGCGTCGTTGATGCCATCTCCCACGAACACCAACTTTCCCTTGGAAGACCGCTCCGCCATGAGCCTCTCCACCTGCGTTACCTTATCGCCGGGCATTAGCTCCGCATGAACCTCATCCATGCCCAGCGCCGCGGCCGTCCTTTCGCCTACTTCCCTCGCGTCCCCGGTCAGCATCACCAGCCTATCGATGCCCAAGGCATGCATATTCTGGACCGCCTGGATGGCATCCGGCTTGATCTCGTCGGCGATGACAATATGTCCGGCATAGTTCCCGTCGATGGCGGCATGGACGATGGTGCCCGTACAGCCGTCTTTCGCAAACGGAATGTTCATTTGTTCCATCATGCGGGAGTTGCCAGCCGCCACTGCCTTTCCATCCACCGTAGCCCGGACGCCGCTGCCGCGGATCTCTTCCATTTCGGCCACCCGGGCGTCGTCAATTTCCTTTCCATAGGCGCGCCTGAGGGACTGCGAAATGGGATGAACGGATCCACTTTCCGCATGGGCTGTATAATCCACCAAGGTTTCCTGGGATACGCCGTTCTCATGGATGGTTTGGACGTCAAATACGCCCTTTGTCAAGGTGCCGGTCTTGTCAAAGACGATGATCTCCGCATTGGCCAAGGCTTCCAGGTCGTTGCCGCCTTTGATCAGAATTCCATTGCGGGAAGCTCCGCCAATGCCGCCAAAGAAGCTGAGAGGTACTGAGATCACCAAGGCGCAGGGGCAGGAGACGACAAGGAAGGACAAGGCCCGGTATAGCCATACGGAAAACGCCTGTCCGGTCACGATTGGAGGAATTGCCGCCAGCAAAATGGCCATCAAGATCACCACTGGCGTATAGATTCGGGCAAACCGGGTGATGAAACGCTCCTGCCGGGACTTGTTCTCGCTGGCGTTCTCCACCAGCTCCAAGATCTTGCTGACCATGGATTCCCCATAGGGTTTGGTAACCGTTGCGACTAATAGGCCGCTCAGGTTGATACAGCCGCTCAAGAGCTCATCCCCCGGCCCGATCATCCTTGGGACGGATTCGCCCGTCAGCGCCGCGGTATCCAAGGTGGAAGATCCCTCCACAACCACGGCATCCAGGGGAACACGCTCGCCGGGCCGCACCACGACGGTCTCGCCTATGGCCACATCAGAAGGCGATAGGATGAGCAGTGCGCCATCCCGTCGAACCGTAGCGGTTTCCGGGCGGATATCCATCAGTTCCGCAATGGACCTGCGGGATTTCCCCACGGCGTATCCTTGAAACATCTCGCCGATCTGGTACAACAGCATGACCAACACGCCCTCTGGGTGTTCTCCGATGATGAAGGCACCGATGGTTGCCACGGTCATGAGGAAATTCTCACTGATGAGCCCGCCATGGAGCAAGCCTCTGGCGGCCGCCCAGATCACGTCATATCCGACGAGGAGATACGCCGCGAGGAAAAGCGCGAAAGGCAGCCATCCCCCTTGGCTCTCCATGAGTTTTCCAGCCGCCAGTAAAATAACGCTGGCGATGATTCGAAGAATCTGTTTTCGCATAGCATTCATGCCTATATTTTTTTCAGGATAACATCCGGTTCATGTTTTTTTATGATCTTCTCCGCCTCGGCGGTCACGTGGGCCAGTCGATCATCGCTTGTCTCCAGGGTCATTTTTCCGGCCAGGAAATTCACCTTGCAGGTCAAGACACCATCAACTCCCTGGATAGCCCTTTCGATTTTCGCCGCGCAGTTTGCGCACTCCAACCCTTCCAAACGAAATACCTGTTTCATAGTACGCCCCCTTCTATTCTCATTTATTCAGGCTCCCGAATGTGTTCCAATCCTTTTTCGAAGATATCCCGCACATGGTCATCGGACAAGGCGTAATACACCACTTTGCCATCCCGCCGAAACTTGACGAGATTTGCCTGGCGAAGGGACCGCAGCTGATGTGAGATCGCCGATTTTGTCATGTTGAGCAGGGCGGCAAGATCACAGACGCACATCTCGCTAACATCCAGGGCGCACATGATCTTTGCCCGCGTGCTGTCCCCCAATACCTTGAAGAAGTCCGCAAGATCATAGAGCTCCGAATCACCGATCATCTTTTCGCGAACGGTTTCAACGGTATCGTCATGGATTGTTTCGCAATCGCAAAAAACCAGTCTATCCCGCATAGTATTTTCTCCCCGCGTAAGATTTTTCAAACGATTGAACAGTTGATCAATTGAACAATCGTTCAACTATACTTTAGCCGAAAGATCCGGAATTGTCAAGCATCTCTTTTGCGATGTCAAATTACGCGTGAAAAGGCCTTCCAAATTCTGAAATAAAATGTTATAATGAAAGAAGTCGCGGTAACCTTTGCGGGGAGCGCCGACATTAACAGCCAATAAAAATTAGAGGCGAAGCGAAATGAAAGATGAGACAAGGCAAGCACTCATTGCTCTCGGCATGGGTATGGATCAGACGCTCGCGCGATTTGTGGGCAATGAAGGGTTATTATTCAAGTTCTTGCGCCGTTTTTTAGACGACGCCTCCTTTAGTCAGCTTGAGACCGCCATACATGAAAACAACATGGAAGAGGCCTTCCGGGCGGCGCATACCCTAAAGGGTGTCTCCGGAAATCTTGGGCTGGGCTCGTTATTCGACGCCTGTTCCCCTCTGGTGGAATCCCTGCGCCAAAATCAAGTCGAGGAAGCGTCCATGTTTTTTGACGCTGTGGCGGGCCATTATCGTTTCGCTATCGATACCATCAAGGCCATCGAAAAGAACCCGTAGCTTTTTCCCCGCGGGTCGAATTCATCGCCCGCTCCCCCCATAATAACCCCAAAATCATGATGAGGTTTTCCCTTGAAAAAAACAAAAATCATATGCACACTAGGGCCGGCCAGTGCCGATGAAACCACGCTGGAGGCCTTATTGCGGAGCGGCATGAATGTGGCCCGCCTTAATTTTTCCCATGGAA
>JAVBOX010000023.1:0-16269 GCA_031550095.1 Eubacteriales bacterium
AGACTTATAGACCACATCGTTCATATCCAAGCGGATCATGGGTTTATTGGTTGGGATTTGGACGACATCCAGCTTATAGATGCCCTTGAATTCCTCTTCTTCGGTCTTGGCGGTGCCGGTCATGCCGCTAAGCTTTTTGTACATGCGGAAATAGTTCTGGAAGGTGATGGTGGCCAGAGTTTTGCTTTCCCGCTCCACATTCACGTGCTCCTTGGCCTCGATGGCCTGATGGAGCCCGTCGCTGTAGCGGCGGCCGACCATGAGCCGTCCGGTGAATTCATCTACAATGATCACTTGGCCATTCTGCACCACATAGTCATCATCCCGATGCATGAGCACGTTTGCCCGAAGGGCGGCGTTGATGTGATGGTTGATGTCGTTATTCTCAATGTCGGCCAGGTTCTCCAGATCGAAATATTGTTCCGCCTTTCGAACGCCTTCCTCGTTCAAGGAGACTGTCTTATCCTTTTCATCCTTCGTATAGTCCACGTTGTCGGAGAGACGGGTGACGAAGCGATCCGCCTTTTGATACAGATCGGTGGACTTGTCTCCTTGGCCGGAGATGATTAGCGGCGTCCGCGCCTCGTCGATTAAAATGGAGTCAGCCTCATCCACAATGGCAAAGGCATGGCCCCGCTGAACCATATCCTTCTTATAGATGACCATGTTGTCCCGAAGATAATCAAAGCCCAACTCGTTGTTGGTGCCATAGGTGATGTCCGCGGCGTAGGCGGCGCGGCGCTGGTCGTTTTCCAAATCATGGATAATGATGCCAACCGTCATGCCCAAGGCGTGGAAGAGCTTGCGCATCTGTTCCCCTTGGAATTTGGCCAAATAGTCGTTTACGGTGACGACATGGACACCTTCGCCAGTCAGCGCGTTAAGGTAGGCCGCTAGCGTCGCCACATAGGTCTTGCCTTCACCGGTTTTCATCTCGGCGATGCGCCCCTGGTGCAGCACGATACCGCCAAGCATCTGCACTCGGAAGTGTCGCTTATCCAGGGAGCGGCCCATGGCCTCCCGAACGATGGAGAAGGCTTCGGGAAGCAAATCTTCAAGGGTCTCGCCAGCGGCGAGCCTTTCCCGAAAGGCCTTTGTTGTGCCCCGCAGTTCCTGATCGGATAAACGCCGATGGGCTTCTTCATAGGAATCGATCTTATCGGCAAGCTTTTCCAGCTTGCGCACCTCAGCGTCATTTGAGCCGCCAAGCAGAGCTTTTAAAAAGTTGGACATGAAGCTATGGGTACCTCCTTAGGGTTCTCGCTGAATAAAGTAAACAACATATTATATCATGTCTGGCCATTTGAAGCAAATCGGAAATGAGCATTATCAATGTTTAAACGGGATAAATAGTTCCATTTCTTGGCTTTGACAACTTATTTAACAAATTCTATAATAATATAAAAAATAATATATATGAAATGGAAGGATATTCCTGTGAAAAAATTGCGTTTGGTATGGGTGATCCTGATTGTTCTTTCGATTCTTGGACAAGCCCTTGCTGAAAAACCGGCGGAGGACAATGGGGTGGAAGCGCTCTTTGCCCGCCTCCACAAGGAACATCAAGCGCTGCATCGCTTGGATTCATTGGTGGATTCCCAGTCTAAACCCTCAATGCAATGCGTTTTCCCTTCTCAGCCGCCAGAAAGCATCCTGAGCTGTTTTGACCTGCTGATCGATGAGGAACGCACGCTTCCAAAGGACATGAATCAGGCTTATGATCTGTTTCTCGAGATATTCTTTACAGCTGAAAACATCTCAAGGGGCAATACGGGGGCGGCAATTGTAAATCTGGAGAAATATGATGCCCAATATGGGAAAAAAGTACTGCAGGTGATGCCTGGAACCGACTGGTGGCTGTCCATCCCGGGGAAGGATTACCAAGGCCTGGTTATTCCGTTTTTTTTCACGGATGAGGCGGGCGCTATGATCGATGACCACACGTATTTCATGGCTGTTCTTTCTGTTGGAAAGAAAACCCAGATATGGATTTGCTCGGATCAGGCGCTGGTCAAGGAAATGCTGATGACCGCGCATCCTGTAACCATTGGATCGCAGGATGATTCCATTACCAACGCCCTGGACGCTTGGCTGTCAGGGGCACAAAGCATTCGGAATGAACAGATCATCGAAAATGCTTCAACTGAGCAGAATGCTTATGTTGGCATCATCTTTGCCCCGCCTAAAGACGCCACGGAGGATCCACCGATTGCGGCACCGGATGTGGAGACAAAAATTGAGGAACCGCGTATCGGCGTTGTCACCGTGATCGCCAAGAATACCATCAACCTGCGGGCAGAGCCGAGCGAGAAATCAAAGCGGGTCAGCAACAGCAGCAATGGGCGAAGCTATGTTTGTCTGGGCGTCGCGGAAAACGGCTGGTATCGAATTCTACTAAAAAATGGCGGAGTCGCCTATGTGGCGCCGTCCCTTGTTTCGTTTGCAAAAGATGACGCCGAATAGTGCAATCGGGGTTATTGACAATGGCAATCGGGCTGTGGTAGCTTATATATAACATTTATTGGCACAATGAAGAGGAATAGAGGTGAACGCATGCAGGCGTTTTCCAATTCCGAGCCCGGGGTTCTTGTGCGCATGGAGGGTATTGAAAAAACCTTCCCAGGCGTACATGCTTTGGCGGGCGCTCAGTTTGAGCTGTGCGCGGGGGAAGTGCACGCGCTGGTTGGGGAAAATGGCGCTGGCAAATCTACCCTGATGAAAATTCTTACCGGCATCTACGCAAAGGATGCTGGAAGTATTTTGGTCGGCGGTAAACCCGTGGAAATCCGAAACGCCCGGGATGCCCAGGCCTTGGGAATTAGCATCATCCATCAGGAACTAAACCTGATGCGGGATCTGACCGTTGCCCAAAACATTTTCATCGGCCGGGAGCCCATGCGTGGAATCATACTGGATCACCGGAAACAGAACGAATGGGCCAGGAAATTGCTTGACTCCCTTCATATAGATATACCGCCCACATGCAGGGTAGCCACGCTTACGGTGGCCAAGCAGCAGATGGTTGAGATCGCCAAGGCGCTCTCCTTTGACAACACGCGGATCCTTATCATGGACGAGCCTTCTGCGGCGCTGACCGAGTCGGAGATTGAGGACCTGTTCCGCTTCATCCGGGACATGAAGAAGCGTGGGGTTGGCATCATCTATATTTCCCATCGAATGGGGGAACTGAAGCAGATATCCGACCGCATCACGGTCATGCGTGACGGACAATATGTCGGGACCGTATTAACCGCCGAAACGGATATGGATACCATTATCAGCATGATGGTAGGCCGTGTAATTTACGAGCAGCCCAAGGAGAAGAGCACGGTGCCAGAGGACGCGCCGATTGCCTTAGAGGTGCGAGGCCTTGCCTCGCGGGAGGTGAGGGGGGTTTCCTTTACCCTTCGAAAAGGGGAAATCCTTGGCTTCGCCGGTCTGATGGGCGCTGGGCGCACGGAGACCGCCCGATTGATCTGCGGTGCGGACAAGCGAGATGGGGGTGAAATCCTCATCGGCGGAAAGCCCGTGAACATCCGGACCCCTAGCGACGCGGTCAGAGTGGGCATCGGTTACCTTTCCGAGGACAGAAAACAGTTTGGGCTCTGCCTTCACCTTTCCGTTGCGAACAATGTCGCCCTGGCGACCCTGGATGAGTTCGCCGGGTCCTTCGTCGTCAATGAGCAGAGGATTCGACAGACCGCCCATGAGTACCGAGAGAGGATCAACATCAAAACGCCCACGGTGGATACCCTTGTCCGAAGCCTTTCCGGCGGAAACCAGCAAAAGGTGGTTGTGGCGAAATGGCTCGTTCGTAATTGCGACGTGCTGATCTTTGATGAGCCCACCCGTGGCATTGATGTCGGTGCCAAGAGTGAGATCTATAAGCTGATCAACCAGTTGGCCGTGGAGGGAAAGGCCATCATCATGATCTCCTCCGAAATGCCGGAGCTTCTGCGCATGAGCGACCGGGTTGTGGTCATGTGCGAAGGGGAAAAGACAGGCGAGCTTTCAATTGAAGAGGCGACACAGGAGAAGATCATGGCGCTGGCGGCGCCACGGATATAGGGGAGGGTACGATAATGCAAACGACGGTTGCCCGTAAAACCTTTAGCATGCAGAAGCTGCTGGCACCTGCCGCGCTGGTGATCCTGTATGTGTTCTTCGCGATCTTTGGCAGAAAATTCTTTTCTGTGGATACGCTAAAGACCATCCTTGAGTCGTCTTATTATATCGGGTTTATGGCGTTTGGCGTGACATTTGTGATCATAACCGGCGGCATCGACCTATCCATTGGCACAGTGATGATGTGCTCTACCATCGTCGGCGGCGTGGCGTTCAGTTCCTGGGGATGGCCCCTTTGGTTGGCGCTTTGCCTAGTGCCCCTGACAGGCTTGACCTTTGGCTTTATGAATGGCATGATGGTCGCCAAGCTCAAGCTTCCGCCGTTCATCGCCACCTTGGGTACCATGCTGGTTTCCCAGGGCTTTGGTTCGATCATCTCCAAGGTTCAGACCCAGCGGTACCCGACCATTGGCTCCGAGGATGCTTGGTTTAAGACCGTATTCTTTCGCGCCGGTCAGTTTCCAATCGGCGCGGTGTATCTGATCGCGGTCTTTCTTCTGGCTGCGTTTTTGCTAAATCAAACCCGCTTGGGGCGGTATACATTTGCCGTCGGCTCTAACGAGGAAGCCACCCGTCTTTCCGGCGTGAAGGTGGACAAATGGAAGATCCTGGTATATTCTCTCTGCGGGCTTTTTGCCGGGTTTTCAGGAATATTCTACGCGGCTACGTTCACAACGGCCATACCGGGCACGGGAAACGGCCAGGAGCTCAACGCCATCGCGGGGGTGGTCATCGGCGGAACCTCCATGGCAGGCGGCGCGGGTACGATGGTTGGCACATTGATCGGTGTGTTCATCATGTCGGCGCTCAAGACCGGCCTCGCCTCAATGGGTCTGCAAGCGCACTGGCAGACGTTTATCACGGGGTTTGTGGTCATTGGCGCGGTGATGCTTGACAAAGCCCGCAGCCGGGCGGCCGCCAAGGTAAAAACGGTAGACAAGGTTCAAGGATAGGTTTTAAGCGCCCTTGCGCTTGAAATAAAAAAATGGGAGGTATTGAATTTTTATGAAGAAACTCCTCTCTCTCGCATTGGTACTGGTGCTTGCCCTGGGCTGCGTCTCGTTTGCGTCTGCTGATGGCATGTATATCTCTGTCATCTCCAAGGGCGAGCAGCATGCTTTCTGGCAAGCTGTCCGCAAAGGCTGCGAGGATGCCGCCGCCCAGTATGGCGTGGAAATGTTCTACTATGGACCGCCCAGCGAGTCCGACATCCCCCTCCAAGTGGACGCCCTAAAGGCCGAAATGGCCAAGGGTCCTGCCGCTCTTGCCCTAGCCGCCCTGTCCACTGACTCCGTTATGGAGCAGCTTCAGGAGTGTCTTGACAAGAAAATCGCGGTTATCGGCTTTGACTCCGGTGTTCCCAACGCTCCCGAAGGAGCGATCTACGCGACGGCTTCCACCAACAACCAGAACGCCGCAGCCCTGGCTGCCGATGAGTTGTTCAAGCTTGAAGGCTTCAAGGACAAGCTGGTCGCCGCCACCCCCGAAGCGCCTGTCGTCATCGCCGTGTTGTCCCAGGACGCCACCAGCGAATCCGTGACCGGCCGTACCACCGGCTTTGTCAACCGAATGACGGATCTGTGCAAGGAAGTCGGCGCTGTCTCCATCGAGGGCCATGACCTGTGGGCCGTGCCGGTTGAAGGCGCTCCCATCAAGATCTTTGTCTCTGTTTCCGCCACTACCAACATTGAGGACACCAAGAATGCCGCGGACGCGGTGCTGAACATGGAAGGCATCTATGCCGTGTTCTGCTCCAACGAAGGCACGGTTAACGGCCTGCTGGCAGCCACGGCGGACGGTTCCGATCTGGCGGACGGCGCCCGTTATGCCGATGTGATCGTGGCCGGCTTTGACGCTGGCAAGCCCCAGAAGAACGCAGTCAGGAATGGCTGGTTCGTGGGCTCTGTGACGCAGGATCCATACCGCATTGGCTTCCTGGCTGTCGAACTGGCTTACAAGGCCGCCAGCGGCGAAGAGGTCACCGATGTGGATACTGGCGCACAATGGTACACCAAAGAGAATATCGACAATCCCGACATCGCCCTGCTGGTGTATGACTGATCGGAAAATTTGAAAAGCATAGGGTAGATGGGGGGCGGTATGGCGTAAACCATGCCGTCCCTTGGCACAAAGTTCTTTGATTTGTGCTTAAAATAAGCGAAAGACGAGGGACGCGCGTGGCTTTTGCCTGCGAATCCCTCGCTGTTTATGCTCTGAGGAAACGTCTAATGTACGGGGGTTCTCAGATCCTAGCCGCATGTCCTTTCTTGAACGCTTATAAAAATGCGGCGTTTCCATACGTTGACGGACGTTCGACAATTCGGGTACTTCCGTTATATGCGTCAATATGCCTCTACGATGGTGGTGACCCCCATGCCACCGCCAACGCAAAGCGTTGCCAGACCCGTCTTCTTTCCGCTGCGCTTGAGCTCATACAGCAGGGTGATCAAAATGCGGCATCCGGAAGCGCCGATGGGATGCCCTAGGGCAATGGCGCCGCCGTTGACATTCACCTTGGCGGGATCCCAGCCCAATTCCTTACCGACCGCCAGGGACTGGGCGGCAAAGGCTTCATTGGCCTCAATCAGCTCGATTTGATCCAAGGACATGCCCGCCTTTTCCAAAGCCTTTCGGGTGGAATGAACGGGGCCAATGCCCATAGTCCTTGGCTCACATCCGGCGGATGCGGTGGCCACAATCCTCGCCATGGGAGTAACGCCAAGGGCTCTTGCTTTTTCTTCGCTCATGACCAGGATGGCGGCGGCGCCGTCGTTGATGCCCGAGGCGTTCGCGGCGGTCACTGTGCCGTCTGGCTTAAAGGCGGGGCGAAGCTTGGAAAGCCCTTCGGCGGTTACGCCTGCCCGGGGGTACTCGTCTCTGTCAATGGGAATGATGTCCTTCTTGACCTTGACGGGTACCGGGACGATCTCATCGGAAAATTTTCCGGCATTCATGGCCGTTTCACACTTCTGCTGGCTTTCCGCCGCGAAAGCGTCCTGCATTTCCCGGGTAATGTTATATTCTGCGGCCAGATTTTCCGCCGTGATGCCCATGTGATAGTCGTCGAAAGCATCCCAAAGGCCGTCGGTGATCATGGTGTCCACCAGCTTGCCATCGCCCATCTGATAGCCAAAACGCGCTTTGGGCAGGGCATAGGGGGAAGCGCTCATGTTTTCCACGCCGCCTACCACCACCACCTCCACGTCGCCCGCCTCAATCAACGCGGCGGCCAGATTTACGGCCTTTAAGCCGGAGCCGCAGACATTGTTGATGGTCATGGCAGGCACGTGAACCGGAATTCCCGCGCCAATGGCCGCTTGGCGGGCGACATTTTGCCCCAGCCCCGCAGAAAGAACGCAGCCCATGATGACATCGTCCACCTGATCGGGTTTGATGCCGGAACGAGCCATTGCCTCCTTGATCACGATAGCGCCTAGCTCTTTGGCCGGGACGCTTGCCAAGGCACCTCCAAACTTTCCGATGGCGGTTCGTGCGCCGCCAGCCAGGACGATCCGCTTTTTCACTGTCTCACTCCCTCTGGAATTCATCGCTATTCCTCAATCCGCATTGCCATCAACGCGGGATCAATGATGAGGTTCGCCTGAGTAGCCTCTTTGATTTCTTCCAGGGTGCAATCTACCGCCAACTCCCGAAGGACAAGGCCTTCCGGCGTGACGTCGATGACGCCCATATCCGTGATGATCCGGTCCACGACTCCTGCCGCTGTCAGTGGAAAGGTGCAGGTGGTGAGAATTTTATGGCTTCCCTTGGCCGTATGCTCCATGGCGACAATCACCCGGCGGGCGCCAACCACCAGATCCATGGCGCCGCCCATGCCGGTCACCTTCTTTCCCGGCACCATCCAACTGGCCAGGTTGCCCTCCTGATCTACCTGGAGTGCGCCAAGAACGGTGATATCTACATGGCCGCCACGAATGATGGAGAAAGACATGGCGCTATCGAAGAAAACAGCGCCAGGCTTTGCAGTCACATAGGCACCGCCCGCGTTGAAGTAATCCTTGTCTTCCTTGCCCGGTTCGGGAGAAGGGCCGACGCCAAGCATGCCGTTTTCCGCCTGGAAAGTGATGTTCATCCCTTCGGGAATATAGTTGGCCACCAGGGTGGGCAGGCCGATTCCAAGATTCACCACATATCCATCTTGCAGTTCCCGGGCTACGCGCTTTGCGATCAATGTTTTTTTATCCATCTCAATAGCCCTCCGCCTTGACGATCGCGTGAATGAAGATGCCGGGCACGGTGATAAGCTCCGGATCAAGCCCACCTGCCGGTACGATTCTTTCCGCCTCAACGATGGCATACTTGCAGGCCGCCGGCATGATGGCGTTGAAGTTCTTCGTGGTTCCACGCATAAAGCAGTTGCCCTGCTCATCTACAACCGTCGCGTGGACAAAGGCTACATCTCCATGGAGCGCTTCTTCCAATAAATAGGTGCGCCCATGAAGCACCATGGGGGAGCGCCCCCGCTCCACGATTGTCTTAACACCCACGGGGGTGAGGAACGCGCCGATGCCGGCGCCGGCGGCGCGGATTCTCTCGGCCAGGGTACCCTGGGGATTCAATTCAACGCTTTGAGGGTTTTCAATCACCATGCGGCCCGTCTCTGTATTCGCCCCTATATAGGACGCATATACTTTTTGCACACGGCCCTGCTGCTGCAGCTTGATTGTGTGGGTATCAGCGGTACCCGTATCATTGGATACGATGGTCAGATCTCGGGCATCTGTTTCCAGCAGCGCGGCAACTAGTGTTTCCGGGATTCCGCCTTGCAGGAACCCTCCAATCATCAGCACATCGCCGTCTTTCACTTTGGAAACAGCTTCCCGGGCCGTCGTCATCTTGTTCATAGGCAAACCCCTCCTGCTTCTTCGCTTGTTTCCTTTTTTAGTATACCTGCATGGCAGAATGCTGTCAATGAAATGACAGGCGCACTGGGTTGATTTTTACAAAACATTACAAAAGCTCTTAATAACATGTGACAAGCAATGTCCTGCCAAAAGTGAATGCTACCTCCGAAAACAGCTTGACGTGGAGTGAACTCCATGTGCTAAGCAAAAGGTTGATCGTTCCTTTGTTGAGCGCGTGGAGGAAATTTCCGAGGAAAAAGGCATTTCTGTGTCTGAAGTCGCTTTGGCATGGCTGCTTTAAAAGAAACCGGTGGTTGCCCCCATCATTGGGGCGACGAAAAACCATCCCTTTGAAGACGCCGTGAATGCCTTAGCCGTTCATTTGTCGGCGGAAGAAGCCACCCACCTGAAGGCGCCCTATGTGCCTCATTCTGTGGTCGGCGCAAAGCTGGAGTGATCTTCGACGATATCCACGGTGGCGCCACCCAGGCAGATGTTCCCATCATATAACACAACGGACTGACCAGGGGTGACGGCCCTTTGTGGCGCATAGGCGGCGATGTATAGCCGTTCCCCATCCACCTCCACGTGAACCCGTTGGTCTGCCTGGCGGTATCGGTATTTCGCGGTGCAATCAAAGGAGGCGGCGGGGGGATGACCTGTGATCCATGTGGCGCCGTCCGCCTGGCAGTGGGTGGAGTTGAGCCGCATGGAGTCCTTTCCCCGCTCCACCACGAGCTCGTTTTTGTCCATGTCTTTTGCCACCACAAACCACCGCCCGCCATCTCCGGCACAGCGCTCTGGTGAGATACCGCCGATCCCAAGGCCCCGCCTCTGGCCCAAGGTATAGTACATGAGACCATCATGACTGCCTACAATGGTTCCCGCAGACGTGACAATATCGCCGGGCATGGCGGGCAGATAGCCTTGCAAAAACGCCTTAAAGTCCCTCTCGCCGATAAAACACACGCCGGTGGAATCTCGTTTTTCCGCCACCGGAAGTTTCGCGTTTCTCGCGATGCTCCGAACCTCCGATTTGGTGAGGTTTCCCACAGGAAACATAGCCCGGCTAAGCGCGGGCTGCGTCAACATATAAAGGAAATAGCTCTGGTCTTTGTTGGGATCCGTGCCGCGCTTCAGCAACGTCCCGTCCGATGTCTCCATTAGATTGGCAAAATGGCCTGTTGCTAGCTTTTCCGCGCCAAGCTTCAACGCAAAGGATAAAAAGGCCTTGAACTTGATTTCCCGATTGCAGAGCACATCTGGATTGGGGGTTCGGCCCTTTTGATATTCGGATAGGAAATGGCTGAACACTCGATCCTTATATTCCACCGAAAAGTTTACATTGTAATAAGGAATTCCGATGACATCGCAGGATGCCTGCACATCCTCCCAATCCTGGGTTGCCGTGCAAAGCCCTGTATCGTCGGTTTCCTCCCAGTTCTTCATAAAGACGCCGATGACCTCATGGCCGGCCTGATGGAGAAGCAGTGCGCTGACCGCGGAGTCCACACCCCCGGACAACCCGACGACGACCCTCATCGGGAAGCGAAAAGGCGGTCGATTTGGGCGCAGGCATCCTCTGTAATCGCGCCAACCGCCCGCTGGGCGTCAATGCAGCGCACTCTTTCCGGGTTCATGGTGGCGATTTTCGCGAACGCGTTATACACCCGCTGGAAGAATGCTTCCCCCGCGCGCTCAATTCGATCAAGATTTGTGGCCGAGGAGCGGCGGAGGAACGCGGTCTGGGCGTCCACGATGAGCAACAGCGTCATATCAGGAAGGGTTCCGCCTACGGCGAAGGCATTGATGGCGGCGACCTTCTCAACGCCCAGTTCCCTTCCCGCGCCTTGATAAACGATGCTGGAATCCATAAACCGGTCGCAGAGAACTACCTTGCCCTTGGCAAGCGCCGGGCGAATGAGATCCTGAACGTGCTGGGCTCTTGCGGCGGCATAGAGAAGGGCCTCAGTTTCGGCGCATACTGTCTTTTCGGGATCAAGGACTAGGCGGCGGATGTCCTCGGAAATGGGTGTGCCACCGGGCTCCCGTGTGGTCAGCACATCATATCCACGGGAGATAACATAGGAAGCGACGGCATTCATCTGGGTGGTCTTACCGCTGCCGTCCAGCCCCTCAATGCTGATGAAAAAACCCCTTGGGTCTTTTTTTTGATCTCCCAGCAGAATGTAGGCAAGATCGTCAACCGTCGGCGCAATGACATCCGCCTTCGCGCCGGCCAATTCCTCCATGGAGCCATAACCCCATTCCACACCGATGGCGTCCAGGCCCAGTTCCTTGGCGGCCTCGATGTCAAACTTCCGATCACCCACCATGGCAGCCCGGGTATAGCGAACCGGAAGGGCGTCATGAAGAAGGGCGACCTTGCTTTCCTCCCGCCTTGCGGGCGGCGAGCCGATGATCCTGTCAAAGAACCGGGACAGTCCAAAGTGTTCCAACACGCGGTGTACGGAGGTGGTGGGCTTGGCGCTCGCCAGCGCCACGAAAACCCCGTTGGCTTTCAGCTGTCGGAGAAGGTTGGGGATACCCTGGAACACATGGGCGTTGAGCACGCCATTTTCCGTATAGTGTTCCCTGTAAATGGCAACGGCCTTCTCGGTCTGTTCAGGGGTATACCCGGCGTATTTTTGAAAGGAAGAGTAAAGCGGAGGGCCGACAAACTGGCTCAATAACGCCTCGTCAATTGGCTCGGTGCCCATTTGCTCTATGGTGTACCGGATTGAGCTGCAGATGCCGGGAGCGGACGCTGTCAGAGTGCCGTCCAAGTCGAATACCACCGCGCTATACTTCATATCGATTCCTCATTTCACACATATCAGGCATTCTTCTTCCAGACCAAACCGCCGTTCTTTAGGCAAGGAGGATAACCACCGCACGGCTTCCTTTGTGACCATTTCTCCCGGAAGAACCACGGGAACTCCCGGCGGATACAACCCCGCCCCCATGGAGGCGACACGGCCTTCTGCCCTTTCTAAAAGCACCAGTTCCTGCCGTGCCAATGCGGCTTTTCGTACGGATAGGACGCGTTCGCCTGGGGCCGGCGGCAACCATGCCAAAGGTTGCGGTGGCTTCTTGACAGGAAGCGTCTCAAGTGCGCTGTAAAGCCTATCAAAGGAATCTTGAGTATCGGCAACTGTGCAGATGCACACAAGCCGGCTGTCATCCGCCATCTCTACATCCACCCCTTGGGCGGATAGCCATGCCTGCGCATCAAAGCCAGTCAAGCCTCTGCCGCAAACATCCAGAACCAACCGGGTCGGGTCGTCGGCGTTGACATTTGCGATGCCGGAAAGCGAGGGAATCCGTGAACGGAATGTCTCCAGCATCCTTTTCAGATCCATTAGGGCCTTTTGCCCATGCAGATCCATCCACTGGCGGGCGTTATCCAGGGAAGCCAGTATGGGGAAGGGGGGGCTGGACGTCTGGAACATACGGAGCATTCGCCGCGCCCTCAAGGCGTCAAGACCGGCGGACAAATGGAACCAGGCGGCCCCGGTCAAAGCCGGCAATGTCTTATGTGCGCTTTGAACCCAAGCGTCAGCGCCAAAGAACCCTGCGCTTTTAGGGCTGTTCCACCAGGGGAAGTGTGCGCCATGGGCTTCATCCACCAGAAGCAGCATTCCGTGCCCATGGGCGAGCGCCGCCAGAGCGGCCAAGTCCATACAGCGGCCATAATAGTCTGGGGACGTTACCAGAACAGCCCTTGCCTCGGGATGTTTGAAGATGGCTTCCTGAAGATTCATTGTGAACACGGCGTCCATATCTCCCCAGACGCACGCGGAAATTGCCGCGTGGTGGACATCCCGGGAGAGTATCAAGGTTTCGCCAGGGGAGACCGCTGTCAGCAGCATGGTCATGATGCCCGCCGTCGAACCGCCGGTCAGCATGATCGAGTGGCTCGCGCCGCAGGAAATGGCCCCCATCCGTTCCGCCTCGGCAATGGCGGAAATGGGCATGTACAGATCATCCGTCCGCGCCAATTCCGTCATATCCAATGAAGAAAGAAGCCCTTTATGGCCTGGCATATGAAAGCGAACCGTATCCCTGGCGGACGCCAGCATCGAAGAAACGGGCCCCACAGCGTCAAACTGTATCATACCATGGCCTCGGGCTTTCCGGCAACCTTCTGATCCCACAGGCCGTATTGGGCCTTGTTTCGCAGGGCGGATAACATTAGCGCTTCCAAATTTGGATATTTTTTCGTCAAATCCTTGATGAGGTCCTTTGCCTCCTGCCGAGCGGTGTGACCATTGGCGGGGCAGGGATTGTGAATCACAGGCAGGGACAGCGCCCGCGCCATGTGGATGATATGCTTTTCCGGCAAGTAAACCATTGGGCGGATCACCGTCATACCGGTACGGGATAGATAAGTAACTGGGTGGAAGGTGTGCAAACGGCCTTCATAAAAGAGGCTCATGATGAATGTTTCCAGCACATCCTCCCGGTGGTGGCCCAGCGCCAGCTTGTTGCAGCTTCGCTCCGCCGCCAGTTCATTCAGCGCTCCCCTGCGCATTTTCGCGCAGAGTGCGCAGGGGTTTGTCTCTTTTCGAATATCAAAAATGACCTTGCCGATGTCGGTTTCCCGAATGGTCAAAGGCACGCCAATCTCCTGGCAAAGGGCTTCCACGCCCGCCGTATCAAAAGGCTCCAACCCCATTTTCAGCATCAATGCTTCCAGGGTGAAGGATTTATGTGAAAACAAGCGATAGAGCGCCAACGCCCGCAGCAATATCAGGCTATCCTTTCCCCCGGATACGCCTATGGCGACCCTATCGCCGTTTTGCAGCATATCAAAGTCTTGGTCCGCCCGCCGAACACACCCCAGCACGGTTTTCACGCGACCACCTCTCCAAGCGTCTATGATACCATGGATTCAGGCGCGGTGTAAACCATGGATCGGCTCGCGTGCGGGAGCGGATACCAAATGACAAGATTTCTGCCGCCTTTTTTTCTTGACAGATTAGCATCCCATCTGTTATTGTATATGCGTCAAAACTTCATATGCAACTCATCCAGAGTGGTGGAGGGATTGGGCCCGATGAAACCCGGCAACCGGCGCTCGCGAGGGCGCGTGGTGCTAATTCCCGCAGCGCGTGCGCTGGCAGATGAGGCGGAGATAATATCGACGAACCCTCTGCTCTGCGGAGGGTTTTCTGATGAAAGAAGAAAAGGAGAACCAATGAGAAGCTTTTTCACCTCAGAATCCGTGACGGAAGGGCATCCAGATAAGCTCTGTGACCAGATTTCAGACGCTGTTTTGGACGCGATCCTTAAAAACGATCCCCATGCGCGCGTGGCGTGTGAGACAGCCGCGACGACAGGCTTGGTGCTCGTCATGGGCGAAATCACCACGAACACCTATGTGCCCATTGACGAAGTTGCCCGAGGCGTCGTGCTGGATATCGGCTATGACCGGGCGAAGTATGGCTTTGATGGCAACACCTGCGCTGTGCTAACCAGCCTCCACGAGCAATCCAAGGACATTGCCCAAGGCGTGGATCAGGCATTGGAAGTGCGGGAAGGGACTAAGGATTTCGATTTGGGCGCGGGAGATCAGGGCATGATGTTCGGCTTTGCCTGTGACGAGACCCCGGAGAAAATGCCTTTGTCCATCGCTCTGGCCCACAAGCTCTCCCGTCAGCTGGCGACCGTCCGAAAAAACCAGTCGCTTCCCTGGCTTCGCCCGGATGGGAAGACCCAGGTGACCATCGAGTTTGAGGATGGGGTACCCATTCGCATCGATTCTATCGTGGTTAGCGCACAGCACAATCCGGATGTTTCCTATGGGGCAATCCAGGAAGGCATCATTGAGGAGGTCATCCGCCCCATCGTGGAGCCTCATCTGCTGGATGGAAAGACCCGCGTTCTCGTAAATCCCACGGGCCGGTTCGTCATCGGTGGCCCAATGGGAGATTCGGGACTGACGGGGAGAAAGATCATTGTGGATAGCTACGGTGGGGTAGCTCGCCATGGAGGCGGCGCCTACTCCGGAAAGGACCCGACGAAGGTGGATCGGAGCGCGGCTTATGCGGCGCGGCATATTGCGAAAAATATCGTGGCGGCCGGCCTGGCAAAGCGGTGTGAGCTTGCGCTCTCCTACGCCATTGGGGTGGCGCATCCCCTTTCCATTCAGATTGACACCTTTGGCACAGGGGTTTTGCCGGATGACAGGCTTTCCAAGGTTGTCCGGGATGCTTTTGATCTGCGCCCGCACGCCATCATTCATTCGCTTGGGCTCAGAAGGCCCATTTACAGGCAGACCGCGAGCTATGGCCACTTTGGCCGGGATGATTTGGCGCTGCCCTGGGAGAAAACTGATCGCATAGAGGATTTGCTTTCACTGGCAAAAGTGTAGTATTATAGGTCTATGGATAAGATAGAAGCCCTAGTGACGGATGTCTCCTTCCGAAACGAAGAAAATGGCTTTACAGTGCTCCAGGTGCGCCTGGAGGATGGAAGGCGTGTTGCCGCCGTAGGTGTGATGCCCACGCTGGCTAGCGGGGAACGGATGATTCTTTCGGGCGACTGGGCGGAGCATCCGCGGTATGGCAAGCAGATTCGCGTTGCGTTCTGTGAAGTGATAAAACCTACGACTGCCCGCGGGGTGGAGCGATACCTGGCATCAGGCCTGGTTCGGGGTGTCGGCCCAGCTACCGCGAAGCTCATCGTGCAGCACTTTGGCGCGGATGCCTTGGACATCATGCAATACGCGCCGGACCGCCTTATTGAAATTGACGGGATTGGCCGCAAGCGGGCGCAGATGATCACGGAATCTTTCGCCGGACAGCAGCAAATGCGGGAAGCCATGGTTTTTCTGCAGGCATACGGCATTACGCCTTCCCATTCCATGAAAATATACAAGCGGTTTGGCGACCAAGCCCAGATGCTGATCCGCCGACATCCCTTTATGCTTGTGGAGGAAATCGAGGGGATCGGCTTTAAGACGGCGGATGGAATCGCCGCCCAGCTGGGCATCGCCAAGGATTCTCCAGAAAGGCTTCGGGCGGGCGTATACTATATTCTCACCGAGGCCGCCATCAGCAACGGCCACACCTATCTTCCCAAGGATGTCCTGCTGCAACAAGCCGCGAAACTGCTCAATGTATCGAATGAAAGCACGGAGAATGCCCTTCAGGCGCTCCTGTTGGATCAAGCCTTGATCGCCCGACAGATGGATGATTTTTCGGCCATATATCTTCCTCGTGCGTATAAGGCTGAAATGGAAACGGCTAGGCGCCTGCTGGATCTTCACGCGGCT
>JAVBOX010000162.1:0-16489 GCA_031550095.1 Eubacteriales bacterium
CGCCCGGAAGCCGATCAGATGGGTACCGCCCTCCACGGTGTTGATGTTGTTAGCAAAAGCGAAGATATTCTCGGAGTACCCATCGTTGTACTGCATGGCAACTTCGATGGATACATCGTCCCTCATGCCGTCAATGTAGATGGGCTCAGGGAAAAGGGTCTCTTTATTTTGATTCAAGTATTTGACAAACTCAATGATGCCGCCCTCATAATGGAAAACCCTGTGCTTGTTGTTGCGCTCATCATTGAAGGTGATCTTCACGCCCCGGTTTAAGAAGGCGATTTCCCGCAGGCGGGCCTTGAGGATGTCATACTGGAAATCCCCAGTTTCAAACACGCCCTCCGGATTATCGGCCGCCTTGACATCCGGACGGAAAAGCACATACGTGCCGGTCTTTTCCGTTTCACCGATGACCCGCAGGTCATAGAGGGGGGAGCCCCGGCTGTATTCCTGCTCATGAATTTTGCCATCTTGGTGTACCACCACCTTCATCCAGGAGGAGAGGGCGTTGACTACGGAGGCGCCTACCCCATGCAGACCGCCGGATACCTTATAGCCTTCGCCACCGAACTTGCCCCCGGCGTGGAGCATGGTCAAACAAACCTCCACAGCTGGCCTGCCAATCTTGGGGTGAATGCCCACGGGAAAGCCGCGGCCATTGTCCAGGACGCTGGCGCTCCCATCCGCGTGAAGGGTTATTTCCACTTCCGTGCAGTAACCAGCCAAAGCTTCGTCGATGGCGTTATCAACAATTTCATAGACGAGGTGATGTAAGCCACGGGCATCGGTGGAGCCGATATACATTCCCGGGCGTTTGCGAACGGCTTCTAAACCTTCTAACACTAGAATTTGCGTTTCGTCGTAATGGTTCGCGGGTTGGGGCATCAAATGGCCTCCTTTGGAAGAACAATCTGGGCTTCCTTCTATTATATTGTACTTCTTTAGTATACCACAAAATGGCCAAAAAGAAAAGTGAAAACGGAAAAAAGTGTTCGCATTGTTCATGTTTTTTGTGATGTGAGGCCGTAAATCCGTCATGGTTTTTTCATGGTTTCATCTTCGGATTTTACACAAAAAAAGCCCGGTATCCATGGCAAGCCATGAGGCATCGGGCATTTTTTATTGTCATCTGGTTAAGGATTGCTCCGCCTGTTATTGACGGTATATCCTTCTTTTTCCCAGATGGACATCCATTCCTTTAACCTCACAAAGAACTCCGCATTGGTGCGGGTTCTTTCCAACATGGACATCAGCTGTTCCGTTGCATCCGCAACACCGGTTGAGGAGAGAACCTTACGGACGGTAAGAACGCCGTCCAGCTCCTGTTCGCTCAAGAGCATTTCCTCGTGGCGGGTCCCAGACTTCGCCAAGTCGATGGCGGGGAAAATCCGCTTTTCCGAAAGCTTACGGTCTAGGTGAATCTCCATATTGCCCGTGCCTTTGAACTCTTCATAGATCACATCGTCCATACGACTTCCAGTTTCCACCAAAGCCGTTGCGATGATGGTTAGGCTTCCGCCTTCTTCGATATTGCGGGCGGCGCCAAAGAAGCGTTTTGGCTTGTGGAGAACGCCTGGCGCTAGACCGCCGGACATGGCTCTGCCCGTCTGCGGCGCCGTGGCGTTATAGGCCCGGGAAAGCCGCGTCAGGCTATCCAGCAGTATGACCACGTCCTTTCCATGTTCAACGAGGCGCTGTGCCCGCTCAATGACCATTTCGGCAACATGGGTGTGGTTTTCCGGCAGCTCATCGAAAGTAGAATAGACCACGTCCCCCCGGACAGACCGCTTAATGTCCGTCACCTCTTCCGGTCGCTCATCAATGAGCAGCACGATCAGATGGGTGTTTGGGAAGTTGGTGCTAATGGCGTTTGCGATTTTTTTAAGCAGCACCGTCTTGCCAGCCTTAGGAGGGGAGACGATCAAGGCGCGCTGGCCAAAGCCGATTGGCGCGATGAAGTCGATGACGCGAATGGCCAGATCCTTGTTGTTGGCGCTGTTTTCCAACGTATAGCGCTTATTGGGATAAATGGGAATCAGCTCGTCAAAGGGACGGCGATACACGGCTTCTTCCGCGGGAACCCCATTGATTTTATCGATATAAAGCAAGGCGCTGTATCTGTCACCTTCCCTGGTGGGACGAGTTTTTCCGGTGACGAGATCGCCGTTTTTCAGACCAAACTTGCGAATTTGCGCGATGGAGACATAGACGTCGTTGGTGCCAGGAAGATAGTTGTTTGTGCGCAGGAATCCGTATCCATCCGGATGTATTTCCAGGATTCCCTCCCCATCCCCGCAATCTCCCTCTTGTAACAGCTCAGTGGCGGCCGCGCTCGCGGGAAACTCGCGGCGCTGACGCGTTTCAACCCGGCTTGCGTCTGTTCTGGGGGCTTCGGGCTGAGGATCCTTTGTGGTATCCTCATCAACCCTGGGGGGTGTATAACGGGCGGGGGAATAAGACGCCCGGTAGGCCGGCCGCTGCTGCGGATATCCCGCCTGATAGTTTGATTGCTGGTAACTGTTTTGTTGATAGCCGGACGGCTGCGGATAGCCCGTTTGCTGATAACCCTGCTGCGGATAGCTTGGGCTGGACTGTTGGGGATAATTGGGCTGTTGATAGCCGGTTTGCTGATGGCTTGCCTGCTGATAGCTGTTGTAGGACTGGTAACCCGGACGCTGTGGATAGCGCTGCGGTCGATCCTGCTGAGCGGATGTCTGAGGGCGCTGCCATCTGCGCACATACTCTGGCTGTGCCGGCACAGAAGCAGGTTCCGACGCAGGCGCTTGGGCTGTTGCCGGTGCCTGGAATGAAGCGGGCGCCTGGGTAGGCGCAAGGGTAGCGCTGGCAGGCGCCACAGCCGGCGCTGGCACACCCTTTGCCCGGACATCCGCCGCTGGGCTTGCCTCATCAGCGGAGTTTTGGGATGGGGATACCAACGGAGCCACTTTCTCTTCCGAGGCAGGTTTCGGCAAATCGCTTTTTAAATGAGCGTTTTTCCGAAGGGCATGGGGGTTGGCATCCATCTCCCGTGCAACTTGCGCAACCGTATCTTCCGGCGATGCTTTCGGTGCGAAGTCCCGTTTTGGCGGAGCCTTTGCACCGAGAGAGGAATCCAGGCTTGGCGCGGTTGAGGCCGAATTAGGCACGGAAACAGACGCCCGTGACGTCCCCCTAGGCTCCGCTTTCGGCGGTTTGCTTATTTGATCCATTTTTGAAGGTTTTTTACCCTCCGATGGAGTAACGGCTTCGTGAGATTCTTTTTTATCTTTATGGGCTTTTTCTGCTGGAGAAGCGCTGGAACTCTCTATTGGTTCAGATTTTGGGGATTTTGCTTTCACGTTGCGCCTTGCCGGGCGAGGAACTTCCGCTGGGGGTTCAATTGCCCTTGGCTCCGGGGCGCTAATATTCTGCAGCAATTGAATGATTTCGACTTTCTTCATGGCAGGAACCACCTTGATCCCCTTGCCCTTTGCTATCTTTCGCAGCTCAGGCATTGCCATTTTTTCATATTGATTTGTTTCCAAAGAACCTCTCCTCTCGAATACCGAAATGCATGTACAAAGCGGATGTGCAATGTTTGATGTAGGGTATGCCATTTGAAAAAGAAATATGTGCACAAGCTTGATTGGTACGAAAATAATCATATCAGAAACGCTGAACGGCGTCAAGAGCATCACTGAGCGGAAACTGTTCGCGGGCAAAGCATTTCATGGAATAGAACCGCCATTACTAAAATGAAATGAGCGATATAATCCATTCTTTTAACAAGATGTTTATGAAAAAATGACGAGTATACCGGATAATGGAAGCGGGCTAAATCAGACGAATTATTTCCAGCAAAGAATAAGCGGAGGGGATGGGGGATAACTTCCCCCTCCCCTCCGTCTGAGGGATATTACTTGAAGGCCTCTTCCACAGCGACCGCAACGGCGACGGAAGCCCCTACCATGGGGTTGTTGCCCATGCCGATCAAGCCCATCATCTCCACATGCGCCGGCACGGAGGAAGACCCCGCAAACTGAGCGTCGGAATGCATACGGCCCATGGTGTCCGTCATGCCATAGGAGGCAGGACCCGCGGCCATGTTGTCCGGATGCAGCGTACGGCCGGTGCCGCCGCCGGAAGCCACAGAGAAATACTTTTTATTGTTCTCAATGGACCACTTCTTGTAGGTTCCCGCGACGGGGTGCTGGAAGCGCGTCGGGTTCGTGCTGTTGCCGGTAATTGAAACATCCACATCCTCATGGCGCATGATGGCGACGCCTTCGCTCACATCATCGCAGCCATAGCAGCGAACTTTGGCCTTCTCGCCGTCGGAAAACGCCTTCTTTTCGACGATTTCCAGCTCACCCGTGTCGTATTTATACTGGGTCTTTACATACGTAAAGCCGTTGATGCGGCTGATGATGTAAGCAGCGTCCTTGCCCAGGCCGTTTAGGATCACCTGCAGCGGCACTTTCCGAACCTTATTGGCAGTCCGGGCAATGCCGATGGCGCCTTCCGCGGCGGCAAAGGACTCATGACCGGCGAGAAAGGCGAAACATTTTGTTTCTTCTCGCAGCAGCATGGCTGCCAAGTTCCCATGGCCAAGGCCAACAGCCCGTTGGTCGGCAACGGAACCGGGAATGCAGAACGCCTGCAAGCCGATACCGATAGCTTCAGCGGCGTCCGCGGCCTTCGTGGCGCCCTTTTTCACCGCGATGCCCGCGCCGAGGATATAGGCCCAAACAGCGTTATCAAAGGCAATGGGCTGAATCCCGCGAACGATTTTTTCTACGTCGATGCCTTTGGCGTCCAAAAAAGCCTTGACATCCTCCATGGAAGCAAAGCCGTATTCCGCGAGGACTTTTTCGATCTTCGCAATGCGTCTTTCATACCCTTCAAAGCGGATCATACGTCTCCCTCCTTACTGATGGCGCGGGTCAATAACCTGCGCAGCTTCCGCAAAGCGTCCATAGGTGCCGATATTCTTTTCATAAGCCGTCTTGGGATCATCGCCTTTTTTGATGGAATCCATCATTTTGCCGAGATTGACAAACTGATAGCCGATGATCTCGCCGCCCTTATCCAGGCCAATCTTTAGCACATAGCCTTCCGCCATCTCCAGATACCGGGCGCCTTTAGCCAGCGTGCCATACATGGTGCCGATCTGCGAGCGAAGGCCCTTACCCAGATCCTCAAGACCCGCGCCGATTGGCAACCCATCCTCGGAAAAGGCGCTTTGGGTCCTGCCATAGGCGATTTGCAGGAAGAGCTCTCTCATGGCTGTGTTGATCGCGTCACAAACCAAGTCCGTATTCAAAGCTTCCAGCAGCGTCTTACCCGGAAGAATTTCGCCGGCCATAGCGGCAGAATGCGTCATGCCCGAGCAGCCGATGGTCTCCACCAGAGCTTCTTGGATAATTCCGTCCTTTACGTTCAAGGTCAACTTGCAAGCGCCTTGCTGAGGCGCACACCAGCCCACGCCATGGGTAAGACCGGAAATATCACCGATCTGTTTGGCCTGCACCCATCGGCCTTCCTCCGGGATAGGCGCGGGGCCGTGATCGACGCCCTTGGCAACGCAGACCATTTCTTCGACTTCTCTGCTATATTGCATCCTTTCATCCCCCTTTTTTACTCCATCTCATAGTATAGCATAAATCAGCCTACGATAAAAGGGCATGGATGGTTGTATTTTGCGGGAAGTTTCTTTTTTTCCCTTTCTTTTCAGATCCAATAAAAAGTTGAACATATTATGCATTTTATTGTATTTGATATTTACTTTAATAATTATTTTTGCTATTATTTCCTTAAGCGATTATGGAATGCGCACGAACAACTAAAAGGAGGGGGAAAGAAGGATGAAACGAAAAAGGCTTGGCTCCTTGAAACTTGTCGGCTGGCTGATGTTGTTTTTCGTTGTTCTGCTCGCCGTAACCACCGCTTCCGGATCAGAAGTAACAGAAGCGGTGGAAGGCATTGCGGGTGAGGAGGCGGCGGAGTATGTAAGCAACATGCACGCCACATTCTGGGCATTGGTTCCGCCCATCATCGCCATTGCGTTGGCGCTGATCACCAAGGAGGTTTACAGCTCGCTTTTCATCGGGATTGTCGTCGGCGGCTTGTTCTACGCGAACTTTAACGTAGAGCTGGCGCTCACGACCATCGTCAGCGATGGCTTTATCGCCAAGCTTGCGGATTCATGGAATGTGGGCATTCTGATCTTCTTGGTAATCCTTGGCATCATGGTTCAGGTCATCAACAAGGCGGGCGGATCCGGCGCTTACGGCAATTGGGCCAAGAACCGGATCAAAACCAAGACAGGTGCGCAACTGTCCACCTTCGCCCTTGGCGTATTGATCTTTGTGGATGACTACTTCAATTGCCTGACGGTCGGTTCCGTCATGCGGCCCATAACAGACCGCCATCAAATATCCCGGGCAAAGCTAGCGTATTTAATCGATGCCACGGCCGCGCCCATCTGCATGATCGCGCCGATTTCCTCCTGGGCGGCGGCGGTCACCGGTGTGGTGGAAGGTTACAATGGGCTTGAATTGTTCATTCGCGCCATTCCCTATAACTTTTACTCGTTGCTCACCATCGTGATGATCATTACGATCTCCCTCCTAAAACTTGACTTTGGCCCCATGAAAACCCATGAAGATAATGCGGAAAGGGGCGATATCTATACCACGGAGGATCGTCCCTATGCCCATGTCGAGACCGTGAAGGGCAACGAGCGGGGCCGGGTATACGATCTGGTCGTGCCCATTGCCGTTCTTATCATTTCCTGCATAGCGGGCATGGTCTACACGGGGGGATTCTTCGATGGGTCCAGCAACTTCATCGACGCTTTTGCCAACTGCGACGCATCCCTTGGGCTCTCCATGGGTTCACTGGTGAGTCTGCTGTTCACCTTTGTGTATTTCATGGCTCGCCGGGTCCTGTCGTTTAAGGAGTTTGCGGAGGCGATCCCCAAGGGTTTCAACGCCATGGTGCCCGCCATCCTTATCCTTACGTTTGCTTGGACTCTAAGCGCCATGACCGGCCTCCTCGGCGGAGCGGAGTATGTGGCCGCCCTTGTGGAAGGCAGCGCGGAAGGATTCCAAATGTTCCTGCCGGCCATTGTGTTCGCGGTCGCCTGTGGCCTCTCCTTCGCGACGGGCACTTCCTGGGGGACCTTTGGCATTCTGCTGCCGATTGTCGTGAATGTCTTGAGTCCAGGTAGTGAGCTGTTGATCATCACGGTATCCGCTTGTCTGGCCGGCGCTGTCTGCGGCGACCATTGCTCACCTATTTCGGATACCACTATTATGGCTTCCACAGGCGCCCAGTGCAACCACGTGAATCATGTCTCCACCCAGCTGCCCTACGCGCTTTTGGTGGCGGCGGTATCGTTCGTGTTTTATATCGTCGCCGGAGCTATCAAGTCCGCGTGGATTACTTTGCCCCTGGCCATTGTGGCGATGGTAGGCATCCTCTATGTGATTAAGTTGATGACGAAAAAAGCGAATACTAGCGCCACGAAAGCGCTCTAAAGCTTACCAAGCAACAAGAATGAAAAAACGAAAGCCGCCGATGGGATTGCCTCCGGCGGTTTTCATTTTGCTGATGTCCACTCATGCTATTTCCAGTTACAGGCCGCACCAACCAAGCAAACCTCATCCCAGATCATTCCGATGGGATTCAATTCCGGGGTGTACGGAAGCATGGGAAAAAACCAATGTTCTCAGGGGCAATCAGCCCACGAGAATGACGCTAGGCAGCAGTGTCCGCCACAAGCAGAATGACGCCCTTGATCACAGAATACACTTCATGCCCCTGTCAAGAAAAATCTTCCGAAATGGCAAAAGATCCTCCCTGGGCAGGGAAGATATGCCCGAAAAGGCATAGGGAACACCCATCTGGTCGTATTTTTTCTCCCCAAACTGGTGGAAAGGAAGCAACTGCACAGCACGCACACCCATTGGCCAAAGAAGGGAGCAAAAACCCTCGGCATCTGAAATGGCGTCGTTATAGCCCGGAATCAAAGGAATTCGGACGACGACTTCCTTCCCGGTGCCAATGGCCTCGTAAAGGTTCTTAAGGATGATACCGTTTGGAACTCCCGTGCCTTTTTGATGCGCATCCAGGTTGTGGTGCTTACAGTCAAAAAGAAACGCATCCACATGATGCAATACCTGCTGGAAAACCTTCGGAGAAGCATACCCCGATGTTTCCATAGCCGTGTGAATGCCTTCCTCCCGCAGCTGAGCGAGCAGCCCAATGGCAAAATCCGGTTGCGCCAAAGGCTCTCCGCCGGATAGGGTTACTCCCCCGCCGGATTCCTCATAGAAATCCCGGTCCTTACGACAAACATCCAGAATCTCTTCAGCCATCATCCGGTTTCCTATGCGGGATAGGGCATGATGAGGGCAAGCGGCAACACAATGACCGCAGCCCCGGCAGGACAGGGGAAACACCCGAAGCGTTTCATTTTCAAACGCAAGCGCTTCATGCTCGCATCTGGAAGTACAGGTTTTGCAATGGGTACATCGATCCTTATCCCAAAGAATCTCCGGATGAAAAGCCTGAGATTCGGGATTGGCGCACCACCTGCAGCGCAGCGGACACCCTTTAAAAAAGACGGTGGTACGAATGCCCGGGCCATCGTCCGTACAAAACTGCTGTATGTTGAAAATTGTACCTTCTTTCATATAAGCGAGTATACCTTGAAATGGCCAAAGTGTAAAGATATTTCGTTCTTTTAATCAATAATTAATTTCATATGAAGCTTCTCTGTGGACAAACGAAACTCCCCATGCTATACTATGGTTGAGGTGAAACGGCATGCAAGAACGGCATACCCAGATCATTGAGGCCCTCTCTACAGCGCAAAAAATGGAAGTGAACCGCCTTTCAGATCAAATGGGTGTTTCCAAGGTGACCATCCGCCGGGATTTGGATCGGCTGGAGAAAATGGGCCTTATCCGGCGGGAGCATGGCGTCGCCTATCTAGGTTCATTCGACGACCTGCGCACCAGGATGGCGTTTCATTATCCAAATAAAAAGCGAATTGCCGAGCTTGCCGCCGCCTGTGTGGAGCCAGGTGAAACCGTGCTCATTGAATCCGGGTCCTGCTGTGCTCTCCTGGCGGAAACCATTGCCAGGGAAGGGCGGGAGAACACGGTCATCACCAACTCCGCCTTTATCGCCGCCCATCTTCGTTCCGTTCCCCGGGCGCATGTCATCCTTTTGGGCGGCGAATACCAGCCAGAGTCCCAAGTGCTCGTAGGGCCAATGGTTCGGCAATGCGTCAAGTCCTTTTTTGTGGATAAGCTCTTTATCGGCACGGACGGCTTTACGCGGCAGGGAGGCTTTACCGGGAGCAACCTCATGCGCGCGGAAGCGGTGCGGGCCATGGCGGAACAGGCGAACCGAACGATCATCCTGACTGAATCCGAAAAATTTTCCCAGCAAGGGGTGGTAACTCTCCTTGGTATCCGAGAGGTATACGCCGTCTATACCGACGACCGCCTGTCCATGGAGACGGAATCCTTCCTGCTTTCAAACGAAGTGATGGTGAATCGATTGCCGAGCAGCGGTACCTGAAAAATAGGAGGATCGATATGTCGTATTTTGGCGAGTTAACCCCAAGGATGCAGGCGTTTCGCGAGCAATTGCTTACGGAAAAAGCCATGGTTTGCGCGGAGAGAGCGGTCATCACCACGGAGACCTATCGGCAAAACATGGACCAGCCCCTTGCGATTCGAAGAGCACTCATGCTTAAGAACGTCTTGACGAACATGAGCATTTTCATCGAGCCTGAAACCCTGCTGGCTGGAAATCAGGCTTCCTCCAACCGTGCGGCGCCCATCTTTCCGGCATACGCCATGGACTGGGTGATTGACGAGCTGGACGACTTTGACAAGCGTGATGGAGACCGGTTTTGTATCACAGAGGAGGCAAAGCAAAAGCTGCGAGATATTGCGCCTTTCTGGGATCACAACACAACGAAGGCAAGAGGCCTGGCCGCCATGCCGCCGGACGCGAAGACCCTCTATGATCTGGGCATCATCAAGGCGGAGGGAAACATCACCTCCGGGGATGCCCATGTGGCCGTAAACTATCAAAGAATGCTTAAGGCAGGCCTAATAGAGTATCGGATAAGGGCCGAGGAAAAGCTTGCGGCATTGGACCTAACAAACGCCGAAAACCTTCACAAGTCCTATTTCTATCGAGCTGTGCTCATCGCAATCGAGGCCATCGCAACCTTTGCGGCGCGTTACGCGGAGCTTGCGGAAAAGCTTGCGGCAACGGAAAAGGACGAAACGCGCAGGCGGGAATTAACGCGGATGTCGAACGCCCTTCGAAGGGTTCCTATCGAGCCGGCCTCCACATTCTATGAGGCGATTCAAGGGGTTTGGCTGGTACATTTGGCTTTACAGATTGAAAGCAACGGCCACTCTCTCTCCTATGGCCGAATGGATCAATTCCTAAATCCCTATTATGAACGGGACATGAAAGCCGGGCTTATATCGGAGGACGAGGTCCTGGAGCTCATGACAAACCTCTGGCTGAAGACCTACGCGATCAACAAGATCCGTCCCTGGAGCCATACGCGCTTTTCCGCCGGAAGCCCCCTTTACCAAAATGTAACCATTGGCGGACAAACAGGTGAAGGGGAGGACGCGGTGAACCCAATGAGCTATCTCATTCTTCGCAGCGTCGCCAGGACCCGGCTCACCCAGCCCAATCTCACCGTCCGATATCATAAAGGGCTGGAGGATCGTTTCCTGGCAGACTGTGTCGAAGTGATGCGGTTGGGCTTTGGCATGCCGGCTTTCAACAACGATGAAATCATTATCCCTTCCTTTATTGAGAAGGGAGTGCTACCGGAGGATGCCTATGACTATAGCGCCATCGGGTGCGTGGAGGTGGCCGTTCCGGGCAAATGGGGATACCGCTGCACCGGCATGAGCTTTCTAAACTTCCCCAAAACCCTCATGATAGCCTTGAACGATGGCGTTGATGTAGAGTCCGGCAAGCGAATCTGCAAGGGAACCGGCCATTTTACGGAGATGAGCCGCTTTGATGAGGTCATGGATGCCTGGGAAGAGGCGATTCGGACGCTGACCCGGTATAGCGTAATCATCGACAACAGCTGCGATACGGTGCTGGAGAAGGACACGGCGGATGTGCTGTGCTCCGCCCTCTGCGATGATTGCCTAGATCGGGGTTTGAACCTGAAGGAAGGCGGGGCCGTGTATGATTTTATCAGCGATTTACAGGTAGGCATCGCCAACCTTGGAGATTCATTGGCGGCGATAAAGCGCTGTGTCTTTGAAGATCACGCCATGACGGCAGGCCAACTGTGGGATGCTTTGCTGCACAATTTTGATGGGAAAGAGGGCGCACGGATTCAAGCTTTGCTCTTGGCCGCGCCAAAGTTCGGCAACGACGACGATTTTGTGGACAGCCTGATTCGCAGGGCGTATGACCTCTATATCGATGAAATCTCCAAATACCACAATACGCGGTTTGGCAGAGGCCCCATCGGCGGTGTCTATTATGCCGGCACCTCCTCAATATCCGCCAATGTTCCGCAAGGAGCGGGCACCATGGCGACCCCGGATGGGCGAAAAGCGGGAGAGCCCTTGGCGGAAGGGTGTTCTCCTTCCCACAGCATGGACACCCATGGCCCGACGGCAGTGTTCAAATCCGTTTCCAAGCTTCCGACAAAGGACATTACAGGCGGTGTTTTGTTGAATCAGAAGGTCACGCCGCAGCTTTTGGACCGGGAAGACAACCGCTTAAAGCTCATTGTCTTGATTCGCGCCTTCTTTAATCGCTTGAAGGGGTTTCATGTGCAGTACAATGTGGTCTCCAGAAAAACGCTTCAGGATGCCCAGTTGTACCCGGAAAAGCATAGGGACCTGATCGTTCGGGTGGCGGGTTACAGCGCGTTTTTCAACAGCTTATCCAAGCAAACCCAGGACGATATCATCGCGAGGACCGAGCAAGCGATATAAGAGCCCATAAATGTTCGCAACGGTCAAGGGTTGAATATTGTTTTAAGGCGACACCGCACAGTCGCGCACACCGTCCTTGCAGATCTTTTCATGCTGCTCTATGTCACTCTTGCGGTCGCAGTAGCGCTGCTACGGCTTCCTCCAGGCTCCTTGATCAGCGCGAAAATCTCTCGCAATGCCGGCGACGCTCTTTTGTGCGGTGTTGCCTTAACAGTCTTCAGCCCTTTTTTATTTATTGACATTTGTGGTATACTATACATTCGAGATTGGGGAAAAGAGGAGCCGCCATGCCTGAAACGCTGATACTCGCAGATCGTGTTGGATATACCTATGAAGGAGCATCACAGCCAGCATTGAAGGATGCCTCCTTGGCTGTAACGAAAGGTGAGTTTATCGCCATTCTTGGCCGGAATGGTTCCGGAAAATCTACCATGGCCAAGCTGTTCAACGCGCTTTTCCTTCCAACCGAGGGCACGCTGTCCGTTTGTGGCATGGATACCAAGAATCAGGATCTAGTATGGGACATACGACAGCAGGTGGGCATGGTCTTCCAAAATCCAGACAACCAGCTGGTCGCGACCATCGTGGAGGAGGATGTGGCCTTCGGCTTGGAGAACATTGGCATTCCGACGGCGGATATCCGCCCGCGGGTGGAGGAAGCGCTGCAAGCCGTCCATATGGAAGCCTTTTCCAGGCACGCGCCCCATATGCTGTCCGGCGGACAAAAGCAGCGGGTCGCCGTGGCTGGCGTATTGGCCATGCGCCCCAAGGTGCTGATTCTTGATGAGGCAACTGCGATGTTGGACCCAGCGGGCAGGCAGGATGTATTCACAACCGTCCAGCGCCTCAACCAGGAGATGGGCATTACGGTCGTCTGGATCACCCACTTCATGGAGGAAGCGGCCCGCGCGGATCGCATGATCATCATGAATGATGGGGGAATCGCGCTGGAAGGAAAGCCTGACGCGCTTTTCCAGAAGGTGGACACCATTCGAGGGTTTGGGCTGGATGTGCCCCCCATGGTCGCCCTGGCCCATGATCTTCGGGCAGGCGGCCTGTCCCTTCCGAAAAATGTCCTGACCCAAAACGACATGGTGGAGGCATTATGCCAATTGTCATAGAAAATTTAACCCACACCTATATGCCGGACAGCCCTTTTCAGGCGACCGCGATCCATGGTGTTAACCTAACCGTAGGGGATGGCGACTTCCTGGGGCTGATCGGGCATACGGGTTCCGGAAAAACCACGCTCATCATGCATATGAACGCGCTGCTCAAGCCCACTTCCGGCAGGGTACTGGTGGACGGCGCGGATATTCACGAAAAAGGCTTTGATAAGCGGGCGGTTCGGCGAAGCGTCGGCCTTGTATTCCAATACCCGGAGCATCAGCTTTTTGAGGAAACCGTAGCGCTGGATGTGGCGTTCGGCCCCAAAAACCTTGATCTGTCCAAAGAGGAAATTGGCGAGCGGGTATCGGAGGCACTGCGGCGTGTCAGCCTTGATCCAGAGGAAATTGGCCCACGCTCTCCCTTTGATCTGTCCGGGGGACAGATGCGCCGTGTAGCGATTGCGGGTGTTTTGGCCATGCGGCCGCGCACGCTAGTTTTGGACGAGCCCACCGCTGGCTTGGATCCATCCGGGCGCAGGGAGCTTCTCAGCCTGATCGAAAAGCTTCACGCGGAGGGCGTAACGGTGGTGATGGTCTCTCACAGCATGGAGGATGTGGCCCGGCTTGCCACACGCATCGGCGTCATGAGGCAAGGCGAACTGACCATGTTAGGCGCTCCCCTGGAGATATTCACCCAAGGCGAAGCGCTTCAAGCGATGGGACTGGATGTCCCGGCGGCCGTGCGACTGGCGGATGCCCTCAAGGCACGGGGCATTGATGTGCCACAGGAAATCTATCAGATGCGTACCCTCGCCGCCTGGCTGTTGGAACGCTTTGGAAGCGGGGTGGAAAAAGCATGAACATGCAGAACATCACGCTAGGTCAGTATTTGCCTGGCGACTCCCCAATCCACAGGCTGGATCCCCGGGCAAAGCTGGTTTTGACCCTCGTATACATTGCGGGTATCTTTCTTGTCAAAGGAATCTTAGGCTATTTGCTGACAGGGGCCCTGGTGCTCTTTTGCGCCTTTGTCGCCCAAGTCCCGGTTAAATATTTGGCGAGGGGCCTCAGGCCCTTGCGCTTTATCATTATTCTTACGGCCTTTATCAACCTCTTCATGGGCGGTGGCGAGGATGTATTCTTTCAATTCTGGTTCGTTCAAGCGACCTGGTCGGGCCTGAGAAATGGCGTTTTCTTTTCGCTTAGGCTGATCTTTCTTGTTCTTGGAACGTCAGTTCTCACATTGACCACCTCGCCCATCGCGCTTACTGACGCGTTAGAGCGGCTTTTGTCGCCCCTCCGGGCGATCAAGTTCCCTGCCCATGAGATGGCGATGATGATGACCATCGCCCTGCGGTTCATTCCCACGCTCCTAGAGGAAACGGATAAAATCATGAAAGCGCAGAGCGCTCGGGGTGCCGATTTCGAGACCGGCAATCTTCTGCGGCGTGCGCGCGCCATGGTGCCGTTGCTCGTTCCGCTGTTTATCAGCGCTTTTCGCCGGGCCGGGGATCTGGCCATGGCGATGGAGGCGCGATGCTATCGGGGCGGGGCTGGACGCACCCGAATGAACATCATGAGAATGACACGGTTGGATGTCCAGGCAGCGGCCGTCATGCTGCTGTATTTGGCGTGTTTGATCGCGGAGGGTATCTGGCTGTGAGCGGCTGGAAGCGTATTCGGCTCACCGTGTCATACGATGGCTCCTCTTACTCCGGATGGCAAAGGCAAATCAACGCGCCAAGCATTCAGCAAACGCTTGAAAAATCACTCATAAGCCTCACAGGGGAGCCTTTGGGGATCACAGGTGCAAGCCGGACGGATGCGGGCGTTCACGCGCTTGGACAGGTGGCCCACTTTGATTCCAATGCCAGCATCCCCCCGGAAAAGTACAGCTTCGCGCTGAATACCCGATTGCCCAGCGACATCCGAGTGACGGATTCTCAGCTGGTTTCTCCCGGTTTTCATGCCCGCTATAGCGCCCAGGGAAAAACCTACCGATACCAAATCCACAACAGCCCACACTCGTCCGCCCTTTACCGCAATCAAAGGGCGCATGTGGCCTTGCCTCTAAATGTTGACGCCATGCGAAAAGCTTCCCTCGCCATCCTAGGCGAACACGATTTTCGGGCTTTTGCCGCCGCTGGCAGCGAGGCCAAGTTCACCACTCGGGACATCCAATCGGTTGTTGTCACGCAACAAGGCGACCTGATCGAAATCATGGTCGCCGGACGGAGTTTCCTATACAATATGGTTCGGATTCTGGTGGGAACCATGATCTATATCGGCCTTGGAAAGCTGCCTGAAACCGCACTGGCAAAGGCTCTGGAGACTGGAGACCGGCTGGACCTTGGCATCACCGCCCCTGCCCATGGGCTCACCCTGATGGAGGTGCGGTATGGGGAACTAGATTGACTGTACGTGCCACAACAAGCGCTTTCCTTTGCCCGTTCAGCTTTGCTCCCAGCATTGAACGCCATATCCGTCCAAGGTGAACTCCTTCCCCTCAAAGGAAACAAATTGTTTTGGATCGCTTCGATTCACCACGGTTATCGCTGCGACTTTGCTTGTTTTTCTTTGTATCACAAGAATATCCGGCCCAATCGCCTCGATGAACAGCTGTCCATCCGTGAGCGCCGGAGCGGTTTTTTTGTGCTGTACCGCTGCCTGATAAATGGTGAAAACCTCCCGGTCTTCCCGGCCCCATGGGAAAGTGCGTCTGTTATAAGGATCGGCGGCTCCTTCCATCCCCGCTTCATCGCCATAGTATATGCATGGCATGCCCGGCATGGCGACAATGATCGCCAGCATTGCCTTAAGGCGTTTCTTGCCCAAATCCCGTTGGTCCTTTGTCAAGCGCAATGCGTGGCGCTCTTCTCGCGGGATATTCTCTCCATCCGCCTCCGCCAGCACATTAAGGATCCGGGGACGGTCATGGGTTCCCAGCACATTTAGAAGCGCGTTTGCAAAGGGAGCGGGATAGTTTTCATACAGTGAATCCATTCGGCGCTTGAACATAAAAGCGTCAATTCTCCCGAGAAGAAAATCCACAGCCGCCTCCCGCAGGGGATAGTTCATCACGCCGTCCAAGGTGTCTCCAAGGCAATAGCAGCGCATTTCCCCATAACTGATTTTGTTGGAGGCATCTTCCCATACTTCTCCCAACACGATGGCATCCCCGTGAGTTTCCTTTACGCTTTGGCGGAGCTTACGCAGGTACTCCATGGGCAGCTCATCCGCCACATCAATGCGCCAGCCTGACGAACCGGTCCTCGGCCACGTCCGAACCACGGAATTTGTGTCCGTAAGGAAATATTGAAGGACTGCTGGCTCCTGTTTGTTCAACTCCGGCAATGTTTGAAAACCCCACCAGCTCTTATACACATC
>JAVBOX010000114.1:0-30779 GCA_031550095.1 Eubacteriales bacterium
GGTTTCCAATGGCGTCGTCCACCTCAAAGGCTAAAGCAGCTGTGGCGTCCAAAGCGTTTCCGGGCAAAAGCGCGTGAATGCGAAGATGGTCGTCCTCGTTGAGCATGATGCTCACCGACTCATCCCGCCTAAGCAACACGGCCGCAAACTCCCCGGCAGACAGCAGATCGCTGCTGATCAGGTGCCGCTCGGCCATGGCCCGGCGCTGGATATCCGGCAAGTCATAAATGCGCAGCAAGGAATAATCGTGGCCTTCCGGCGCGTGCGCCAGGGCGTCCGCCGCGCGAAACTGAGCCTCCGCACCATCTTCCCCATGCATGGCGGCGGGAAACGGAATGTCCGCGAAATTGCGCGCCAAGCGCACCCGGCTGTAGAGCACCACATCCCGAACGCTACGATCAGGCATTTTCCGAACCTCCATTGCACATTGAGGCAAGCTCCCGCATTTCATCCCGAAGCAGCGCCGCGTGCTCAAAATCCTCGCATGCCACAGCCAGATCCATCTCGCGGCGCAGATGCTCCATTCGGCTGAGCGCCTTCAGGGAATGATCCACCCGTTCCGGCACCCTGCCCGCGTGCTGTGCCCGCCCATGAAGGCGGATAAGAAGTGGCCGCAGTTGCGCCTTAAAATCCTGATAGCACTGGGCGCAGCCAAGACGGCTGGTCTTTAAAAAATCATCGTATTCCATGCCGCAAGCGGAACACCGGAGCCCCGGATACTTGGTCGTCATCCGGTTGGCGCCGCTGATAATGGCCGACAGCATGCTCTGGCTCCCGTCGGCGCGAAGCTGAAGCTTCTGTCTCGCAACGCAGGCGGCGCAGAGGTTCCGCTCGGTTTTATTTCCATCCACAATGGCAATCAGCCGGACAGTGGCTGGGTTTTTCCTGCAATCATCGCATAGCATCGTTATTCGTCCTCCCTTCCAACACGTCCGGCGATCTGCAGCAGCATAGCTCGCAACACCCCGGCCCGTAACGCGTCCTTAAAAGCAATGGGCAGATTGATGGCGTCGTTGGATACGGCGGAACGCATCAGCCCAGCTTCATTGTCCGTGATGACGTCGTTATCGTTAAGCTGGGAAATAATCGCGTCGCAGTCCTGTTTCGAAATCGCGCTGCCAATCCGCTTGTTAATAAGATATAGCAAATTGCTCCCAGGTGATTCACGAAGGCGGACAATGCGGATGTATCCGCCGCCGCCCCTCCGGCTTTCGATCACATAGCCATGGTCCGGGGTGAATCGGGTGGAAAGCACATATGTGATCTGGGAAGGAGCGCACCGGAAATACTGCGCAAGCTCATTGCGCTGTACATCCACCTGTTCCTGCCCCTCTTCCAGCAGCGATTTGATAAACGACTCGATGCTGTCTGTTAACGGCCGCATCTTGGAAATCCTCCATTTTGACTATCTTTGATGTTCATAGTATACCACAAAGCGCGAAAAGTGCAAGTGCTTTTCATTGGAAGAATAAATCGACAGAACGACTATCCAGGGTCTCCGTTTAAAGACGTTGATCGCCTTCATGTCAAAAAGGTAAAGCTCCTGATCCTCAGGGAGCGCAGCGGCGCGAAGAAATCTGGCCCCCATCTTTTCACACACCCGGCGAGAAGCCGCGTTGTCAACGCTGCTGTTAATCAGCGCCAGTTCCATGCCATGGGCCCACATCACCGGCGCCAGCAGCCAGCACGCCTTGCCCGCGCATCCATTACCCCGATGGACCTCGTCCACATTATAGCCGATTTGCCCGCCATAGCAGAGGCCCGATCCGAAGGTCGATATGTCCTATCCAGGCGCCATCCTTTCGTATTTCAAAGGCATAGATTATGTGGCGCCGATCATCTTCAAGGAATCTCCCTTTTAAGCCCCGCCAGCCAGATACCTGGCCTGTTCATCCGTGAGGACATCGATATGGATGCCCTGGGAGGCCAACCGCAAGGAGGCCACCAGGGTATCCACCGCCTTGGGCACCGGATATGCGCCGGGGATGAGCCCTTTCCCCTCCCGCGCCAGATATTCGCAGCAGAGGGCTTGCAGGGCAAAGCTCATGTCCATGATTTCAACAGGATGTCCATCTCCCGCCGCGAGATTCACCAGCCGGCCTTCCGCCAAGGCATACACCGTCCGGCCGTTGGGCAGCACAAATCCCTCGATGTTCTCCCGCGCCTCAAACCGACGGACAGCGGCCCTCCGAAGCCCCGCCATGTCCACCTCCACATCGAAATGCCCCGCGTTGGAGAGGATGGCCCCATCCTTCAGAAGTGGAAAATGCCGCGCGTCGATGACTTGATTGCAGCCGGTGACGGTGATGAAAAAGTCCCCCAAAGGGGCCGCCTCGGCCATTGGCATCACCCGGAAGCCGTCCATGGACGCCTCACAGGCTTTCACCGCGTCAATTTCCGTCACAACAACCTTTGCGCCAAGACCCTTGGCCCGCATGGCGACGCCTTTCCCGCACCATCCATACCCGGCGACCACCACGGTGCTGCCAGCAACGGTGAGGTTCGTCGTCCTGGTGATTCCGTCCCAGACGCTTTGGCCTGTTCCATATCGGTTGTCGAAGAGGTGCTTGCTGTCCGCGTCGTTGACAAGCAGCATGGGAAAGCGGAGGGTACCCGCCTGGGCTCGCCCTTTCAGGCGGATGACCCCCGTGGTGGTCTCCTCACATCCGCCGATGAGCCGCTCCGCGAATTTGGGATACCGCTCATGAAGGATCTGCACCAGGTCTCCCCCGTCGTCAATGAGCACATGGGGCCTTGTCTCCAGTCCTTTGACCAGATAGCCAAAATACTCTTCAGAAGAACAGCCGTGCCGCGCGAAAACCGTCACTCCCGACTCGCTGAGGGCGGCGCACACATCGTCCTGGGTGGAAAGGGGATTGCTGCCCATGGCGTAAACCGCGCCGCCGCCCGCGGCTAGCGTTTGGGCCAGAAAGGCGGTTTTGGCCTCCAGATGGACGGATACGGCCATTGTCAGCCCGTGAAATGGTCGCTCCGCCTCAAACCGGGTCCGGATGGCGCGAAGCACCGGCATGTGCTCCCCCGCCCACTGTATTTTTCGGGCGCCAACACTCGCCAGCGCCGGGTTTTGAATGATGGATGACATATGCGCAAACCTCCACGTTTACTATAGCAGAGTATACAAACATGGCCTTCATCTGTCAACCAAAGTGGGTGCTCATGCAAGCGCTACACACATCCAAAATCCATCGCTAATCATTTTCTTGCCTTGTTTGTTGCGCGGTGTTGCCACAAGGATATTTCGACTGGACGACGGATACGATACGGTTTGAATCCAAGAAAGAGTGGCGGGATCTGCGTTCTTTCGTGATGGTTGAACCCACGCGGCTTGTGAAAGGCGTCATGTCCAAGGAGAAAAGCGGAAAATGGCCGGCTGGTCTAGCGATTCCGCTTTCTCCTTGATCTCTTGATCCAGAGCAAACGACCGCGCTCCGGGGTCTCCGTCTTGGCGATGTACACCCAAGGCGCGGATATACTATAATAGGGAGAAGGAGTGGATGCGTATGGCGAAGGCGATCCTGAACCCGGGGCGTGAAAAGCGAGTATTGCGGGGACACCCATGGGTGTTTCGCTCGGATATTAGCCGGGTGGAGGGGGCGTTTGTCCCCGGTGATGTGGTGGATGTGCTCTCCGGCAAGGGAAAATTTTTAGGCAGGGCCATGTACAACCCAGCATCCCAGATTGCCCTTCGGATGTTTACGACCCGGGATGAGCCGGTCAACGGGGCGTTTTTTCGCAGCCGCGTCCTTCGGGCCATTGAATATAGAAAAAAGTTCGCGGATCTGAAAAGCTGCCGGCTGCTTTTCGCGGAGTCCGATGGATTGCCCGCCCTCATCGCCGATAGCTTTGGGGATGTGATCGTCATTCAGTCCTTGGCCCTGGGTATGGAGCCCTGGAAGAACGCCGTCGTAGACGCGCTGGAAGAGGCTCTCTCGCCTCGCTGCGTATGGGAGCGGAGCGATGTGAAGGTGCGGGAACTGGAAGGAATGGAGCAGACCCAGGGCCTGCTACGGGGAAGCGCCTCGGACCGGGTCGAAATCCTAGAGAACGGCGTCCGCTTTCAAGTGGATTTTAAGCAAGGCCAAAAAACCGGGTATTTTCTGGATCAAAAAGAAAACCGAGCCGCAATCGCGCCTTTTGTTCAGGGCGCATCCGTGCTCGATTGTTTTTCCCATACAGGGGCTTTCGCCCTGCACGCCGCGCGGTATGGAGCGGCCCAGGTCACCGGGGTGGAGATCTCCGCCTTGGCGTGTGCCCAAGCCGCCGAAAACGCGGCGCTAAACAGCTTCTCTGTGAATTTTGTAGAGGCCAACGCCTTTGACCTGCTGCGGGAAAAATACGATACCAAGGAACGGTATGACGTTGTCATCCTGGATCCGCCCGCTTTCACCAAGACGCGGGCCGCCGTGCCAGGTGCGCTGCGGGGCTATAAGGAAATTAACCTGCGTGCCATGAAGCTGATCCGGGATGAAGGCTTCCTGATCACCTGTTCCTGCTCTCATCATGTGCTGCCCGACGCTTTTCAGGAGATGCTGGTCTCCGCCGCGGCGGACGCCAAGGTGCAACTGCGGCAAATCGAAGCGAGGACCCAGGGCCGGGATCACCCCATCCTGGTAGCTTCCCCGGAAACTCAATACCTCAAATGCCATATTTTGCAGGTGCTGCGCTGATGGGCGCCCTACCCTCTGCCCATCAGCATCGCAACCGCGTAGGCGGACATGCCCAGGCCTTCCCCCTCAAAGCCCATTTCTTCCGTGGTGGTGGCCTTCACATTCACAAAGGCCGTTGGAAGGGAGAGCGTCCCCGCCAGCGCCTCCGCCATTCGCGGAATGAAGGGCTTGAGCTTGGGCCATTGGGCGATGATGGTCACGTCCACATTCACCACGGAAAAGGCTCTTTCCCGGAGCATTTCAGCCGTTCTCTCCAGCAGAAGCATGGAGGAAATCCCCTTATAGCGGGGATCGCTGTCCGGGAAATGGGTGCCGATATCCCCCAGCGCCGCCGCGCCAAGGAGGGCGTCCATCAGCGCGTGGCACGCGACGTCCGCGTCGCTATGGCCCAAAAGCCCCCTCTCGAAGGGGATCTCAACCCCGCATAAAATCAACGGGCGGCCGGGAACCAACCTATGGGCGTCATATCCCTGGCCGACCCGGGGAATGCCCGGTTTTTCATATCCGCCTAGGATCCATTGAGCAAATTTCATATCTTCAGGGGTGGTCACCTTGATATTCTCATAACTGCCTTCTACCAAGCGGACCGACTTTCCCGCGGCTTCCATGGCGGCGGCGTCGTCCGTGGCGGTGATGCCCTGCTGTTCCAGCGCCTCAATACATCCCCGCAGGGTAGCCACACGAAACGCCTGAGGTGTCTGGGCGGCACCGAGCGCTTCCCGGGAAAGCGTTTGAATGGAGCCTTCCGGGCCGATTTGTTTGATCGTGTCCTTCACTGGCACACTGGCCACCCCGCTGCCGAATTCCTGGGCGGATTTTTTGCATCGGAGGATGGTATCCCTCGTCACAAAAGGCCGGGCGGCGTCATGGATCAGAACGATTTCCGCCTCCCTTGGCAACGCCATCAGCCCATTCAGCACAGAGCGTTGTCGAGTATCCCCGCCGATCGCAATCGGAATACCCAGGCGCAACGCCTCAACGGCGGGCCTGTCCTTCTCAGACGCGACGATGATCATGCCGTCTACAAGGCCGTCAAATGCCTTCGCACTGCGTTCCAGCATGGTGAGTCCATTCAAAGGCATGAGCGCTTTGTTGGCTTTCAGGCCCATACGGCTACCGGAGCCGGCCGCCATGACCAATGCCCAGCAGCTCATGGGTTCAGCAGGCGGTACATATCTCCCGCGTCGGCCTTCTGGGCCTTTTCGTTGATCGAGAGGATCTCAAAGCGGCTAAGGCGCTCGCCGAAGCGCATCTCCAGCACGTCCCCTACCTTTACCTCTGCGCCCGGCTTTGCCGGTTTGCCATTGATGGACACGTGACCACCGCCGCAAGCGTCGTTGGCCACGGTTCGCCGCTTAATGATCCTGGATACTTTTAAAAATTTATCAAGGCGCATGATTTCCTCCTGCTGTCCGTTGTGTTCGGGAAAACCCGGCATCGCGAAAAACCCGTGCGTAAACCGCACGGGTTTTTCGTAGAAGTACGCCTCACTTAACGCTGTCTTTGAGCGCCTTTCCAGCCTTAAAAACGGGTGCCTTCGTGGCGGCAATCTCGATCTCCTCGCCTGTGCGGGGATTGCGCGCCTTGCGTGCTGGACGATTCTTTACTTCGAAGGAACCAAAGCCAACGATCTGGACCTTGTCCTCCTTCTGCATCGCATCGATTATTACTTCAACGATCGCATTGGTGAATCTCTCAGCGTCTTTTTTGGCTAGTCCAGTCTTCGCGGCGACTGCGGCGCAAAGCTCTGTCTTGTTCATTTAGGGTACCCCTCCTTGTTTTTGCATAGCTTGTTGGGTTCAACGACGCTTTATTCGCCGTGTTGTTACTTATTCCTGCCAAGTTTTCTAGAAAACCAAGTTTTTTCACATTTCCTTCGTCAAAAGCCGCATTTCGGTGCAAAATACTTCTCATTGTCGTAGGGAAGCGATGCGCTTTTCACATTTTTCGTCAAATACCCCCTCTTTTTTTCAACCCGTGTTTTATTTGCCCAGCTTTTTGTTTTTTATTTTAATCACTGTGAACAGCTTCTCTCAATACACGAGTAAGTTGATGCCATTCAAAACAGTGAAGATTCGCTCTCGTTTCTTCGAACATTATAAAGCATTTATCATTATTCATCAAGCAAAGCATCTAGTATACGTGCTAAAATTATCACCTATTTGCCCATTCACATGGCAAATGCCCATTCTTGATTTACATTCAGGCTTGCTTTAGCCAATGAATTATGCTATATATTATATCGTTATTTCTTTGCGTTTTACCGCCTATAGAACATTCCCCCATGTCATATCATCCCGATGATGCAAATGCTCCAAAGCCTCCAATAGCAGGGTTGTTTGATCAAAGAAAAGCGCTTCATCCGAAACGACGAGGCCAACAAGCGCTTCCTTTAAATGCTGGGTCACCGTATCCGTATCCACATGGCAAACCCATAGCTGAAAGAGCGGCTCCTTTTTTTCCCATTTTGTAATCAGCTCGGACAGGAGATGCAGCGCACGTTCTTTATCTCCGCTTCGAACAAGCGTCTCCATGGCGAGGACTTCCTCGGCATATTCTTTGGAGATGGTTTCGGTAAAAAGCATGCTGCCAATGCCTAGCGCCAGCACTATAGGCAGTGTAATGAAAATGGTAAGGATGCGCTTGTTCACTACCAAACCACCTTTTCCGGAGCCAACGCTTGCCGTATCGTCAGCTTTGAGTTTTCTCCACGGCCTTGGGCGAACAGCACCCCTTGGGTGTCCAAGCTTGCGAGCAGCACGTCTTCCGGCCCATGGAAGCCGGAATCCGCCAGGGCCTTTCTTAACCAGTCGCTGTCCAACCCGCCAACCGACAGGTTTTCCACTTGAACTTTTCCATCCATCACAAGCGTCAGCGGAATCCCTTCATAACCAACAGCAATCTCCATATCCAGCGGTGTGACTGGCCGCTTCTCCGCATTGGGAAAAACGCTCATCTTTCCGCTCGTTTCAAGGATGGCTGTGCCTACATCGGCCACATCCAGCATGCCACAGGCGCGAAGCTCCTCAAGCAGATCGTTGAGGTCAAAACACATTCGCCGAAGCTCCGCTTCCTGGATCACACCCTTCTTGATGAGAATGCTCGGCGTACCGCTGATGATGGACCGAATTCGCTGGCTTTTAAGGCTGCTCAGGGTAAAAGCGCTGTGAAGCATCATCAAGGTCAGCATAGGCACAATGCCATAGAGAAGCGGCACCCCCACATCCCCCATGGGCGTTGCGGCCAAATCCGCGATCATGATGGCGATGACTAGTTCATAGGGCTGCAGTTGGCTGATCTGCCGCTTACCCATCATGCGCATCACGAAAACAGCGACAAGAAACAACAGGATCGTTCGAATTAAGACGGTCAGCATCACATGTCTCCGATAACGTTCGTTTTTCATAGTATGGCAAGGTTTACATCTGAAAATCCCCTGTGGTATACTAATCTCATGAGATTATCGATTGCCGTGCCCTGCTATAATGAGGAAGAGGCGCTTCCCTATTTCAAAAAGCGCTTTAATGAGATTGCTTCGCAAATGGATGGCATTTCCTTTGAGCTCATTTTGATCAATGACGGCTCACGGGACGGCACATTGGCGCTGGCCAATGCGTTGGCGGATCAGGACCCACGAGTGCAGGTGCTCAGCCTTTCCCGCAATTGGGGCAAGGAAGCGGCCCTCCACGCAGGGCTTTCTTTTTCCACCGGCGATTTTGTGGCGGTAATGGATGCCGATTTGCAGGACCCCCCTGAGCTCCTGATGGAAATGCTGAGGATGCTCCGCGAAACAGGATGCGATTGTGTCGCCACCAAACGGGTTACCCGCACCGGGGAACCTCCTGCCCGCTCCTTTTTTGCCAGGGCTTTTTACCGGTGGATCAACCGAGTTTCTCCTATCCATGTGGAAGATGGCGCCCGAGACTTTCGCTTGATGCGGCGGGAAATGGTCGATGCCGTTCTATCCTTGACAGAACGGCGCAGATTTTCCAAAGGGCTTTTCGCGTGGGTTGGATTTGATGTGCGCTACATCGGTTATGAGAATGTTGAGCGGGTCGCCGGTGTTACAAAATGGTCTTTCTGGAGTTTATTCCGCTATGCCATCGAGGGCATCATCAGCCTAACGCCAGCGCCTCTCTATTTTTCATTCATTCTTAGCGCTGTATGTGCGTTTACCTGCATTTGCCTGCTTTGCTTCGCCCAATGGGCGCCTGCCCTGATGACCGGCATCACGGCGCTTATTCTTTTGGGCATTGGGACGCTTGGACGCTACATCGCCCGGATTTTTGATGAAGTTAAGAAAAGGCCCTTGTTCATACGCAAAGGCAGTTATGGGATATCTCAAGGCGAGTAATCCCATCACCAAGTTATTTCTACTTTAAAACACAGTAGCCAGGAGGAATTCACCATGCCAGTCTTTGAGATGCCACTTTCGGAACTGAAGTCTTATCTCGGCACCAATCCTAAGCCTGCTGATTTTGACGCGTATTGGGATCGTGGGTTGGCGGAAATGCATGCCTTGGGTACGGAATGCACCCTGATTCCCGCCGCGTTTCAAACCCCCACTGTCCGCTGCGATGACCTGGACTTGACAGGCGTAGGCGGGGCCCAGGTGTACGCCAAGCTCTTCCGCCCCATCGGCAAGACGAATTGCCCCCTGGTGCTTCGGTTCCACGGGTATACCTGGCATTCTGGCGATTGGTCTGAGCTGATCGGCTACGCGGCGTCCGGCTTTGTGGTGGCAGCCATGGATTGCCGCGGACAAGGAGGCAAATCCGAGGATGTGGGCGGCGTAAAGGGCAATACCCAACGAGGAAGCATCATTCGCGGGTTGGACGACCCGGATCTGGATAAGCTGCTCATGCGCAATGTCTATCTGGATACCGCTCAGTTGGCCCGCATCACAATGGCGCTGCCTGAAGTGGATGAAACCCGGGTCGGCGTCTTTGGCGGCAGCCAAGGCGGCGGATTGACGCTGGCGTGTGCCGCGCTGGAACCCAGGGTACAGCGGCTTGCGCCCATGTATCCTTTCCTCTGCGACTATAAGCGCGTATGGGACATGGATCTGGCGATAGACGCCTATGCGGAACTAAAAGAATATTTCCGCCTCTTCGATCCCCGCCACGAGCGGGAAGCGGCAATCTTTGAAAAACTTGGATACATTGACATCCAGTTCTTGGCGCAGCGCATTCGCGGGGAAGTTCTGATGTTAACAGGCTTGATGGATACGGTGTGCCCGCCCTCTACGCAATTTTCCGCCTACAACAAGATAACCTCAGCAAAGCAAATGATGACGTGGCCCGACTTCAGGCACGAAACACTGCCCGGCGCCTCTGACATTACCTTCCAGTTCATGCTGAAAATGCTGTAAGCGTATAAACACCCCTCCACCGGTTTTGCCGGTGGAGGGGCAGACCATCAACAAACCCCGACACCTCAACCTGGGATGCATGAAGGGGCCTCCGCCCCTTCATATTCAATCGTATCGCCCGGCTTTGCCGGGCGGGCGGGGAGTTTTCAAGCGGCTTGCCGCCTGAAAACATTCCTTTCACGGCCGGAAGACCGTGCAGTCGAACGGAATGCATATTGCATTCCGTTCGAGCGTGTCGACTTTGTCGACACGCTGACCCCTCCACCGGTTTTGCCGGTGGAGGGGTATTAGCGTTAGTCCCCAGAATAGGTTTTACGGTTGCTGAATCACGATTTTTCGAGGCGCGGGCGCTTCGGCCTCTTTGCACTTGGGCAGGGTTACCCGCAGGATTCCATTTTTATACTGCGCGGAAATCTGATCCTCCTCCACATTTTCAATGGTGAAGCTGCGGCGCACTGAGCGGGAAGCGAATGATGGCCGGTCCTCTCCCCCTTCTTTATGTTCCGCCGAAATAGTCAGCAGTCCGTCGTGAATGGACAAATCAATCTCATTGGGCTCAAACCCCGGGATTTCCGCATCAAAAAGATAAGCCGTCTCGGTTTCGCGAATGCTTGTGCGCATTGGCGAATTCATGAATTCCGCAAATGGGCGAAAGAGCTCATCCGTTGCGAAGGGCCAGTAGGCATTGCGACGGGCGGGTGTGTTGTTCACTTTGGTCAATGTAATCACTATTCTCAACCTCCTCACAATGTTTGGATCATCGTTGTCCTTGATTCGATGTAAGCATATCACAATAGACAAAGAAAGTCAAGGTTTAATTTTGAACAACCTGTAAATTCGGCTTTTCATTTCTGGTTATGAGCAATAAAGATACTTGTATATGCGTCTTAAGTGTGTCATACTGGTGCGGAATAATGTAAGGGGGATCTCTCATGAAAAAAAAGAACATTCTTGCGCTTCTGCTGTCATTGCTGATGATAGCGTCTCTGGCTTCCGCGGAAACCGCGGCGGATCCTGTCGTCATTAAAATCGGCGAGACCGCCATCCCGCTGAGCACGGCGCAAAAGTTTTTTGACACACAATACACCATGTATCGGGATGATTATGCTGCAAACGGTCAGATTTTGACCGAAGATGATATAAAAATCATTCTGAATGAATCCATAGAGCTTCAGGTGCTTACCACGCTGATGGATATAAAAGTCACGGAAAACGACTTTTCCGCCATCACCGAGGAACAAAAGGCGCAACTCAGAACCCAGACAGAGGCGGATTTCACCGATAATGTCAACTCCTTTGCCATGTATTTTGGAATTAGCATTGAAGAAGCGCAAAAGGCCGTCGCGGAATACGGCATTACTGTGGACACCATGTATGAGGCGGCGCTGGCTGATTTCCCGTATCAGCGTCTATACGAAATGGCCACGGAAGATGTCACCGTAACCGATGAAGAAGTGGCAAAAGCATATGAAAGCTATGTGGCGGCTGACAAGGCCATGCTGGAGGATAACGCGAGCACTTATGAGTACATGAGTGCCGGGTATATGAGTGAATATGATAGCTATACCGGCTATACAGGTCCGGCGCGGACGCTGCCCTTCTACATTCCCGAAGGGTTCCGCAGGGTGAAGCACATTTTGCTTGAATACCCGGAAGCTATTGCGACCTCTCTGGAAGAAATCAAAACCCAGATGACGGATCTAGATGATAACATCTACCTGCTGAACGAAGAGATGTACGCCCTGGAAAATGTACAGGAAAACCCGGAAAAGGAACCCCGCAAGCCGGAAGAAATCCAGGCGGATATCGATGCCAAGACAGCGGAGCTCTCTACGCTGGAAGCACAATATGCTGAAGCGCAAAAAAATGCGCAGCCTGAAATGCAGCCCATCCTGGATGAGGTAAACGCGAAGATTGAGGCTGGCGAGTCCTTTGACAAGCTGATCGAAGAATATGGCAAGGATCCTGGCATGGTGACAAACAAGGATGGTTACATGGTGCATAAGGAATCCATCATGTGGGATATTGCATTCCGGGATGCCGCGATGTCGCTGGAGAAGGTTGGCGACATCAGCGAACCGGTCATGACGAGCTTTGGCTCCCATATCATACAGTACGTCGCCGACGTGGCGGGGGGCACTGTTCCCATGACGGATGAAATTACCGCCGCGATAAAGGATACGCTTTTGGCTTCCTATAAGGATGAAGCTTTTGCCGTCAAGCTTGATGAATGGATGAAGGAATACGAAATCGAAAAGCATCCGGAGCTGATCGTGTTGCCTTCGCCAGAACCGGCAGAAACCGATGAGGACCCCGTACAGGATGCCGAAAGCACAGAATCCACCGAATCCCCTGCCCCAGCGAGCGATGAAGCGACACCTGCAGCCAGTGAAAAACCGGCAGGCTGATTGGTGGGCGTCTCATGATCTGTATCTGAAAGCTTAAAAGAAATCAACAAAAAAACGATCTAACGCAGCAGCGTCGGATCGTTTTTTTCTTGCAACACTTCGTTGTGAAAGTTAAGGCAACACCGCACAAAGGAGCGTCGCCGGCATTGCGAGAGATTTTCGCGCTGATCGAGGAGCCTGGAGGAAGCCGTAGTAGCGCTACGGCGACCGCAAGAGCGACACAGAGCAGCACGAAAAGATCTGCAAGGACGGTGTGCGCGACTGTGCGGTGTTGCCTTAGTCTATTTGAACAAGGCGATCAACCGGCTAAGGAAGGTTTCGTTTTGGGTGTTCTGCGCGGATACAACCTCATCGGCAGGAACGGAAATTGCCTCTGTCATATAGACAAACTGAAGAGAACGGACGGTATGATTGGGGCTCACAAAGGAAGGGATCGGCTCATCTCCTGTCGTGGCGGATACGGGCATGTCTGCCATGAGGGAAAAGGCCTCCTGGATGCCGGCCAGCATTTGGGCCTGCCCCTCCGCCAGCGCCTGGGCACTTTCGGGGAAAGCGGCGGCCCCTGTGGAGAGCTGGGCTATGCCAGCCGCCATGCCCCGCGTGCCTTCCTTCATTGAGGTTACGCCATCCAAAAGGGGTTGAATCCCTTCCGCTAGGGGCTTCACAGCGCTTGACAAGGTCGCGATGCCCTCGTTCTGCGATGCAAGGCCGGTCTTGATGGCCGTGCCACTTTCCGCAAGCTGCTGTATGCCTAAGGCCAGCGGCTCTGCCTGGGCGGCAATTCCGGATACGCCTCCCGTGTAAGCGGTGATCCCTTCGGTTAAGGCGGTGAGCTGAATCTTTAAAGCCTCCTGCTGGGCTTTGGGCAACTGGGCCATCATCGGCTTCAGACCTTCGGATAGCGCCGCCATCCCCACGACAAGGTCAGCACCCCCCGCGGAAACGGTATTGATGCCTTGAAGAAGCTGATTTGCCCCTGAAAGAGCTTGCTGCGCACTGTCGATATAGGTGGTGGCCCCGCTCGTCAGCGTTGCGGACCCCTCCGCCAGGGTGCCGATGCTTTCCGGAAGCGCGTTGACCGCCGTAAGGACCTGGGATACGCCGCTTCCAAGGGTATCCATTCCCGTTGCCACAGAGGCTGAATTCTCTGCCAATGAAGCAAGTCCGCTGGACAGAGCCGTCAGACCTTCCACCAGCTTTGCGTTTCCTTCCGCCAACTGTGTGGCCCCCTCGCCCAACCCGGTCGCTTTCTCGGCCATGCCTCCCATGTCGATCCCCAGCATTCCACCAAGGCTCATGGGGATTGCCGTGATGGTGATGGCATCCATCTCAAATTTTTCCGCGTCAAAGGCGATGGAAAAATCGGCGTCCTTCCCCGGCAGGACGGTGTAAGTCAGGTTCCTTGTCTTCCCAACCAAGGCGCCGGCGGAACCGAGGGCATATACATTGGCGGCGCTGGACGGCAAAGGAATTTGTACCTGCCCAAAAAACCGAGTGCGAAAAGCCTCGGCCGCACGTGGGTTGCTTCGGACGGATAAATCGATTCCAAAGCGACCGGTTTGTCCGGCAAGCGCATCCGGTTCCACCGGCGCACCGTCCAATGAGTACACGATGTCAAAGAGGAAAGGCGGTTGAGCTTCTTCCAAGATCCCAACGGAATAGAAGCCTTCCGGATCCGCGGGAACTGACCAAGCCATTGTATCTCCATCCAGTTCCGGCTCAATATCCCGAACCATGGCGGATACATGGGCATAGACGCCATAATCTATGTAGGTGCCCGCTTCCGGCGTTTCGATATGGTTGACCACATACGTGGCCTCCTGGACACCGGAAGCGCTCAATTTCGTATACACCGTCTCATCCTTATTCATTTCCGCAAAAGCGCTTGTCGTCCCCATCAGCAAGGCGAGCGCCAGCGCCACCACAAGAAGCTTTTTCATTCCATGGCTCCTTTCCGTTTTAGCGTCCCAAATTTTATGATTTTATCCAGAATGGCCAGCAATGGCGGCAACACAATCAAAACCATCCCCCCCGAAAGCAGTGCCCCTCGGCCCAGCAGCAAACCAATTTCGCTGATGCTGGACACTTGGCTGATCATCATCTCCGCAAACCCAGCGCCTGCCAAAATCAGCGTGGATACAAGCACCGAAGGCCCGGCGGCTGTAAGCGCGGATATGGCCGCTTCTTTCGGCGGAAGCGTTCGCCGGTCCTCCATATAGCGATTTGTCATCAGAATGGCATAATCGATGGTGGCCCCAAGCTGAAGGCTGCTTATCATGAGGTATCCGATATAGATCAGGGGCGTGCCCGTGAAGTAAGGCACGGACATGTTGATCCAAATGGCGGTTTGGATAAGGGCTACCAGCAGAATGGGAATGACCACAGACCGAAACGACAGCAGTACGATGACCGCTACAGCCAGCACGGATATAAGTTGAACCCACAGCCCATCGGACTCAACGCTTTTTTTGATGTCCATGAGGCTTGTCGCCGTGCCCGCCGCCATCCATTCGCCAGGATACAAAGCCTCTGCGGAAGCGCTGATTCCCTGGACGGCATCAGAAAGAGCAGGACCTTCATTGGCAATGTTGAGCCTGACGACCAGCCGGCTGTAGTTGTCGCTCTGGAATTGACTCACAACCGATTTTGGCAACATTTTCCTGGGGATCTGTGGATCCGCGATGGTGACCAGCCCCTGAACAGCTGACACGGCGGATTGTTCCATCAGGGTTTCCGCCAGTGCTGTTTCCTTGGCGACATCGCCGGCAGGCACCAGAAGCACCACGGGATTGTTCACCCCAAACTCGGCTTGAATGGCTGATCGGTCATTGCTGACTCCCTCCACTTCGTTGGCGGAGTTCGTTCCATAGAGGAGCCTGTTGTTGTTTTGCGCCAGATAAGTGGGCACAAGGACGACGATCAAACCCAAGAGCAGTAGCCAGCGCAGCCTCATCGCGCCTTTACCCAATCGACGGAACGAGGGAATCCAATGCTTATGCCGGGTCTTGTCGATGAGCCCACGGAGGCAGTAGATCAGCACGGGCATCAATGTCAAGCAAGTCAGCAGGCTGATGGCGATGCCTTTCGCCAGGACAATGCCGATATCCCGGCCAATGCTGTAATTCATGAGCACCAGGGCGAGGAAACCCGCGATGGTGGTCAAGGCGCTGGCAAGGATTGAGTTCAGGGACTTTACAGAGGCTGAAATGATCGCTTCCTTGGCGTCCTTTCCCGCGTCCCGCTCCTCCATATAGCGGTGGAAGAGGAACAAGGAGTAATCCAGGGAGATGGCAAGCTGCAGAACCGCCGCCATGGAGCGGGTGATAAACGATATGCTTGTAAAGTATGCGTTTGTGCCCATGTTGATCACGATAGCCGTGAGCAACACGATCAGATACAGAAATGGCTCCACCCACGCGCTTGAAGCGGCAAAGAGAATCAAGAGGCAAAAGGTTACCACCACAAGGAAGATTGTAAAAATCTCTGAAGCCAGCAGCGCACGCATGGAGCGGGATTCCTCCGCACTTCCCGCGATATGCAGCCTATCAATATTGAGCGCCCGGATGCTTTCCAAGGCTTTTCCGGTGGAGGTAGCGTAATCCTCTTCGGTGAAAGTCACCTGATACAAGGCGGCCCGATTCTTGTAAAATGCCTCGACGGTCTTTGCCTCCTGAGTCTCCAAAGGCTTGGTAATGTCGACGACATTATCCAACCACATCACGCTTTTGACCCCATCCACCCCTTCGATCTGTTCCTTGACCACAAGCGCCTGCTGGATGGTCAAGTCTTCTACCATGACCTCGGCCATGCCGCTGCGGCCAAAGCTTTGGCTCATCTCCGAAACCGCCCTTTTTGTCATGGATCCGTTGGGCAGGTATTCGGCCATGTCGTAATTCACCCTTGTCAGTTGGGACAGCACAGCGCTCAAGATCACAAGGATCACAAAAACAGTCAGGGTGATTTTTCGGTGCCGTAAAAGAAGTTCCGTTATTCTCCGCATAGAAGCGCCTCCGATTGGCGGCGGGCCTCGATCAACCCGCTCATCATGTAGTTTAGGAATCGAACGATATCCTCCTTGAGCTTTGCCTCATGGCCGTCATACCGGTTAAAGATGCTCAGCAATCCTTCGATAAGAGCGGCGGATAGCGGGCTGAAAAAACCTTCTCCCGCCTGCCTGGGAAAATGCTCTGAAAGACGGCGTCTGCAGGTTTCAATGATGAGGCTTTTATAGTCTTCATATTTCGAACCAGCGCTTCGGGTTATAAGGATCATAAACTCAACCCGGCTGCTGATGAATATGCCGTGGAGCGACAGGGTCAATTGGCGCAGACCTTCGTCCCCTATCGTTGGGAACCACATCAACCGCTGCAGCTCCGCAACCGTACCTTTGACAATTCCATCAAACAATTGCTCCTTTCCGTTGAAATACAGGTAGATGTTGCCGACCGTCATTCCGGCCTGGGAAGCGATGGTCCGCATTGACGCGCCAACATAACCTGAGGCCAGGAACTCGTCCCGGGCGGCGTTTACAATGCGATTCCGCACCTCATCCTTTAATATTTTCATAACTAAACATCCGTTCATTATGGAGTGTTCCAATTCTACAACCACATTCTCGTTTTGTCCAGTGGTGAACGGGCGTTTTTAAAAATTTTTTTCGCGCCGAAAACAAGCATGCGTCCACGCGGTCACCCGCTTTATCCGCATGCTGCCAATTAAGAAAAGCTGCCTCACCAAGAATTTTTGGCTAGATCTGAGACAGCTTTCTTTTTTATGATAAGAGAACGTAGGGGTAGCATTATCTGCTTTGGGATGGGCGGGCAATATCAACCCAAGACGCCGGGTACCACGGCTTTTTCCATAGGGGCTTCCCGATTGAAAACCGACTGCATCCGCACCCATTGCCCGGTGCGGCTGCTCGTCTCAAAGCCTTCCATGGCTTCCAACACATGGAAGGTCTGCTTGTAGCTCGCACGGGCAGGGCGACCTGTTTGCAGGGCCTTTGCCATATCCGCCAACCCCAAACCTCTGGAGTTTTCCTTATAGTCAAAACACAGAGGAATTTGGTGGGGTTCCTTCTCCTCCGGCCGGTACAGGAGCAGCGGGCCTCCAAAGTTATTGGGATCGGGAACCAACAGCGTGCCCTCCGAGCCATAGACCTCAAAGCGCGCCTGGAAAGGATAATATGCGTCAAAGGTGGCAAAGAGCGTTCCTATGGCGCCGGAGGCATACTGAACAGTCCCGGCAACATAGGTGGAAACTTCCACATTCACCTGGCTGCCCGCCAGCGGCTGGCTGGTAATCATGCGCTGAGGGAATGTTTTTCGGCTTGCGCTCATGACCTGCTCAATGCCGCCCATGAGGTTGACCATGGCTGTCAGATAATACGGCCCCATATCCAGCATTGGGCCGCCGCCCCTTTGGTAGTAAAATGCCGGATCGGGATGCCAGCTCTCATGTCCTCGGCAGATCATAAACGCGGCGCTGCCCACAGGACAGCCGATGAAGCCGTCGTCAATGAGCTTGCGGCAGGTCTGTATGCCGGCGCCCATAAAGGTATCCGGCGCACCGCCCAGCATTAGGCCGTTTTTGACGGCCAGATCCCGCAAAAAAACGCCCTCTTCCAAGGAAGCGCCAAGGGGCTTTTCCGAGTAAACATGCTTTCCCGCCATCAGGGCGGCCTTTGTCACCTCAAAATGCTCGTAAGGCCTGGTCAGGTTTAGAACGATCTCTACCTCGGGGTCCGCGAAAGCGTCACGCATCGTTTCATAGAGCTTCGGAATTCCATACTTGATTTGGGCCGCTTCCGCCCGCTCCCGCACTAAATCGCAGACGCCAATCAGCTCGATTTCCCGGAAGGTGTTCGTGATGTTCTCAAGATAGACGCCGCTGATGCAGCCCACGCCGATCATGGCGATTTTCATGGTTTTCATGGAGTTTTCCTCCTCAATACATCTTTGCCTTGTTTTCGAACGGTTCCGTGGTCAAGCCGTGGTCCTTAGCGTACTGCTTGCCATCGGCCGCCCAGAGCATTCCCCGCTCCATCATGATGGCGGAGGAAGGCGACTTGTCAAACACGTCGTCGTGATGGCCTAGGGAGGTGTAGAATACCCGGCCATTTCCCCAAAATTTTGTCCAGGCCACGGGCATGTCCACGGGCTTGTTGGAAATGTGATAGTAAGGGACAACGGGGAAACGGGTGGTGGCCAGGACTTCAATGGCGGGATCCACATGGAGGTAATAGTGCTCCGAACAGACGGGGAAGTCTTCCATGCCTTCCACAATGGGGCTGGATCCCTTGCAGATGTTCACCATATAATCGATGCCGTCCCCGCCTGGATGGCTCACCCATTGGCCGCCGGTCATGAACTGCCATTCCGTGTCGTTTCGGAAGGAATCACACATGCCGCCATGGCATCCCGCCAGCCCCACACCCGCGCCAACCGCTTTCGCCACATTGGCCGAATACGCCCGGTCGATGGTTCCCATGGTCCAGCAAGCCACGATCAAGTCCAAATCCATCAGGGTTTCCATGGATGAAAGACACCCAAGATCCCCCTGAATGTCCACGAAAAAGCCATGGCGTTCCAACATGTTCCCAAATCTCCGGGATGTGAGAACCGGTTCATGGCCATCCCAGCCACCCTGAATAATCAAAGCCTTTTTCATCCGCGAGACCTCCCTATACCCTTTGATAGATGCGGCTTCCGCACCGTGCCGCCCAGGCATGCCCGTTCCGAATAAGCGCTTCCAAGCGCAGCAACAGATTGCCTTCTTCGTCGAAAGCCGCAAAGAGCGTGCCGCCGCAATATGTCAGGGGCATTTGCTTGTCCTCTTTATAGGCAATCAATACTCCGTTCTTCTGCGCCACGGTTACATCCACGGGAATTCCCTCATGGGACCGATAGGTTCCTTCCACCATTTCTGGGTTGGAGAAGGGCCGGCCTATATCTGTAAACCAGCGATGAGATACCTCCACGGGCAATCCCATGACGGCATTGTACATGGCCCAAACAAAGCAATCCACATCCTCATCGCCCAGGTTGCATAGGGCGGCAAAGCCCCATCCCTCTCCCAAGAGCAACCCCCCATGGCTTGAAGTGCCATGCAAAGCGCCGGAGTGCTCGCAGATGACATGGCCGTTTTTCTCCCGCTTATACATGCCATAGCAATAGGACGGCTCCGGTCTTGCAGGGAAACCCTTGCCGATGAGCAGCTCCACGGCTTCCCTGGGAATGACTTGCTTATTCTCATAAACGCCATAGTTGGACAAGCAGCGGTAATAGACCGCCATATCCCTTGCGGTGGACTTTACAAGCCCGCAACCGCGATAGGGAGGCAGAACGGACCATTCGTCATCACAGGTGATTTTTTCATCCACCCGCTCAAACAGAGATGTCATGTTTCCGCCTGAAAGCGCCCGGGCTTCCGATCCGTCCACATCCAGAATCGTCCGCGTCATGCCCAAGGGCTCATAGATGCGCTTCTTTAGGAAATCTTCCAAGGAAATGCCTGCCATCTGGTCCACCACGTAGGAAAGGAGAGCATAGCCTTCATTGCAGTAGCTCATCTGCTCGCCGGGGGCGCCTAAAGTCGGGTGATCGCAATGGGCAATGTACTCGATGATTTGGTCGATGGTTTCCATGGGATTTGGGGCCGCTTCCCTGAGCTTCTTAATGTCGTCGGTTTCTCGATTGCTATGGGTTGCGATGGACCACTCCAGGGCCTCGATGGGCGGAATGCCCGCTGTATGCATGGCAAGATGGCGAAGGGTCACGGCATCCTTGGGGGTGCTCGGAATTGAAAACGCCGGGAAATAGCGATAGACCGGATCGTCAAACGAGAGCTTTCCTTCCGAGGCGAGAATGGCGCAGGCAAGCGTGGTCTGGGATTTGCTCATGGAAGCGATGCCGTAAATGGTGTCTGCATCGCATTCCAGAGAACCATCTTCATTGGCTTTGCCATAGCCTCGGGTGAAAAGCTCGCCGTTTGGGCCGCATAATGCCACAGAAATTCCAGTAAGGTTTTTTTGCTTGAAGAGTTGCGCCAAGTATTGATCTAGCGCGGATGAATCAAGCGCCATAGACCGTCCCCCTTTGTGACTCGTTTCAATTGATGGCATCATACCACACCCATACTGTGTGTACAAGCGTGCGGATTCGCTTATTTCCAATAGGCCGTGTTGCCGTATGCTCTTGTCTTCTCTGGGCGACAATTGGCAATGCGCGGTGTATCGTTGGATGATGATTCATTGCATTGCCGACAATATTCGGGTATCATGCTAGCCATAGAAAGGAAGGGATCATATGGTCAACATCAATCGTCCGCAGATAAACAAAAAGAAGCTGGGCGGAGCTATCACCGTAGGCGTCGTGATTCTGCTGATCATCATTCTGTTTTTTGTCTTTGCGCCTTTTGTAACGGTACCCGCAGGTCATACTGGCGTTGTGGTGACCATGGGCCGCGTGTCTGATGATGTGCTGAGCGAAGGCCTGCACTTTAAACTCCCTTGGCAGACGGTTATCCTCATCGACAACCGGGCGCAAAAGGAACCGCTGGTTACCCAAGCGTTTTCCTCGGACATCCAGCAGGTGAATGTATCCTGTTCCGTCAACTATAGCGTGGATCGGGAGACCTCTCAGAACCTTTACAAAAACGTGGGTGTGGATTATTACGGCAAGGTCATGCTGCCCCGGGTGATGGAGAATGTCAAGGCTGTTTTCTCAAAATACACCGCGGATAACCTGGTTGATGCCCGGGATACCCTTTCCGGCCAGATTCAAGGAAAGCTGGCGCCAGAAATGCAGGCGTATGGCATAAAGGTTCTCAGCATTGCCATTGAGGATGTTGACTTTTCCGATACATTTACAGATGCCGTAGAGGCAAAGCAGGTGGCGGAACAGACAAAGAAAAAGACGGAGATTGAGCAGGACGCCTTGCTGATCGTGGAGCAAACCACGGCGGACCGGGCATTGATCACGGCGAAGGCAAACGCGGAGGTTGTGAAGATAGACGCGGACGCCAAGGCGTATGCCCAGCGCGCCCAGGCGGAAGCTGAGGCCCAGGCAAACGAGCTGGTCGCCCAGTCCATCACCCAGGAACTCATCAATTACGTGCAGGCGAACAACTGGGATGGGGCGCTGCCTCAGTTTATCTCCGGGGAAAATCAAATGCTGCCGGTGATCAACTTGGAACCGGAAAAGCCATAAATCATAGAAAAACAGAGCGGCGGAATGGGATTTTCGGCAATGCCAATATCCCGTTCCGCTGGATTTTTTTTATATGCAAACATGGAGTGAAATGCTATAATACTGCCCATGAGCGCATTTTTCCGCCAATTTCAAAATGGAGATGTATTCCCTTGGACGCGAGACTTCACAAGGGAAACATTTCGCATCGCCGTCCCCATCATTGTGTCCTCCTTCTTTGCCGCGCTGCTTCATGTGATTGACAACTACATGATCGGTCAGCTTGGCGTACTGGAGCTGGCCGCCGTGACCCAGGCAAACCGGATCACCTTCCTGTTTCAGCTGGTCATCTTTGGCTTGTCGGGGGGAACTGCCGCCTATGTCTCCCAATACTGGGGCAAGCGGGATATGAAGGGCATCCATTCCGTGATGGGTCTAGCCTTGACATTGTCCACCCTCTCCGCCCTGTGCTTTATCCTTCCCTGCGTCCTCATGCCCGGCCAACTCATGAGCCTTTTGCTGAAGGATCAAGCGTCCGTGAACGCGGCGGCGGAGTACCTGTCCATCATCGTGCTGGGCTATTTGGCGGCCGCCATTACCCAGTGCTACGGCACCGTACAAAAATCCACGGAGCAGGCCCGCCTTTCCATGTTCGCCAGCATAACCGCCCTTGCCATGAACACCTTTCTGAACTATTGTCTGATCTTTGGCAACCTGGGCTTACCAAGGCTCGGCATACGGGGCGGCGCCATTGCCACCGTTATTGCCCAATTTACGGAGCTTTTGATAGTCGTTATCGGGGGATATATTTACCGTTTCGCCACAGCCGCCAAGCTGAGCGAGCTCATTCCCAGATCCTTCGCGTTCGCGAAAAAGTATCTCGCCATCGCCATGCCGGTCATTGCCAACGAAGGGCTTTGGGCCTTGGGCGTCGTTGTGTGCTCTGCCGTCTATGGGCGGATGGGAACGGAGGCTGTCGCCAGCCTGAGCATTTTCAACACCGTTCAGCAGGTAGCTATGGTGGGCATGCGAGGAATCACGGTGGCAGCCGCCACGCTGATCGGCAAGCGCATCGGCGCCGGAGATGAGGATGGCGCACAGCACACGGCCAAGCGCATGATCTACGCGGCCATTCCGGCCGGGATCTTCACGGGACTCGTGCTTATATTCGTTTGCAACCCCTTGACATATCACTTCAATGTGTCCTTCCAGGTGGCGGCGGACGCGCGGGCGATGATATGGATCAGCGCAGCCACCGCCTGGATAAACCAGATGGCGGGACTCCTGATTGTCGGTGTGATGCGAGCGGGGGGAGATGTAAAAATGTCGCTGTATGTGGACGCGGGTTCCATATGGATCATCGGCGTGCCATTGGTTGCCCTGGGCGGGCTTGTGCTTGGATTGCCGGTTCCGCTTGTCTACCTGGTGTCCAACGGAGAAGGGATCATAAAGACATGGCTTGGCTTACGGCGTTTCCGGTCCCGAAAATGGATTCATAACATCGTCAAATGAACCGTCACTTCATTGCGATTATGGAAAAGCTGGCGCATGCCGGCGACACGATAGGCTTTTTCGAGGATGGCTTTCGCGCTGGCAATGCGCGGGAGCCATTCGCTGGTTTTCTCCGGCAACTTTAAGGTCATGACGGCAACGCCGGACGGCCCCAAGCGGGAAGCCGCCTCAACCATCAGCGCGGCCGACTGGGCGGTATCCATCTTCATGTCATTCGCAAGAAAGTCAAACCGAACTGGCTCTTGAAAGTAAGCCTGAGCCGTGCCCCGAAAATGGGTCACCCCTGGATCGCTGGCGACCCGTGGATCCAAAGCGGCGGGATCCACGGCTACCACAGAGAGGCCATGGCTCCTCAAAACGCGGGTCCACCCTCCGGGGGCGGCGCCAAGATCAAGGGCCGCGCCCTTTACCGGGAGTTCAACATGAAAGGCTTCCAACGCCTCCAAGAGCTTGAATTCCGCGCGGCTGACCTGATGATCTTCCCACTTAAATCGTCGCGCCCCACCCGCCCAATCGCTGATGTTTTCCCCGGCATCGGATATGCCGATCCAACCGATTCCTTCCCAAAGGGAGACGGAAACGATGTGCGCGGGCTGCTTGACATCCAGCAATGCCCCGGCGGCGGTTAGCCTTGCGGCAAGGGTCGTATGGACGTCGAAACGCTTATATTCCGGTTGAAACCCGCCAATCATGCGGGATTGTACGGAGAACCGTTCCCCCATGCCGATGGAACCACCTATGGGAGCGAAGGCATCCTCTATCGTCTGGAGGTCGCCCATCATCCCCGTCAACGGGAATTCCACCTGGGCAGGGCACATATGTCGCAGAAAGACCGGATGTTCAGGACGAACGGCATCAAAACAAAGCGCGATGCCCGGCGCTAAGTGCCGGACAACGCGCGGGCTGTTCGCCTCCCGGAACGCCAATGCCAAAGCGTCCGCTTGTGCGGTGAGAATATGCATCAAAAATCCGCCGTCCCCGTGGTGCGAGGGAAAGGAAGCACGTCCCGGATGTTGGCGACGCCGGTCAAATACATCACCAGCCGCTCAAATCCCAGGCCAAAGCCCGCGTGGGGCGTGCCGCCGTATTTGCGCAGCTCAAGATACCACCAGTAATCCTCCGGATTCAGCCCACACTCGGTGATGCGGCGCAAGAGGACATCCATGTCGTCCTCTCTTTGGCTTCCCCCCACCAGTTCCCCGATGCCGGGCACCAGCATGTCGGATGCCGCGACGGTTTTCCCGTCACTGTTGAGCTTCATATAAAAGGCCTTGATCTCCTTGGGATAGTCGTAGACGAACACAGGGCGCTTGAAGTGAGTCTCCGTTAGATAGCGCTCATGCTCTGTCTGGAGGTCCATTCCCCAGGATACGGGGAATTCAAAGGCCTTGCCTGCCTTTTTAAGGATATCCACAGCCTCCGTGTAGGAAACCCGAGCAAAATCCGCTTCCGCAACACTCATCAGGCGTTCCAACAGCGCCTTGTCTACAAACCGGTTGAGGAATTCCATCTCTTCAGGGGCTTCCAACAGGATCCTTTGGATGATGTATTTGACCATCTCTTCCGCCAGATCCATGTCCTCTTTCAGGGTGGCAAAGGCAATTTCCGGTTCGATCATCCAGAATTCCGCCGCGTGCCGCGGCGTAAAGCTGCGTTCCGCGCGGAAAGTGGGTCCAAAGGTATAGACATCCCGGAAAGCCAGGCAGAAGCTTTCCACATTCAGCTGGCCCGAAACCGTGAGCCCTGCCTGACGACCGAAGAAGTCCTGGGTGAAATCGATGGCCCCATCTTCTTTGCGGGGCGGGTTTTCTCCATCCAAGGTGGTTACCCGGAACATCTCGCCGGCGCCTTCACAGTCGCTGGTGGTGATGATGGGCGTGTGGACATAGACAAAGTTCTTTTGGTGGAAGAATTCATGAACGATTTGGGCAGCCAAGGAGCGAACCCTGAACACTGCGCTAAATAGGTTTGTGCGAGGGCGCAGGTGAGCGATTGTCCGAAGGAACTCCACGGAATGCTGCTTCTTTTGGAGCGGATAATCCGGCGTGGAAGCCCCCACAATCACGACAGTATGGGCCTTCAGCTCAAAAGGCTGCTGCATATTGGGTGTGGGCACAAGGGTTCCCTCGGCTTCAATGGCGCTGCCCACGTTCAACTTAACCACATCCTTGAAATTGGGAAGCGACGCCTCCTCAATGACGACCTGGAGCGGCGTAAAAAACGTGCCGTCGTTCAACGCGATGAACGCGAAGGCTTTGGAATCCCGCAGCGTGCGAACCCAACCGCTGACACGCACGCCGGGCACTTCGGCTGTCGGCATATGCCCAAACAACTCTCGTATGGTACGATGTTCCATCCGTGATCCCCCCGTGACCGTAATAAAACGTAGTATACCATGGCTTTGCCCACTTAACAACAAAAAAGTAAGAAAGGAACATGCGACCGCATATCCCTCCCGGAAATCCTTTCCCGCTATTAGGCGTCTTGGCAATATGGGCCTTTCCCGATGCTACTTCCCGTTTTCGAATGGATCCAGCGTCAAGTATCCTACCAATTCTTCCGCCAGGGAGGCAATGCCCGCTTCGTCCAAAGGAGGCATTTCTTCGGTCACCTTTAGGGTTGCCTCCACCAGGATCGACGCGCCGCGAACCGTCGCCACGTAACAATAGATCATCTGGGATGTCTCGGGGACGGCGATGGGTACTTCCTGAGCGGGCGTTATTGGCCCCGTCTCCGCCGCGGGCTCTTCAGGAGGCGTGGTTGCTTCTGCAGAGGGCTCTCCCTGGGCCTCCTGCTCCGCCGGTTTCTCCGCCTCTGCCTGAGCAGCCTCCGCGGCGGCGCGGTTTGTCGCTTCTTCCTGGGTTTCCGTATGGATGCTGCTAAAATACTGTACCGGGTGAAGCGAGAATGTGGCGGATTTCACCTCAGTCATTTGGTCGGCACCAAAAAACTGACCCAACGATGTATAGGCGGAGGGCACCAGCTCGCTTAGCTTGCTCTTGACGCCCATGAAATACAGCTGCTCCAGCTGGGAATTCTCGTCATCCGCGCGGTAAAGGTAATCCTTAGCGTTGGAATCGGACAAATAATGGGTATCCACGTCCAAGGTGAAGCCTTCGGGCGGGACCACCTCGCCGAGTTTATAATAACGCGTACCCACGTCGCTCAGGTTTGACACAATCCAGTTATCGCCTTCGGTAACCACCGCTCCATTTTTGATTGGCAAGGAGCCATCGTCAAAAAGAAGGAGAAACATCACCAAAGCGACGACCAGTACGCAGGGCGCGATGATAAGCGCAAGCTTCAGGTTTTTGTTCATTGGCTTTTTTTTGCGGTCCGCCTTCGCCACATATTGCGGCTTGACGTGCTTTTTTTTGGTCTTTCCCATGTGTTCGTCCCCCACTCATTTGATTTTATGAAAGCGCATGCCAGCCGGCAAATGCCCGCCTCATGTACGCCACCACATCCATATCAAAGGCCATTGTAAGCTGATCCGGCTTGAGCACATCCTCTGGGGCGCCTGAGGCAAGCTCCTTGCCACCATGCATCAGGAACAAACGATTGGCAAAGCTGATGGCCAGATTCAGGTCGTGCAGCACCCCGATTACCGCCCGCCGACCATTTTGGGACCATCTTCGAAGCGCTTCCATCAGCGCGATCTGATGCTTTAAATCCAGATGATTGGTGGGCTCATCCAGAAGAATCAGGGAAGGTTCCTGGGCAAGGGTACGCGCCAGAAACACCCGCTGGAGTTGACCGCCGGAAAGCGAGTCGATGGGTTGATTCCGATGCTCCCAGAGCTCCACAGTATCCAAACAGGTTCGGACGATGTCACGGTCCGCTTTCCCAGGTGCGCGGAACACGCCTTTCGCGTAGAGGTACCGCCCCATCATCACCGTGTCATAGACAGTATAGGCTAAATACACCTGGGATTGCTGGCCCAACAGCGCAACATGGCTCGCGATCTCGCGCCGCCCCATGCTTCTCAGGGAAGACGCGCCCAAGGTGATGGCGCCGGCGGAGGGAATGAGCCCAGCGATGGCCTTAAGCAGCGTGGTTTTCCCGCATCCATTGGGACCCAGAATGAAAAGACACTCCCCGGATTCCACCGTTAAGGCAATATCTCTTATCACATCTTTGCCATTATACCCGGCGCAAACGCCTTCAAGACGCAGGATGGTCATGCTTTGCCTCCGATTCGCCGCCTTTTAAAATATACATAGGCAAAAAAGGGTGCCCCGACAAGGGCGGACACGGCGCCGACCGGCAGTTCGATAGGCGAAACAATGGTCCGGGCCACAACATCGCATAACGCCATAAAACCGCCGCCCAGCAGCGCGGACATGGGGAGCACAACGCGATGCCGTGCGCCAAACACCCTGCGAACCACATGGGGCGCGATTAAATCGATAAAGCCGATAACTCCGGCAAACGCGACAGCGCTGCCGGTGAGAGCGGCGGAGAAGGCTAAGAGGAGCCACTTTACCCGCCTTGTTTCGACGCCCATGGCGCCAGCTTCCTCCTCGCCGAACGTGAGGATGTCCAACTCCCGGGAAAAGCGCTGTAAAACCAAGAGCCCGATGAGGCATACGGGAAAAAGCAAGCCGATCTCCGGCCAACCCTTCATGGCGAAGCTGCCCATCTGCCAGTGAACCAACCGCTGGGTATCCTCCCTCGCGAAGGAGTAAAAAAGGGTCAGAATGGCGTTGATGAACAGGGAGAAAACCATGCCCGCCAGGATGATGGTATTGTTCCGCATGTCCCGGTCCATCCGGGCGGCAAAGGCCACCGCCATCAATACGGCCAGCATTCCGGAGATGAGTCCGAACAGAGGCAACGTATAAGCGCCGATCAAAGGCAACGAAAAGCCGGTGAGAATGACGGCGGCAGCCCCTAGGGAGGCTCCCGAGCTGACACCCAGGGTATATGAAGAAGCCAAGGGGTTTCGGAGCACGCTTTGCATCACGGTTCCGCTGACGGACAGCATGGAGCCAACGACAAAGGCCATGAGGACACGGGGAAGCCGGATTGCCCATAGGATCGAAACCTTTGACGCGGGAATCCATTCGGGAAGCTTTGCGCGGAAAAGCTTATGGGCCAATATTTGAAGCGTCTCAGGCGGCGCTATCGAAACGCTCCCCACCCCGACGGCAAACACTAAAATCAAGGCGCAGGCAACAAGGGAAACAACAACTTTCAGCGATGTCTTCATGGAAAACTCTCATATCGTGGGATTAAGCCACTATTTGCCACAAAAAAACGGTATCCTTGCCCATTTTCCAGGGGAGGGATATGATCATTGCCCGGCATGACCCGTCTGGCAATATTGGATATAACGCCGCCATGGCTGATGAGCACGGCCAAACCCCGCCAGGGGTGAGCCAGCAGCTTTTGGATCCCTATATCAATTCTCTCCTCAAATATCCGCCGCGATTCTCCGCCCGGACAGACAACATCCCTGTTTTCCGGATTCAGCCATTCCCGATAGACTGGCTCCGCCTCATAGAGCTCCCCGTGGCTTCGCATTTCAAAATCTCCAAACCTATATTCCGAAAGCTCTGGAATGACAACATGGGGCACATTGCCATAGAGGATGGATAGTGTCTCCTCCGTGCGCAACATTCCGCTGGTGAAGAAGATCTCCGCCCGTGGATAAGTGCCTGAAAACCTTACCAAAGCAGTTCGGCCGCCTTTTGAAAGGGGGACGTCCCTTGCGCCGGAAAACAGCCTTTTTTCATTGGTTTCCGTTGTTCCATGGCGAAGCGCCAGCAACTCACGCATCCTTGATCACCGTCCCGATCCCGCAGAACACCCGCACAACCAGAGACGCGCGCCGTGAAAGATAGGCTCCGCAACGGCCGACGGCTTCTCTCCAGAAACGATCCTCGGCATTCATGGGTACGATTCCGCAGCAGATGTCCTCAAAAAGAACCGCGCAATCCATCCAGGAATCCGCACGATCCGCGATTTCCGCCACTGGATCCTTGCCCGCCCGAATCATGTCCAGAATTTCCAGGTGAACATCCTGAACAATTCGTTCCGGCGGAAAGCCGAGCGTTTCCAGGGCATATTGCCGCTTACCCTGATACGCGCCGCCAATGATCAATGTCATGAGCCCTCCATTCATTTCAAACAGGCCAATACCACCAAGCCAATTGCCTCGCCGGAGGTGATGGCAGTTCCCGCGATATCGCCGTTCATGCCGGAGAGCCCGCGAACGGCCGCAAGGCAGCACAGCAATCCCCCAAGCAATGCCGCGAGACACGCCACACCATAGCGCCAGCCCATCAGGAAGGCAAAAGCCAAGGCGACGAATAAGCATACGATGCAGAAAGCGCGCTTTCCCTGAGTAGCGCTTTCGTGCGCCATCTTTCCATACAGGCTTTCACCCATGGGGTGGATGGACATCATGGCGTAAGCCGCCAGCGACCGAGAAACAATCGGCAGCATCAGCAAAAACGGCATCTGCCCCGAGGCCAGCAAACCATAGGAGGCCCCGATTTGCGTGGCGATAAGGCAGACTAGGACAATGACCGCAAAGGAACCGGCATGAGGATCCTTGAGGATTCGCCGCTTCTCTTCAAGCGGGCGGGCGGATAAGGCCGCGTCCGCCACATCCATCAGACCATCCAGGTGCAAGAAGCCGGTGAGCAGCGCTGGCGTTATGGCGGTTGCGACCGAAGCAAGGATCGCCGGCATAACCGCTTTGGCCAAGAAGGCTGCCCCAAACCAAACGAGGCCAATGAGGATTCCGACCAAAGGCAGACATGGCATCAGTAAACCAACCAAGCTTTCGTCCCATTGTGAGAAGCCTGGAAACGCGGTGTATAACCCCAGCGACATGCGGAAGGTCCGCGCTCTTTCCCCTGGTTTGCTTGGCATGCTTCACCAACCTTCGCGATTTAGACACATTAAGGCTTGCGCAGCGCAAACGTGAAGCGGCATTATGGGGAAAAGCTCCCAGCCGCTTGAGCGATCATCGCCTTGACAGAGCCATCGCCTTTATGCAGAACCGGATTGCCCATCGAAAGCTCCACTACCCCATCCATGTGCCGAGCCAACACGCAATCGACGCGGGCAAGGGATTTTCGGAAGGCCTCCGTGGCCATATCATACCGGAGCGCATCAGAATAAATGGAATCGGACACGAGAACGACGTTGGAAAAGGCGTCCAACACCTTGAGCAGGCCTTGGGTCACCCGCTCTGCCGCGCCTGAATCCATTTTTCCATCCGGGGGAAACATCTCATTGACAAGCAGCGCGGTGGCGCTGTCAATGACAAGGCTTGTACCTTGGGGAACACAGCCAGTGATTTTTTCGATTTGTTCCCCCTGCTCAATGGTTTCAAATCCCAATCCTTCGCGCTCGGATCTGTGCCTTTGAATTCGGGACCGATCCTCATCGTCGGAAGGCTTCATGGTGGCGATATAGGCACGCCCATTGCCCTGGGCCAGCGCCAATGCCAGGGCCAAGGTGGACTTGCCATTTTTGCAGCCTCCCGAGAGCAGGAACCTCACAGCTCGATGCCCTTTCTCGCGGAAACTCCCGCTTGGTAGTAGTGCTTGACCATGCGCATCTCCGTGCATAGGTCCGCCGCGTCAATGATCGCCTG
>JAVBOX010000088.1:0-14504 GCA_031550095.1 Eubacteriales bacterium
CCCGGCAAAAGGGGTCGTCCGCATTGTAAACGAAAAAATCGCTTTCCGTCTGGTTGCGGAGCATGCCTTCCTTCAGCGCACCATAGGCTTCCATTGTGCCATGGCGGTTCAAGTGGTCAGGAGTCAAGTTCAGGAGCGTCGCGCCATGGGGATGGAACTGCTCAATGTGCTCCAACTGGAAGCTGGATACCTCGATAACGCAATAGTCCTCCGGCTTCGTTTGAAGCGCCACTGAGGACAAGGGCAGACCGATGTTCCCTACCACGTAAGCGCTTTTTCCGGCTTTTTTGAGCATTTCGCCGGTTAACGCGGTGGTGGTCGTTTTTCCGTTGGTGCCCGTGATGGCGATTTGCTTTCCTTGGATAAAGCGAGACGCAAACTCCAGCTCGGAGTACACCGGAACACCAAGGCGCTTTGCCTCCAGGTTCACCTTGGCATCTTCAGGAACAGCCGGGCTGATGATAACCGCGTCGCACCCCAAAACAAGGGATTCAGAGGATTCGCCGATCCTGTTCTCGCAGCCCTGGGCCACAAGGTGATCCAGCCCGTCTATCTGAAGCCGCATATCGCTAATGACAGCTTGGGCGCCAAGGGATGACAGCATTTCCGCCGCCGCCATGCCGCTCCTCGCCATGCCAACCACTAAAACTCTTTTGTTTGTCCACCCTTCCATCATGTCCATACCCCAACTTCTGCGTTCTTACTTGTTCATCCCCAAGAAGGCCAGCAGACAAAGCAACACGCTGACAATGGCATACATGGATACGATCCGTGTCTCTGGTACACCGCTCAGTTCAAAATGATGATGCAGCGGGGACATCTTGAAGATGCGCTTTCCATGAGTCGCTTTGAAATACATCCTTTGTATGAAAACTGACAAAAGGGATGCCGCATATGCGCCGGCGACGATGGGCAGAAGCAGCTGCAGCCGCAGGAGCATGGCAACACCAACAACAAGCCCGCCTAAGAACATAGAGCCCGTATCCCCCATGATGACCTGTGCCGGATGGAGGTTAAAACGCAGATATCCCAGCAACGCGCCGCATAGGGCGGCGCAAAGCGTTCCAAGGTTGATGAGATTATCCTGCGCTATACCGCCGGAGACCGTCGCAGCGACGAGCAACGCAGCGATGGCGAAGAAAGCTGAGATGACGCTCGTTACGCTCGCCAGAAGTCCGTCAAGGCCATCCAGCAGGTTGGACCCATTGGTTGTGCAGATGATCACAAAAATCATCACCGGAAAGTACCACCAGCCCAGACTCCATTCCAAGTTAAGAAAGGGGACATAAATGGTGGCGCCGATTTCCGGATGGAGGTAGCAATAAGCGGAAAACGCGGCGGCCAGAACAAACTGGCCCGCTAATTTTTGGCGTTCCGAAAGCCCCGCCTGATTTTTCTTCGCGCGAATCTTTTTATAGTCGTCCAAGAATCCCAGAAGCATGTTCAGCAGGGCAAATGCGATCAATGCCAGCGTTATATCCATCTGAATATCAGGAATTCCCACGTGCAGCGCAAGGGCAATCACGATAGAAACCGCGGCGAATAAAAATCCGCCCATGGTCGGCGTTCCTTGCTTGCTCTTATGAGTTTCCGGCGCCAGCTCGTACACATACTGCCCAAACTTAAGCTTGCGCAGCGCACGAATGGACCAAGGCCCCACAGCCAGCACGGCGGCAAATGCCAACAAAACTGCCCATACCATCTTTTGCATGCACTATACCTCCGCTTGCCGCGTAAACTCCCGCAACAGTTCCGCAACGATGATTTTCTCATCAAACGGCTGCTTGACCCCTCGAACCTCCTGGTAGGTCTCATGACCTTTCCCCGCCAACACGATCACATCGCCGTCCTCCGCAATGGAAAGGGCGTGGCGAATCGCATCTCTGCGGTTTTCAATGACGCAATAGCTGCCCCCAGTCGGCTTTATGCCTTCCTCCACCATCTCAAGGATTTCGTAGGGATCCTCATTCCGGGCGTTGTCGCTCGTTAAAATGCTGATATTTGCAAGTCGACCGCTTATCTCTCCCATGATGGGCCGCTTCTCCCGATCCCGGTCACCCCCGCACCCAAAGAGAGAAATGACGCGATTTCTGGTAAAGCTCCGAACCACGGTGAGAATGTTTTCCAAAGCGGCGGGAGCGTGAGAATAATCCAGAATCACCTTGTAGGGCGTTCCCGTTTCCAGAACCTCTACCCGCCCGGGTACAGAACGAACGGATTCAAGCCCTTCTTTAATCTGCTCCATCGTAGTGCCGATAATCATCCCCAACGCGGCAGCGGTCATAGCGTTATACACATTGAACATACCCGTCAAATGCAGATTCACCTTGGTCTCCAGCATTCCTTTGAGCCGCATCACGAAGGAAACTCCATTTTCGGATATCTCGATGTCCCTGGCATAGATGTCGCACTCAGAGCGAATCCCAAAGGTAACATAGGGAAGCCTGATACCCTCAAGCATAAAGGCCGTTGTCTCCTCGTCGGCATTAAAAGCACAATTCTTCGCGAGTTCAGGGGTAAACAGGCGCTTTTTTGCCTGGGCATACGCGGACATCGTATGAAAATAATCCAGGTGATCCTGGGATAGGTTGGTATATGCCACCGCGTCAAAGCGGATGCCGTCCAGGCGATGCATATCCAGCGCGTGGGCCGAGGCTTCCATGACGACGGCCTGAACCCCTTCCACCACCATTTCCGCCAGCACCCCATGGAGGTCAATGGAATCGGGAGTCGTGAGAACGGACTTTAAAAACCGATCGCCGATCATGTTCCCAATGGTGCCGATAAGGCCGCAACGCATGCCCGCCTTTTCCAAAATGGCTTTTGCCAGATAGGTGGTTGTGGTCTTTCCCTTCGTCCCCGTCACTGCCATCATGCGAAGCTTCCGGGCAGGATACCCGTAAAACGCTGCCGCGATATGCGCCATGGCGATACGGATGTTCTCTACTTGGATCTGAGGGATATGAAGGTCCGGCATAAGCCTTTCAACCGCAATAGCCACAGCTCCGAGCTCAACCGCTTTCTGGGCAAATTTATGCCCGTCAAAATTCAGGCCGGAGATGCAAAAGAACAGGCTGCCCGGAAGTTGATCAATGCGCCTTGTATCCGCGCAAAGTCGCACGATTTCCAATTCTGTATCGCCAGAGATTCCAATGACACCAGGCGTTTCAGCCACCAAGCTAAGCAGTCTCATGATTTGCCTCCGAAATATAAGGCCGCTCAGTGCGCCTTAAACGTTACCTTTACCGTGCTTCCGGGAGCGGTGAAGCTTCCAGCCGCGGGGGATTGATGCGTTGCCAATCCACTCCCGTCAATTTCGAGCATGAGGTTCCGCGCTCGAAGCTGTCGGCTGGCCTCAATGATGCTCATCCCTTCGACCTCCGGAACCAGTACGAATTCCTCTGCGTCCGGTGGCGGCTCTCCCGAAACATAAAGCATGACCAGGGACCCCTCTGTCATCATGGCGCCTTGGGCCGGCAGCTGTGTCAGCACGGTCGTTTGGTCTCCATCCACCATCCATCGAAGCCCGGTTTCCTTCAGTCTCGCCTGTGCGTCCGCAACGGAGAGTCCGGTCACATTAGGCACCTGAACCTTTGGCGTTTCTCCAGCCACGCTGGATTCATATCCCATGTACCGCAGCGTGTCCTCCAGCACCTGCCGGGCAAAAGGAGCTGCTGTCGTGCCGCCATAATCGGGCTGCAATGTCGCCTCATCCACAATCATCAGGATTGCGACCTTAGGATCATTGGCCGGAGCAAACCCAACAAAGGAGCCAATGTGGACGTCATGGACAATCCGGCCCTCTTTATAGACCTGGGCAGTCCCAGTTTTTCCCCCGATGCGATACCCCTCGATTGCCGCGTTTCGTGCTCCGCCTTCCGACACCACCATTTCCAGCAGTTCTTTCATTGCTTCGCTGGTTTCGGGTTTAATCGGTGTCGCCATCACCGTAGGAATCGTCCGCTGCAATACTTCGCCGTCGGGGGAAATGATTTCCCGAACAACGTAGGGTTTCATCAACCGCCCCCCGTTTATGGCCGCGCAGGCCGCGGAGATCATCTGCAAAGGCGTGACGGTGATGCTTTGGCCAAAGCCAATTCGCGCAAGGTCAACATTTTTGACATACTTGCGGTTGATCAACAGCCCACCGCTTTCACCCGGCAGATCGATGCCGGTCCTGTTCCCCAGGCCAAAAGCGTACAGGTATTGGTAAAACCGCTCAACGCCAAGGCGCAATCCCAGCTCTGTAAAAACCGGGTTGCAGGAGTTCATTAACGCCTTCGCCATCGTTTCCGCGCCGTGGGAGTTCTTCCAACACCGTATCTTGTCCCCATCCACCATGATTGAACCGGAGCAATAAAAACCTTCGTCCGGATTGGTGACCCCCGCGTCAATGGCAGCGGCGGTCGTAAGGATCTTAAAGGTGGATCCGGGTTCGTAGACATCGCTGACCAGTTGAATGCGCATGCCTTCCTGCAGCGCGGTCAGGTCGCTTCGGGGCGGCTCATTTGGATCAAAGGATGGGTTGATTCCCATCGCCAGAATCGCGCCGGTGTTGGGATCCATTACGATCGCCATGACGCGCTTCGCGCCGTTCACAGCGATGCATTCCCGAAGCGCACGCTCCGTAAAGGACTGAATGGTGCTATCAATCGTCAGCTGTAGATCCGCGCCTTTCGTTGCCGGGATGTATTCCGATTCTCCACCCGGCAATGTTCGGGACTTGGCATCCACTTCGGTCACAATCCGGCCAGGCGTTCCGGCCAACATTTTTTCATACTGGAGCTCAAGGCCTGATTGTCCGGTTCCGTCGATCGTCGTAAGCCCAAGCACCTGGGAAAGCGAATTTCCAAAGGGATAAAATCGAAGGCTGTCTTGATCAAACGTGATGCCGGACAGAATTCCATTCGTCTGGCTGGCGATATCCCGTATGGCATCCACCGTCTCCCTTGAGACCTGGCGCTTGAGAGTAACAGAGGCAACCGTTTTGTTCTGGATCTTGTTGAGCACAGTCTCCCTGTCAAGGTTTAGCAGGGGACAAATGAAGTCGCAAAGAGCATCCCCATCCTTTATCAGCCTCGGCACCGCGGCCACGATATAGGCGGTTGCATTCCTAGCAAGAACCGACCCGCCCTGATCAAGAATCGACCCGCGGTCTGCAGTGATCAATCCCGACCGAGTCCACTGAGCGATGCCTCGCTTTGTCAGCTCGGCAGCATCCACCGTTGTCAGCCTCCCTGCGCGCACAAGCACCGCGGCAAAGAGCAATGTGATGATTATGGAAAGTCCGAGTACTCGCTTTCGTACAATCATACCCGGCGTGACCAATCGCATCGCCTCCCAGAAAAGGGTTCGCGCTGCTGTGACAACAGAATCCTAAAGACCGACCAAACTCAACAGCATCCTGATTACACCGCCTCCTTCCTCCGGTACAGCCATTTCCATCGCTCTTTGCGGCAATTGGGGCCTTGGCATAACATTAATCTGCTCCGGGCGCGGAAGCCGCATACCAAGCCTGTTTTCCGCAATGGCGCGAATGCGGGATGGGTCCGCTGCTTGGTCAAGACTTACTTCCAGCATTTCAATTTTTTCCAGGTTTTGCGCCAGCTCACTTTTCAGCACGTTGATGCGCTTCTGTTCCCGGGTTGTATCGCTGCGCATGCTGAGCAGTGTAAACGCCTGGATGAACAAAATGCCCGCCACCACAAGAATGAGAATCCACAACGGAACACGAATGGAAAGCTGTCGGTGAACACGCCTTGATGCTTCTCTGGTTTTATGCGGGCTGGCGATTGGGCTGCCCGCCCGAGCCACGTTGCCATCCGCGCCAAAGGCATACACCTTTGCATAGGGGTTGACACGTCTTGTAACCAAGGTCTGCTCCCTCCCACTCATCATTTCAACGGCAGCGCAAAAGCCTTTTCGTGGGCGCTTTGAACGGCTCTATTGATAGGAATCGTTGACGTGTCGGCGGAGCGCGGAGAATTTCTCCCGAGCACGCTTTTCTCTGTCCAAATACAGGGCTGTATCCCAAATCTCCACGTGATCTCGCATGCCGATAAACGTCAGATCCTTGCCAATTCCAATCGCTTCGCGGAGCAGAGGCGGGAGAAGCACACGCCCTTGGGCATCCATTTCCAAATCGGTCTGGGCGTTGGCGAGGATCAGGCGGACATAGTCCATGCCCTCATCATCCGTGTCCCGAACCCTACCCAACTGATTGTTGACCTCGTCCCACTTTTCCTGCGGATAAATTGCCAAAGCATCAAAGCTCGTATTGACAGCGATGGTAAATCCAATACCGATTTTCTCACGGAAGGATGCGGGAATAATTGCACGGCCTTTGCTATCAAGGTTGTGTTCAAATTTCCCGGCAAAGCCGTTTGCCATCCTCCCGCCCTCCAGTCCAGTGGAGAATCACCCACTTCAAACCACTTAGTACCTTTATACACCACTTTCCACCCTTTGACAACCCCTTCGTCGCAATTATTTTTTTACGAAAAGCTTCGTAAATATGACAAATCTAGGATGTGTGGCAATTGCCAAATTATGTCACTTATACATTCATTTTACCCCTATAACCCCACTATATTGCGGTAAACAAAACCACCAATCACACATTTATTTCCGAAGGCACCAAAAAACACGCGAACACGGTCGAACTTGTTGTTACGAAATCGCACAATACCTGGGTTAATTTGTTACGGTTTGCAAATTCGACGCATTGAGCAAAGTTTTTTTATGCAAACAAAAAGAAGAGTATGCTCTCCACCTTGCCTGTTTTTCATCTTCCTCCCATTTACCCTCTCTCCACTCGCTTGCCCCAACACCGCAAATCTGATACAATGGAGCGCGGAGGCGACACTATGCCCAAATTGTCCGCATACCAGCATGATCTTTCCTACTCATACGCGCCGGGAATTTTTCCTTCTCAAACCCTATTGGATACGCGTCCAGCTTGTGCGCGGCGGCTTCTCATTCACAGCGCAGGGCTTCATAGCGATGGCGTGTCCGGACTTCGGGAGCGCTGCGCCTCTCTGGGCATCCGGGAAGAGACCGCAGACCATGCCCTGACAAAAATCAGCAAAAAGGAAAACTGCTTTGCCGCCGTTGTTTTTGACAAATATCATGACCAACTTATGCCACAGGTTCCCCATATAATCCTGCATAGGCCGTCAGACATGGGAAACATGGGTACAATCCTTCGGTCATGCCTTGGCTTTGGCTTCCCCGACATTGCGATTATCCAGCCAGCGGCGGATCACTTTGATCCAAGGGTTGTCCGCGCCTCCATGGGCGCTTTGTTCGCCATGCGAATCCGGGCCTACGAAAACATGGAGGCCTATATCAAAGACCATCCCGCCCATGTTCTTTATCCTTTTATGCTCGATGGCGCGACGCTTCTTTCAAAAGTGGCGGGCTCTCCCAAAAAACCCTTCTCCCTTATCTTTGGCAATGAAGGCTCCGGCCTTCCGCCGGAGTTTGCGTCCATTGGCATGGCCATACGCATCCCCCATAGCGATCAAATTGACTCCCTGAACCTGGCCGTCGCTGTTTCCATCGCGGTTTGCGCGTTTTCCGAATATTCCAGGGAACCCTAAAGCAGAGGGAGTGGTTTATATGGAAGATACTTTCGTGGATGAAATCGCTTTTCAGGTAGAAAACGCGGTTCACTTTCTGTGCAAAGAGGGGCATATCGGGGCAGGCAACCTGATTGCGCTTGGATGCTCCACCAGTGAGATTGGGGGCGGGAAAATCGGGAAATCCGGTTCACCGGAATTGGGCGCCATTGTTGTCCGAGCCGCCCTGAAAGCTTGCGCCATGCATCAGGTGGTATTGGCCGTCCAATGCTGTGAACACCTGAACCGGGCTCTGGTGCTGCCTGAGTTCACAGCGGAGACCAAGGGTTACCCCAAGGTAACCGCGATCCCCTATCCCCACGCAGGAGGGTCGTGTGCCGCCGCCGCCTGGCGCATACTCCCAAACCCGGCTTTGGTGGAATGGATTCGCGCGGACGCGGGGATCGATATCGGGGATACGCTCATTGGCATGCACCTAAAGCCAGTCGCTGTCCCGCTTCGCCCGCCGAATCCATGGATCGGGAAGGCGCGTCTGGTCGCAGCCTTCACCCGTCCCAAGTACATCGGTGGTCCCAGAACCCACTATACCCTGGAGGATGACTAACAAAGGAAAGAGGTGGCTTCCTATGCCCGTACCTATCGCGCTGGAACTCTATTCAACTCGCGATCTCTACAGGGAAAACTTTGAAGCCTGTTTGGAGCGAACCAAAGAAATGGGCTATGAGGGCGTGGAGTGCTTTGGAGCCCCAACGCTTCCCGCGTCCCGCGTTGCCCAGGCCCTAAAAACTTCCGGCCTTGCCTTGGCTGGGTGGCACACCCCCATCGATATTCTTGAAGGCGACGCTCTGTCCAGCACCGTTGACTATTTCCGCGCGATTGGCAATACACGGGCTATTGTGCCCTGGGTCGCGACGGAAAATTTCTCAACGAGGGAAAGCGTTTTAGCCTTTGCGAAGCGAATGAATGGCATAGCGAAGCAGCTTGCCCCTCATGGCATATCCCTGGGATACCATAACCATGATGCTGAATTTCGTCCTCTCCCCGATGGCACGCTGCCTTGGGTGCTTCTCATGGACAACACCTCGATCATTGCCCAGTTGGACAATGGAAACGCCCTTTCCAGCAAAACGCAGGGACTGGATCCCACCAACTTGGTCGCACAATGGCCCGGGCGGGCCGAAACGGTTCATTTGAAACCATATTCCACAGAAAAGGGCTTTGAGACAATGATTGGTGAGGATGATATAGACTGGCTCGCTTTCCTAACCGCCGCGGAGATAAAGGGCGGCAGCCAATGGTTCATCGTAGAATACGAGGCGGAGGCTTGTTACAGCCAACTTGAAGGCGCGGAAAAGTGTCTGCGGGCTTTGAAAAAAATGCTTTAAGCATCTCCCCCATGCATGTACGCAACACCCCTGGCATACGGTTTGCCAGGGGTGATTTGATATGATATGGGACTGGGCTGTGGAAGCGCTTAAGCAATACGGGCTATCCGGCATCTTCTTGGTAATTGCCCTTGAATACGCTTGTTTGCCGATGCCAAGCGAGGTTTTACTGCCCCTCGCCGGCCTCTCCGCCGCCGCCGCGGGCATCCCCCTGGTGCTGGTGGTGGCGGTTAGCGTATTTGCCGGGCTCATCGGCTCCTGCATCTGTTATGCCGTTGGGGCATGGGGCGGCCGACCCGCGTTGAACGCGCTTCTTAAACGGTTTCCAAAGGCGCTCAACACCTTTGGAAAAACGAGCGCATGGCAGGAAGAAATTGGCGGCTTGTCCGTGATGATCGCCCGGGTCATACCACTTTTTCGAACATGGATCTCTTTCGCCGCGGGAATGTCCCACCATCCCATAGGCTCCTTCATGCTATACTCCACCATCGGCATTATCATTTGGAATACAGTGCTGATTGGCAGTGGGTATTACCTCTATTTAGGCGGGGTCGCTGCCCAGACTGCCGGAAATCCATGGCTCATGCCGATGATTGCGATTTCCATCGCGGTAGTTTCCTTTGCCATTCGGCGCATCTATAAAAACAGGCGGCAACGCGCCGCCTGAAAGGTAGATTTATTCTTTTTTCTTTCTACTTCACATGTTCTTTCCGGAATCAAGCCTGCAATTATCGAACGAAAAGCTCGGTGATATAGGGATATCCATTTTTATCGTTGACCACACCGACTCCAACACGTGTCCATTGGGAACCTAGGATGTTTCGGCGGTGGCCGTCTGAGCTCATCAGAGCGGCATGACCCTTTTCTACGCTCGCGCTTTTCGCGATGTTCTCCCCTACGCTGGTATAGGAGTAACCGGCATTTGCCAGCATTTGGGACGAGTTGCCGTAAGTGGGAGACTCATGGGCAAAATAGTTGTTGTTCACCATATCCGCCGACTTATCACGCGCCAGCTCCGAAAGCTCCAGATCGATTGGCAAGGAACTCAAGCCATAGGAATTCCGGTCCGCATTAATCGCTTGATACAAACTATTCTCTTGCGATGTCAAAGAACCGGGTGTATAATGACCATCGGTTCCTTGGCTTGGCGATTTGGATCCGCTCGATGTTGACTGTGGGCATGTTGACGCAGTGGTAGAGCATGTTCCGTTGATTGTGGAGCATGAATTCGTCTGGCAAACGCTTGTTGAGCAGTTGCTACCGTTTGACGGGCAGGAACTCGTTGGGCAATTGCTCCTTGAGCAGGTGCTCGATGCGTTAGTTCTTGTGGCGTCCGTGCTGGTCGGGCAACTGGCCGTTGAGTTTGTGCCCGTTGTGTTAGTGCCGGTTCGGCAACTGCCCGTCGCGCTATTGTTTTTTGTAACTGCAGTGGTGCCATTTGTGCTGCTACAGGTCGATGAGGATCCAGTGCTGCCATACCAAATCACAGATTCGCCATTGGTTGATGTGGGGCATGAAGCGGATTGGGTAGGTTCGCATATGCTGGTAGCGGGCGTTAGGCTGCCGGTGGAAGGCCATTGGGCCGTCAAGGAACGCTGTGCGTCCCAAGAGATCATCGGCGCGGTGATGGTTGCCGATCTTCCCGGTTCAATCTGTGGTGGTGTGCCATTGCAGGCTGCGTTTCCAGCGCTGGCGAAGAGAACGATACACAGTAAAATGAGGGATGCTATGCTTGTACGCCATGATTTTCTTATCATTGGATTTACCTCCTGATTTTTCCTTGTTTATTCCAAGGCTTAACAGGATTGTAATAATTTTGGCTGTTTTTCGCAACAGTTATTCCAGGAAATTTCCATGGTAAGGTTTGACATATTGATTAGATCGATTGGAGGCGTACGAAATGGCGCTACGGAAGTGCCCCCGTTGTGAATTGAATTATATACTCGAGGGCGGACCTTACTGCACAGTGTGCACCCGCGAAATGAAAGGTGATTCCGCGGGAGAATCACTTTACGAGATATGCTCGGTTTGCAATGAAAACCCTTGCCTACCCGGGAAGGATATGTGCCTTTTTTGCCTGAAGGAAATGGAGAAAGCTGCTGAGGCGATGACCATGGAGGAATCCTTTGAAAACCCATTGGAGCCTGAAGAGGTCAGCGAAATGGAAGAGATCGCTGTGGATGCTGAAGACGACATTCCTGGCCCTGAGCTTGGCGAGATCGACAGGGAATTGTCTCTGGACGATGTTCTTGCAGATGAAGCGCTTTTGGATGATGATGAAAATGGTTCTGAAGAGGAGGACGTGTGAACGTCTTTGCCATTGGCGACCTTCATTTGCCCGGTGGAGCCCAAAAGCCCATGGATGTTTTTGGTCTCCACTGGGCCAATCATTTCAACCGTATTCAAACGGACTGGGTAGAACGCGTAACGGACGATGATTTGATTCTTTTGCCTGGAGACATCAGTTGGGCCATGCGCCTTTCCGAGGCGAAAGATGATCTGGAGGCCATTGGCGCTCTCCCTGGGCGCAAGGTATTGCTCAGGGGAAATCATGATTTTTGGTGGTCCTCCATTTCGCAAATGCGTGCCCTCCTTCCCAAGCGCATGTACGCGCTTCAAAACAACGCCTATCTTTTTGACAATGTGCTGATCTACGGGGCAAGAGGGTGGCTTTGCCCTGGCAGCGCGGCGTATACAAATGAGGATGCGCATATCTATGCTCGGGAGCTTCTTCGCCTGGAGATGTCCTTGGAAGATGGTATAAAGCATGATCCTTCCAGCCGTTGGCGCATTGCCATGCTTCACTATCCCCCTTTTGTGGACCCTGCCCAGGATACGGAGGTCTCCGCCATCCTTGAACGATACCAGATTCACGATGTGGTCTATGGCCATCTCCATGGCCCAGGGCTTGCAGCGGCTTTCAGCGGAAAACGCAATGGGATCCGCTATCATCAGGTAAGCTGTGATGGCCTCGGTTTTCAGCTCCATAAGCTATTGCCTTTGGATCAATAAAGAAAAAAGCGCACCAATGGGTTTCCCCAAGGTGCGCTATTGCATTTGAATCGGGATAGGCTCTAGTCCCCTACAACTGTGATGCACCTGCAAGGGCAAACCTTGGCACAATCGCCACATCGGGTGCATTTGCTCGGATCAATCCGCGCATACCCATCTTCCACGGCAATGGCATCCACCTTGCACTCTTTCACGCAGCGCTTGCACGCGATGCACGCCTGCATGCACTCTTCACGAGCCTGACGGCCGCTATCCCGGTTTTGGCACCGAACCACCACCGTCGCTTCCCTAGGCTGGAGTTGGATCGAATGCCTTGGGCAGATCGCCGCGCACTTTCCACAGGCGGTACACTTGGATTCATCCACTCTGGCTAGGCCGTTTTCCACCTTCAAGGCGCCAAAGGGGCATATCGCCACGCAATCCCCCAAGCCGACACAAGCATAGGGACACTTCTTCGGCCCGCCCACCATGCTGGAAGCCATCTGGCAGCTCCGATATCCTTCATAATCGTACCGATGCTTGGAAACACCGGCCTCTCCCTGGCAGATGACCTTTGCCACCAAAGGCGTCGTCGCTTCAATTTCCTCCCCGATGATGCTGGCGATTGCCCTGGCGGATTTCAGTCCCCCTGGGGCACATCCGGTCACTTTCGCGTTCCCTTCCACCACCGCCTGGGCAAACGCGTCACAACCCGCAAACCCGCAGGCGCCGCAGTTTGCGCCTGGCAGAGCCTCCCGCACTTTGGCAACACGCTCATCCAGGGGAACAGCAAACACTTTATCCGCAAAGCTCAGCACGGCACCGAACAACACGCCAAGTCCACCGAGGACAAGGGTGGCATACAGAATCACTGTGATGTTCATCCGTCTCCTCCTTTACTTGACCAGACCGGCAAAGCCCATGAATGCCACGGACAGAAGGCCGGCGGTTACTAAGCTGATGGGGAAACCCTTCATGCTCTCGGGAATGTTGGAAGCCTCCAGGCGTTCCCGCACGCCGGCCATCAAAACAATGGCAACCATAAATCCGAGAGCGCTGAATGTGCCGTTGAGCACGGATTGTATCAGGGTATATTGAAGATCTGGATTGATGTTCAGGATCGTGACGCCCAGCACGGCGCAGTTTGTCGTAATGAGCGGCAGATAAATTCCAAGCGCGTTGTACAGCGCTTTCATGGATTTCTTCATGAACATCTCGACGAACTGAACCAAGGCGGCGATGACCAGGATGAACGCAATGGTATTCAAGTACGTCAATCCCAGCGGCACCAGAAGCATGTGATACACCAACCAAGTAAACAACGACGCCAACGCCATAACAAATGTCACCGCCATGCCCATGCCCAATGCTGTCTCAACTTTATTTGAGACCCCCAGGAAGGGGCAGCACCCGAGAAAACGGGAGAAGATATAGTTGTTGATGAACACGCAGTAGACCATAAACAGGAGAATGCCCGCGGGTGTCAGATCAAACTTCATGCGCCAGCGCCTCCCTTCACCACAGCCTTTCTCTTTTTAGCGCGGGCCGCCGTCAGCGCGTTAATGGCGCCGAGAACCAAGCCAAAGGTGATGAATGCGCCTGGGGCAAGAACCAGCAGCAGCATGGGTTCATACGCCGCGCCAAGGATGGTAACGCCAAAGATGGATCCATTTCCAATCAGTTCCCGGACGGAACCGAGGAGGAGCAGCGCCATGGTAAAGCCAATACCCATGCCTATGCCATCCATGGCTGAAGCCGCTACCGTATTCTTTGACGCAAACGCTTCCGCGCGGGCTAAAATGATGCAATTCACCACGATAAGGGGAATAAAGATACCCAAAGCGCTGTACAGAGCGGGTACAAACGCCTGCATAAGCATCTGAACCATGGTGACGAAGGTGCAGATGACCACAACAAAGGCGGGAATCCGTACCTTATCGGGAATAAACTTCCTTAACAAGGAGATAACCACGTTGGAACCCAACAGCACAAACGTTGCAGCCAAGCCCATGCCCACGCCGTTGATGGCTGACGTCGTGCTGGCCAAGGTAGGACAAACGCCAAGCACCAGCCGGAATGTGGGATTTTCTCCAAAGATGCCATTGAGAAACACATTTCCTAAAGCGTGCTTCACCTTTGGGTCAGGCATGCTGCTTCACCTCCCCATATACTCTCCGCGTCATATACTTATCAATGAGCGGCGTTAGAATGTTCATCAGCAGAATGGCGTATGTGACGCCTTCCGGATAGTTTCCATACTTGCGAATCAGCACGACGATCAAGCCACATCCCACCGCGAAAACGCATTGGCCCCGAATGAGCATGGGATTGGTCACATAATCGGTGGCCATAAAGACGGCCCCGAACAGCACACCGCCCGATAAAATCGCTACCAATGGATCCCCACCAAACACCCAGGTTAAAAGCGCCACAGTCCCCACAAAGAGAGCGGGAATGTGAAAACCGATGGTGCGGCGAATCACCAGATACAAAAACCCGACCAGGATGGCGGCTTTGCAGACCTCGCCGATGCTGCCAGGGATATTCC
>JAVBOX010000046.1:0-44011 GCA_031550095.1 Eubacteriales bacterium
TGGCCGGCCCTTCCGTCGCCCAGAATACCGTGCAGCGCAGCGTTCGCGTCACCTCCAACCTGGGCTCCTCCATCGCAGAGAATGAATCCATCACCCTGAAGGGAGAACTGATCGGATTCGAAGGCTGCGAACTGAAGCTCCAGTGGCAGTATAACAGCGGCGACGGCTGGACCGATCTGGAAGGCGCCAACGAGATCAGCTATACCTTTTCCGCCAACAGTGGAAACATCAACAGCGCCTGGCGCCTGGCTGTCTGCGTCGTCGGCTGATCCCGCCTCATAACAACCGCATCAAATCGTCGGCGTGTCGTACTCCCCATAATTGGGTGGTACGACACCTGGTTTATATACGCTGGCAAAGCCGGATGAGGTGAATGCCAGTTCTTCATTTCCAGAGATGACAAAGGGAACCTCCCTGCTCTGATACCAGACAACGCCATCCAGGGTTTGTGCCGTCATCCCCACGATGGACAGAAGAACCCCATTCCGATCCGTGATTGCCCGGATGCCCTCGGGGAATGCCAAATGCCGCGCCTCCTCCCGAAAAACCGTGCAGCCATCCCCGCCATTAATCAGCTCAAATCGCACCCCGTCCACAAAGCGGCTATAACCCGTTTCCTCCGCTACGGTCTGGCCATAATCCACGCCCCTTGGTACCTGCCCCGTAAACCACAGCGTTTGCTCAGCCGTGGGATAGATGCCGCACATCCTTTCCAGATAATCCAGCAGGCAGAGCATGGTGGGTGTATAGTTTTCTTTATATCCCGGGCAGCCAACCCAGGCGCTGAGACTCCCCGCGAACCGATCAAAGCGGGACAGGGCCGTCAAGATCGGATGAAGGATCCATGAGAGCTCCACATGTCGCCGGTGGTAATCAAAGGCATGGGGTAGGCGAATCTCCGTCAGGAAGCTGATCTGGCCGGACCAGCTGTTGTGCTCGATAGCCTGCAAATAGCCCGGTTCATCCATGGCGAAAGTGGTGATGGGATAGCGGGAAAAGTATTTTTTCGTATTCAGAAAGTACCTGTGCAGTGCGTTCTCGAACATGGCGTCATCCCCCACCTCGCAAGCCATAACCCGCAGCAGGTTGTCCGACTGGAGGCGCACGAAACGCCCCAGCTTGTCCCGGTCGTAAAAATACTGATCTTTCTCGTCAAAACAATGGATCATAAGGCTATCCAATGTCGCCTTGGCCTTGGCGTCCCAGTCCGTTCCCAAAATGCCAAGCTCATCCGCCATCTTTTGCAAATACTTCCGCTGGCAGTAGACGTTCGCCGTCATATCCGGCGCCAAAAAGGGCAGGATCGGCGAAGCCGGATCATAGCGGGCGGGATCCCCTTGGTAAGGCACATCCCCCACATGCCAGAACCTGGGCGAGGCGTCATTGCCCGTATCGAAGGTGCAAAACGCCTCCACGCAGCCAGATCCCCGGGTGTTTCGGTGGGTGGCAAGCCAGAGATCATTCCGAGCGATGGCGTCGTACATCTTTTTCAGGAAAGCCTTGTCCCTGTTGAGGCAATAATGGTTCCAGACGCTCCTGGCCAAGGGCGTCACCATCTGAACCTGCCGGTAGCTAGGCCCTTGATCCGTATGCTTGTATGGAATCAAGCCGTCCTGCCGGATAAAATCCGCAAAAAGCTCAAAGCTGGACTGAGCCACTCCCGGGCAAAACCTGGAGAACAGCTCTGCGTTGATGGTGCCCGTGCTCTCCAGCCAGCAGCCGATGAAGTTAGCGCCTTCAATCAGCATGGGTGTCCCTTGGGCAGAGGGAACCACACAGTTCATCAGGTCCCTTACAGCCTTGTAATACACACTCTCAATCTTTTCATGGGAGGCCACAAACTTCACGCCAGACGCGGAAAACTCCGCCAGAGCCTGTCGTCCCACCGGCTGGTCAGGCGCTTCCATTCGGTCCTCCACACGAGTTTCCCGAAGCCTTGACAATATCGATCCCATAAACCTCCGCCTTTCGAGCAATATACGCCGAACCCGCGCACAATAGGAAGAACGCCAGGGGCTCTTTCTTCAGATTCCGCCATGGGGATTGCTGACCGTGCGCCCTCATGGTGAACATGGGAAAGAAACCTCCTGGCGTTCTGTATGCCTGTGACGCGGCAGCCTTAGGGCAATTTCTGAAAACATAGCGCATAGATTGGCGAGAGGTTTTGCCGTTTCGCTAAGACGAGGGAGCGAGGCGTAGCAGCACTACGCTGAGCGGACGAGGCAACGCGAGATGGCAAAAGATCCGCCAGGATGTGTGCTATGTTTTCGAGAAATGCTCTAGAGCAGCGAATTCGCTAAACGCAATGGAAAGCCGACCTGAAGTGACATTACTTGGCGATCATCTCTAGCAGGAAATCATACGCCTCCTGGGCGGCCGTCTGCGTATCCTTGGTTCCAAAGGCCACTTCCTGGGTGATGCGCTTAAACCCATCCGTGAACTCCTGGTCATTGGGTACATTGGGATCCATCGGCGACGTGTGGGAGGCGGCAAGGGCATACATGTCATAAATCTTCTGGTCCACTTCCGTCGCCTGCTCGGCGATGGCGGCGCGAACCACGGAGGAGGCGGAGATGCCCCGGTCATTCCCCAGGATCTTGCCCACTTCCGGCTCATTCACAAAGAAGTTGATAAACTTGGCGGCAGCGTCCTGAACCTTGGAAGCCTTGTTGATGCAGAAATACTGGCTGGGCATGATCCAAGCCGCGTTCTTCTCCATATCCGGCAAAGGCATGATGGAGATTTCATCTTCCATGGCGTTTTGGTAGCCAACCAGCTGGTTGGAATACAGGACGCACATGGCCGTCTTGCCCGCAACCAGAGAGGAGGTGTCCACACCTGTTTCCGAATACTCGGCGGATAGTTCCGCGCCGGGGATGATCCCCTTCTCGCGCCAGCCGGCCCACATGTCGAGGAACTCCTTGATGGTGGCCACATCCGCCTGGGTCACGCCTTCCTTGGTGTACAAGGGCTTGTCCATCTGGCGGGAATAGAAGGACACATAGTTGGTGTTGTTGCCGCTGTTGTCCGCTATGGGGAATACGCCTTCCGGCAGTAGCGGAGCGATCTTCTCGCCGTAAGCCGCCAAATCGTCCCAGCTGGCGCCTGCCACGGGCAATTCAGCCCCCGCCTTCTCCAGCATGGCCTTGTTGTAGACGATGCCCAGCATGTTGGTGCCCAGGCACAGGCCATACACGTTGCCATCAATGGTGGCGGCATCGATGACGCCTTGGTCGATGTTGGTGGTGTCCACTAAGTTGCCGATATACCCGTTGAGGGGTAGCAACACGTCTTTCTTGACATAGTCAGGATAGTTGCCGCCGAACTGGATTACATCCGGTGCGCTTCCGCCGGCCACCTGGGTGGCCAGCTTGTCCCAGTAGCTGTCGCTGCCCATGTACTCGGGCACAACCTTGATGTCCGGGTTCGCGGCCTCAAAAAGCTCGATGGCCTTGAGGGTCTTTTCATGGCGTGAATCCGATCCCCACCACACCACGCGAAGCTCCGTCGGAGCGGTCGCCTGGGCCGAAATCGCCAAACCGAGCACCATTAGCAACACAAAAGCCAAGCAAAGCAGTCTCTTCATGATGAACTCCTCCCAAATGATGATATGTATAAGGGGATCTCTTACCCCTTAATACCCGTGGTGGCAATGCCTTGAACAAAATACTTTTGCAGGGCGAAAAAGAGAAGAAAGCAGGGCATGATGGAAAGAACGGACATGGCGAACATGGAGCCCCAGGAGGACTGGCCGGAGGCATCCATAAACATTCGAAGGCCCAGAGGGACGGTATACTTGGCAGGGGTATTGACATAGAGAAGCTGGTTGAAAAAATCGTCCCATGTCCACAGAAAGCTGAACAAGGCCGTGGTGACCAGGGCGGGGATGGACAGGGGGATGACGACGCGGAAGTAGATGCCGATCTTGGAACATCCATCCAGGGTGGCCGACTCGTCCAGGTCCTTTGGCAGACCCCGCACAAACTGCACCAGCAGGAATACGAAAAACGCGTCCGTAGCGACCAGTTTGGGGATGATGAGGGGCAAATACGTATCCACCCACCCAAAGCTATTGAACATCACATACCGGGGAATGGTGGTCACATGGGTAGGCAGCATGATGGAAAGCATCATGATGCCGAACCATAAGCCCTTGAGAACGAATTTCAGCCGTCCAAAGGCATAGGCCGCCATGGAGCAGGAAATCACATTGGCCAAAACCACCGCGCCGCATACCAGCAGGGAGTTGATGAAGAAAACGCTGAAGTTGATCCGCCCAACGCCCTGCCAGCCCTTGATATAATGTTCAAAGGAGACGGTTGATGGAATGAGGCTGGGATCGCTGAAAATCGCGTTGCCAGGCTTTAGGGAACTTGTGATCAGCCAAAGCACAGGATAGAGCATGATAAATCCCAGCGCGATGATCACGGCATGGGCAAGCGTATGGGTGAGAAGGGTTTTGGTCTTTTTGTTCATGTTCACTCCCCGCTTCCGTATGTCACCCAAGAACCGGAGGAACGGAAGATCAGCACCGTTAGCGCGGCAATGATCAGCAGCAGCACCCAGGCCATGGCGGAAGCATAGCCCATCTCAAAGTAATAGAAACCCTTTGTATACAGGTAAAGGGTGTAGAACATCGTGGAGTCCAGAGGCCCGCCCTTTCCGGCGCTGATGATGAACGCCTGGGTAAAGGCTTGGAAGGCGCTGATCATCTGCATGACCAAGTTGAACAGGATTACGGGCGAAAGGCAAGGGATGGTGATGCGGAAAAACCGGGTAAACCGCCCAGCTCCATCCACGCTGGCAGCCTCATAATACTCGTCGGGAATCTGCTTCAGTCCAGCCAAAAAGATGATCATGGAGGAGCCAAACTGCCAGACCGTCAACAGCACCAGCGTATACAGCGCGTACTTGGGATGGGCAATCCAGGCGGGCGGATTTGCGTGGAAGACCGAGCGCAGCACCGTATTAATCGCGCCGTCGCCGCTGAAAAGCCGCTTCCAGAGCATGGCAATGGCCACGGATCCCCCCAGGAGCGTGGGGATATAATACACCGTCCTGTACAAGCCGATGAGGCGAAGCTTTTGGTTCATCACGGCCGCCACAATCAGGGCAAACGCCAGCTTCAGCGGAACGGCCAGGAACACGTAGGTAAACGTGACCTTCAGGGATTTTATATAGGTCGCGTCTCCGGTGAACATCTTGACATAGTTGGCCAAGCCAACCCACTTGGGGGATTGGAGCATGTCAAACTGGGTAAAAGAATAAAAAAGAGACTGAGCCATGGGATACAGTGTCAGGACAAAAAAGCCCAACAGCCAGGGGGTGAGGAACATGTATCCAATGGCGTTGTCCGCAAGGGATCTTCGAAGATACCGCCTGTTCATTTCCCAACCTCACTTCGCGTCTTGGGACAAAATGTAACTATTTACAATAAATTATATAGATCGGCCTCAACAATGTCAACATATCTTGCGCACCTTCAAAAATAATGCTAGGATAACGATGAAAGTAGTTTCTTTGCTGAGGTAGGCCATGAACATACGCGACATCGCGAACCAATGCCATGTCTCCGTGGCGACCGTTTCCCGGGTGATCAATGAAAGCCCCAATGTGAGCCCAAAAACCCGCGAGAAGGTGCTCCAAGTCATGCGGAGGGAGGGCTATACCCCCAACGCTTTCGCCCGGGGCCTTGGCCTGGACTCCATGCGGATGGTGGGCATCCTCTGCACCGATGTGGCGAACCCATTCTACGCCCTCGCCGTTTCCCTTTTGGAGCGCAACCTGCGGGACAAGGGGTTCAATACCCTGCTCTGTTGCAGCGGCACGGCTTTGGAAAACAAGAAAAAGTGTCTCTCCCTGCTGCTGGAAAAGCGAGTGGACGCCATCATGCTGGTGGGCGCGGCATTTTATGAAAGGAGGGATAACAAGCATATCGCCGAGGCCGCCCGGCAAGTCCCCGTGTTTCTCATCAACGCTCAGATCAGCCTGCTCAATGTCTACTGCGTTCTTTGCGACGAAAAAGAAGCCATGCGGAACAGCGTTCACCGGATGGCAAAGGCGGGTTATGGCCGAATTCTTTATCTTCATGATATGCTGCGCTGGGCATGGGCCGGAACGCGAAAAATGGAAGGCTTCAAGCAGGGGCTCCAGGATGAGGGCATCCCCCAGGATGCCCAGCTCATTCAAGGATGCGAGCGGGGCGTTCTCCCGGCACAGCGGGCGGTGGCTGGGTTATTGGATCAGGGCGTTGAGTTTTCGGGCATCATCGCCTCAGAGGATATTCTAGCCGTGGGCGCTCAAAAAGCGCTGCTGGAGCATGGGTATTCCCTCCCCATCATCGGCTTTAACAACTCCATCTTCTGCGCGTGCACGACACCCACCCTCACCAGCGTGGACAACATGCTGGCCTCCCTTTGCCCCACCTCCGTGGAAATGCTGGACCGGCTGTTGACCGGAGGCCAAGTTCCCGAGAAAGTGGTCGTCTCGGCAACGCTAGTGGAGCGGGAGACCTTTCCTCTCCGGAATCGCGCCTTGCCATAAGGTCACGGCCAAGGCGGTTTTTTCCCTATAAATGTCTTGACAAAACATGCCATTGCGGGTATGGTAAGCGCGACTTCTATGAGAAAAGGGGAGCGACCATGGTTTTAGATCGTTTGGAAAACATGGCGGCGTATCGGAGCCTAGGCGATGGATTCGCCAAGGTGATCGATTACCTGAAAGGCCTTGATGTCCTGCGCCTGCCAATCGGCGATTTTGAGGTTGACGGGCGGGCGGTCTATGGGTTTATCAAAGAAAAGCAGCTTACCAAAGAAAACGAGCGTTGGGAAGCCCACCGACGCTACGCGGATGTTCAAATGATACTGGGCGGGTCTGAGCGGATGGGATATCAGCCCTACACCGGCCAGACGGTGTCCGAGCCCTACAACCCGGATAAGGACGTGGAATTTTTCGTTGGCACCGGAGGCTCGGAGCTACTCCTGAATCCTGGTGATTTTGCCATCTTCCTCCCCGGGGAATTGCATCGGCCCGATTGCCCCACCGCGAAAGGACCGCTATCCCGCAAGATGGTCATCAAGGTTCTGCTCCTCTAACGCGAAGCAGGGCATCCACCCCCAAGGCCACATGGGCGCACTCGGCGTTCTGGCAGCCTTTATGCCCCGTCATCAATATCCGCCGCTCGTACTGGGCCAGATACCGCAGCACCCGGGCCTCATCCCCGGCGCAGGCGGCTGTTCTCATGAGAATGGCGACCAAGGGGGATGATTGGGGCATGTTTCGCATTTCCTCCCACCGGCGGCTTCCGCAAGAGAAGCGCCGGTTAATTTTTTCGTACAGCTTTTTCCCCCTTGGGTGATCTGGTGGCAGAATTCCCGTCATCATTGGAAACAGCTGGGCCATAGCGTCAGGGTAATATCGGCCAAGGAAGAGCAGGCGCGGAACCGGATTGCCGCCCTTGTCGATTCCCACCCGATAAAGCTCCCTTCCAGAACTCCACAGCCGCTCTTCAATGCCTTGCGCCACCATTTCACGAAGGCGAGCGCTCTGCTTGGCGAGGCCAGAAAACGCCTTCTCCCCCGTTTCCGTGCACAGCCGATGAAAGAGGCGTTCCGCCGCGGAAAAGCCCACCCAGACCTCGCAGTTATCCATCAGATATTGAACCGGCCAATCCGGCTTGGCAATGCTCAGATCCTCTTTCAGGGTTGCCCTCATAGCGCGGTAAACCCGTAGAATCGCATTTCGATTTTTGGAAAGAAAGGCCTTATCCCCGGAGACTGTGTCATACTGGCGAACCAAGTCCAGGAAAAGGGCGGCATATGAATCCGTGGAATCATAATAGGGCTTGCCATCCCGGCCAACCATGGGCTTTTCTGTCAGAGGTTGCCCTTCCTCCGCCCACAGTACCTGATAATCGTAGATGGTGCCATCCACCCCGTTGTAGTCCATGGAGGCGCTGTTAAGATGCCTCACATGCCATTCCAAATAGGAATGCGCATGGGCGGCGTACTTCTTTGGGCGAAGCAAGAGGGCCGAGGCGGCGATGCAGGAAAAATAGGGACACACGCGCAGCGAATCCCCGATTTTTGTTGGGGCGCTTGTGGGCAGCGCCCCGCCGGGAAGCTGAAGGGACGCCTGCCAAGCCAGTTCCATGTCCACAATCCGTCCCAGCACACAGCCCCCCCCTTTGGATATGGGTATTCGAGAAAACCGCCGTTTTGTCCTCTTCCCTGAAAAAAGAGGACATACGGCGGTTTCGATCATGATACCGATGGCGGCATTACATTCCGTATTTCTTTTCCAATTCTCCCCGGACCAGGCTTACGGGCACAGAGCCAAAGGAAAGGAAGTCATCATGGAATTGCTTATAGCGGAACGCACTGCCCTGGTGCTTCCGAACCGCTTCCCGGAAGGATACGATGGTATCGCATCCGTACAGATAGATCATTGCGCCACATGGGAACATGCTGTTTTTCACCGCTTCCCCAAGGGCAGCTCCCCCAGGCATCGCCGCGTGCTCCTGGTAATAGGCGGCGGCCTGCTCCAAGGTAAACTCGCCCGTATGGAGCTTCACATCCACCACAGACCTTGCCGCCATCCGGCGATGGGATTGCATTTCCGCGTAACGCTCCAACGGCGTCAGGAAGCCGAATTCCGAAACGAGGCGCGTGGCGTATACCGCCCATCCCTCCGCCATGGTGGCGGAACTGGGAAAGGCAAGGCGGCTCGCCCCATCGCAGGCCGCAAACTGGCCCACGAAGGAGTTTGTCTGGTGATAGGCATTCCAGTTCTGCACATGGTGCCCGATGCCCCCGTGGTGTACCACATGGTTGTTCTTGATGACCTCGTCATTGTTGGATCTGAGGAAGGCTTCCATTTCTGCGTCGGTGGCGTTTTCGGGCAGGGGAAAGGCCAGGTATTCATGGACGATGGGTCGGTTGAAAGCCGCCGGGGCCCTGTAGAACAGGAAATAGAGGGCGGACGCGCACTCATTGGCCCAAGAATAGCGGGGAATGTATTCGATGGGGAATTCCGGCCACGTAAGGAGCTCGCAGCGGTCGGACAAAGCCTTCACCGCATTCCAGGTTTCATGGTAGCGCTGGTAATAATGATCCTTATCGGGATGGGCATCCTGGAGCCCTGCCAACGCCTCGCCAGGGGTTTTCGCGCCGAAGTCCGCCGCGTGTTCCGCAAGGAAGGCGGTTGCCCGATCCACCTCGGACTGGGCATAGGCGGCATAGGCCTGAAGATCCAGTTTGGCGAAGTGGGCCTTCTCCATCATCAGGGTAAAAGCTTCCTCCCCAGCGGCCACATCCTCCCGGTGATTCTGTAAAAGATCATTCTGGAGAAAATTCCGGAAGGTCAGCAGGGCTTTCTCCGCCACCTGGGCGGATGCCTGCCAGTCAGTCCCCTTGTAGCCATGGGACGCTGCCGCCCGGGCCAACCCATTCCGCAGAAACGCCACGCCGGCGTCACATTCCCGGATGGCCCGGTTCGTCCATTCCCGATGGGCGGCCCCGAGGTTTTGGGCGGCCTGGGCGAAAAACCCAGGCATTGCCTCCATCCGGGCGCACATGGCGGCGAACCGCTGCTCCACCGGGGCATAGCGGGTCAGAATGCACACGAGCATGCCAAAGACTGCCTCGCCGGTGTAAAGGGATGGATTTCCCCGGTGAAAATGGTGGCAGCCCTCGGAGAACTCCCACAGCTGGATCTCCAAAAAGCCTTCCACCTGCTTTTTATCCAGACATTGCCGGGGGGTAAGGCCTTCATCCGCCATTCCCCGGAACTGGGTAAGCAAAGTCTCCATCTCCGCCACCGTTTTCCCAACGCCTTCCGGGGAAAAATCGGGCAGAAAGGAATCATGCTCATGCTTGCCGATGAAGGAGGCCGTCACAGGGCGACGTTTCAAAAAGCAATCAAAGAATGCCTGGAAAAGACGGTCAAAGCGAAGCTGGAGTTCCGTCATTTTTTCATCTCCTCATAGTAAATAACCCACGGGGGGACATGCGGGACAAGCGCCGAAAAGACGCCTTGGGAGGTTATCCCGCATGAAACCCGTGGATTCCGAAAACCTTATAGAGGCAGCTCTACCCAGCGGTGCTCCCGATGGGAAAGCGTCGCCGCGTTGATGATCTCCTGCACCCGGGCGCTCTGATCGAAGTTACCCTCGTTCTTAGGACCACCATCGATTATCTCCCGAAGGAAGTTGTCGCACAGGCATCCATAGTACGCCGTATCCCACGCGTCGTCCTTCAGATGTCCCGGATACCAGAAGCGATCCGGGATCTCAAGCTGCTTGAATTCCACAGCGTCCTTGGTGGCCACCTTGATGGTCTGCAGGACGCCGAACTCCGTCACCAGCCGGGCAATGATGGCGCCCTTGGAGCCATAGATCCTGGCCTCAATACCCGGATAGTTTCCCACCGTGACAAAGCTGGTCTGCATGGAGTAGAGAGCGCCGTTTTTGCACTCGGCGATAAACATATCCGCGTCGTTCCAGTTGATCCGCTCCCTCTCCGTATCCAGGTTGGTGCGGCGGCGGTATTTGACCATGTTGGCCAAAGAACATACCAGCTGGGTCACGTCGGATTGCACCAGCTCCAGGCCGATATCGATGGTCGGCGCCCCATACCCTTCAAGGGAGCCCACCTCAATGCCTTCCCGGCTAAAGTCAGTGCCCACGGGGGGATCGGAGGGGCGAACCTTATGGATGCGCTTATCCTGTGGGTTCATGGGATCGATCCACTGGCTGTTCTGCTCATAGCCGTTGAACACATAGGGATCGCCGATGAAGCCGTCCCGAACCATCTCAAACATATACTGAACAGCCGGGGCGTAGCGGAATGTGAGGCCCACCTTGGTCTTGAGGCCCTTGGACTTTGCCAGGGCGGCCAGCTCCCGAACGACCTTGTAATCCTCGGCCACGGGTTTCTCCACCAGCACATGCTTGCCAGCCATCAGGGCCGCCCGGGTCATGGGCTCGTGCATTTCCCCATGCTCATCCCGAGTGCAGACGTCGATGACGTCCAAATCGTTCCGCTGGATCATCTCATAGGCGTCCGTCGCAACCTCCGGGATGCCAAACTGCTTTGCCCGCTCCTGGGCGACCACCTTATCGATGTCGCACAGGCAGACCACCTCGCAAAGGTCGGACCGGACAAAGCCGGGAATATGAGCCCGCGTAGACCAGCGCCCCGCGCCAATGATGCCAACTCGTAGTTTTTCCTTCATAACAGACAGGAACCCCCTTTTTTTCTCCGCAGAAGCGGTGGTTTGCCATTGATGCGGGCGGTGAGCGCCTAGGGCAATTGCTGAAAACATAGCGCATAGATTGGCGAGAGATTTTGCCGTCTCGCTAAGACGAGGGAGCGAGGCGTAGCAGCGCTACGCTGAGCGGTCGAGGCAACGCGAGAAGGCAAAAGTTCCGCCAGGATGTGTGCTATGTTTTCGAGAAATGCTCTAAAGGGGCATGGCTTCAATTCAGCCTTATAGGGGCAGATCCACCCAGCGGCGCTCCCGATGGGAAAGGGCCGCGGCGTTGATGATCTCCTGCACCCGGGCGCTCTGGTCAAAGTTACCCTCGTTCTTTTCCCCGCCATCCCATATTTCCCTGAGGAAATTATCCACCAAGCAGCCGTAATACGCCGTATCCCATGAGTCGTCCTTTTGATGCCCCGGATACCAGAAGCGGTTGGGGATCTCAATCTCCTTAAACTCCACGGCATCCTTGGTGGCCACCTTGATGGTTTGCAGCACGTCAAACTCAGTCACCAAACGGGTGATGATGGCGCCCTTAGAGCCATAGATTCTGGCCTCAATGCCCGGGTAGTTGCCAACGGTCACATAGCTGGACTGCATGGAGTAGAGGGCGCCGTTCTTGCACTCAGCGATGAACATATCCGCGTCATCCACGTTGATCCGCTCGGGTTCCGCGTCCAAATTGGTGCGAAAGCGATACTTGACCATGTTGGCCATGGCGCAAACCAGTTGGGCAATATCCGACTGAACCAGCTCCAGGCCGATATCGATGGTTGGAGCCCCATACCCCTCCAGGGAGCCTACCTCCATGCCTTCCTTTGAGAAATCCGTGCCGATGGGCGGATCGGTGGGGCGAACCTTGTGAATCCGCTTGTCCATAGGCGTTTTAGGATCCAACCACTGGCTGTTCTGCTCATAGCCGTTGAACACATAGGGTTCACCGATGAAGCCGTCCCGAACCAGCTCAAACATATACTGGACAGCGGGAGCATAACGGAACGTGAGGCCAACCTTGGTTTTTAAATTTTTTGATTTTGCAAGCGCCGCCAGCTCCCGAACCTTCCGGAAGTTATGGGCCACGGGCTTCTCCACCAGCACATGCTTTCCGGCTTTCAGGGCCGCCTCGCTCATGGGTTCATGAAGGGAGCCATGGCGGTCCCGAACACAGATGTCGATGATGTCCAGGTCGTTCCGCTGGATCATCTCATAGGCGTCGGTGGAAATCTCCGGAACCCCAAACTGCTTGGCCCTGCGTTCAGCCGCGTCCTTGTCGATGTCGCAAAGGCAAACCACCTCGCATAGATCCGATCGGACGAAGCCGGGAATATGGGCGTTGGTCGCCCAGCGGCCGGCTCCGATGATGCCGACACGAAGCTTCTCCTTTTTCATAGGTGTCCCTCCCAATCGCTTTTTACATTATACGGCAGGCCAAGGCGCCAGGTAGGTTCCGGCCTTTTTCTCGGCGATATACCATTCGAAATGTTCTTTTATGATGTTCAAGGGAATAGAGCCAAACTCCAGCATCACATCATGGAATTCCTTCAGATCGAACTTGTTTCCCAATGTCTCGACGGCCTTCGCCTTGAAGCCGAAAAACTGTAGGCTTCCCCACTTGTAGGAAAGGGCCTGGGCTGGCATTCCCACGGCATAACGGTGCAGCTCAGTATATAGCTCCCGATCGGTGAACATGGTCTCTTCTTTTAAAAAGTCGCGGGCATCCTCATATGTCCAGCCAAGGGCATTCAGGCCGGTATCCACGATGAGCCGGCAGCAGAGAAACGCGTCCCAGGTAAGGCGGCCATACTCCGTATAAGGGTCATACAGGCCGATTTCCTCGCAGAATCCCGAGGCGTATTCCGCCCAGCCGTCGGCGCAGGCGGTGTTATAATGGTGGTGCAGGATATCCGGCAATGTGGGGTCCTCCAGCACCAGGTTCATCTGGTAATGATGGCCCGGCAGCAGCTCGTGATAGACCACCGCCTGATTGCGAACCTGACAGCGCTTGTCCAGCTCCGCGGCGCTGTAGTAGTAGACGCCGACGGGGCTTTCCACCGGGATGTTATAATAGCCCCAGGAAGTGGTCGCCTCGCGCCTGGGATCGATTCGGGCGACGGCGCAATCCGCCTTGGGCATCCGATTGAAATAGGCCGGCATCAAAGGGCGTATTTTATCCAAATAGCCGCTCATGGCCCGCTGCATTTCCTCCGGGGATGCGAAGCGAAAGCGGGGATCTTCTCGGACGCTCTGGGCGAATTCCTTGAGGGTGCCCTGAAAACCAACCCGCGCCATGATGGCTTCCATCTTCTTCTTTGTCACCTCAAGGGCTTCATATCCGGTGCGCTGAATTTCATCCGGGCCCGCGTCGCACGAAATATAGGTGTCCACCTGGCGCATATACATGTCAAAGCCGCCGGGATACTGCCCCATGCCGATCGTTTGTGGCGCGTGGCGCAAATAATCTCCGGCGACATAGTCCGAAAGGCCCTTTAGCACGTCCAGAATCTCCTTGGACAACTGGCTTGTACTGCCGCCCCGATCCAGCTCGGTGGCCATTTCCTTGTACCGCTCAAAGGTGGTCAGAACGATTTTGCAGGCTTCCACGGGCATACGGATGTACCGCCGCGCCTGCTGTTCCAGCTTTTCATGGAGAGCCCGAAGAAATCCCGGGAACTTCTTCAGAATGGCCAGATAGCGGGCTTTCTCTCCCTCGGTTTCGTAGGGAAGGGCCAGCAGCTTTTCAAACAGATGGGGTAGAGGAGAGGTATAGTGATTCAGATCGAACACGTGCCAGTAGTTCAGGAGGTTTTTCTTGATGTAGCCACAATAGTAACCGAGTATCTTCAGGATGATCTCATCCGTGTGGGATAAGCCCGGCTCCTGAAGAAGGGCATCCACCCTCACAAGCGTCTCGTCCGCCAGACGATCGTCCGATTCCGCCCTGGCAAGGGAGAGATCCGGCAGATCGTCGTTGGGAAATGTCCATTTGACGAAATAAACTTCATTTTTTTCACAGGTGTCCCGATAGAAACAATCGGCCAGCGCCTTAATATCCTCTCGAATTCGCATGGCGGTTCCTTCTTTCAGCCTTTGGTCAGATGACACGCCACGAGATGGCCGCCGCCCACGTCCAGCATCTTCGGTTCTTCTTTTTTGTAAATTTCCATACAGCTGTTGCAACGGGTATGAAAGCGGCAACCCGATGGCGGATTGATGGGGCTTGGCACGTCTCCGGTCAGGATTACCCGCTTCTTTTCCAGCTCCGGATCCGGCTCTGGAATCGCGGAGATGAGCGCCTGAGAATAGGGATGCTTTGGCTCCCGATAGATCTTTTCGCTGTCGGCGATCTCGACGATTTTACCTAGGTACATGACACCGACTCGATTGCTGATGTGCTTGACTGTTGCCAAGCCATGGGCGATGAAGATATAGGTCAGGTTCATTTCCTGTTGAAGCTTGGACAGGAGGTTGAGAACTTGAGCCTGAATGGATACGTCCAGCGCGGAGACCGCCTCGTCGCATATGATCAGTTTTGGGTTCACCGACAAGGCCCGCGCCACGCCGATGCGCTGCCTCTGCCCGCCGGAAAACTCATGGGGATAACGCTTGGCGTGATAATCCTGAAGGCCCACCAGCTCCAGCAGCTCGCTGACCCGCCGATTCCGCTCCTTGGTGGTGGCCATCTTATGAACAAGCATGGGCTCCCCAACGATTTCGCCGACGGTCATCTTGGGATTCAGGGCGGAGTAGGGATCCTGAAAGATGATCTGCAGCTCCCGCCGGAGCGCCCGCATCTTTTCGCCCTGCATGGCCAGCACATCCTGACCCATGTAGTAAATCCGGCCCGCGGTCGCCTCTTCCAGGCGAAGAATCGTGCGGCCAAGGGTGCTTTTGCCGCAGCCGGACTCGCCCACCAGCCCAAGCGTCTCACCTTGGTTGATGATGAAAGAGACGTCATCCACCGCCTTTACGAAGGTGGTTCCCTTCTTGAAGAAGTTCTTGCTGACATCATAGTACGTCTTTAGGTTTTCAACGCGCAAAAGCGCCTCGGTGCCCTGTTTCACGCCTGCGCACCCCCTTTGTCGGCGATCTGCCAGCAGCGGGCCACATGGCCGCCGCCCAGGTCAACCCTTGGCGGCGCTTCCATGCGGCAGCGGTCCATACACTCCGTACACCGAGGGCTGAACCGGCAGCCCTTGGGCATGGCGTCCGGACTGGGCACCACGCCCTCGATTACATCCAGCTCTTTTTTGGTCTCGTTGAGGCGGGGAATAGAGGCCAGCAAACCCCGGGTGTAGGGGTGCATAGGATGCCTGAAAATGCTGATGACATCCGCCTCCTCCACGATCTCGCCGGCGTACATGATGATCACACGGCGGGTCATCTCGGCGACAACCCCCAAGTCATGAGTGATGAGGATCATGGACATGCTCAGCTGGTTTCTCAGATCCCGGATCAGCTCCAGAATTTGGGCTTGTATCGTCACATCCAGGGCCGTGGTCGGCTCGTCCGCGATGAGCAGCTTCGGATGGCAGGACAAGGCGATAGCGATCATGATCCGCTGGCGCATGCCGCCGGAAAGCTGGTGAGGATACTCGTCCACCCGCTTTTCAGGGTTGGGAATGCCGATCATTCGGAGAAGATCAATGGTCTTGTTCCGCGCTTTTCGCGCACTGATCTTCTGATGCATGATGATCGCTTCTTCAATCTGCCGTCCGCAGGTATAGACCGGATTGAGGCTTGTCATGGGTTCCTGAAAGATCATGGCGATATCGTTGCCCCGAATGCTTCGCAACTCCCGGTTGGAGAGCTTGCGGATTTCCCGACCCTCAAACAGGATGTTTCCGCCGATAACCGCCGGCGGCTCATCCAGCAGACGCATGATCGACATGGCGGTCACGCTCTTTCCGCAGCCGCTTTCACCCACAATGCCCACGCTTTCGCCATGGCCAATTTCAAAATTGATGTTATTCACCGCCGAAAAAATCCCATGTTCGGATTTAAAGGCGATGTTCAGGTTTTCCACTCGGAGCAATGTATCCATTATGAAGCACTCCCCGCATCAGGCATTCTTGGTGCGCTTACCGGAATAGCTGCATGCTCTGCACCGTGTGCAGCCTTCCATAGATATAATCAAAGAACTGCGGCCGGTCCGCCTTTTCCACCCGATGCCATACGTCAAACACCCCTTGATCTCCCCGCCAATAGGACCAAATCAACGCGCTGCGGGAGGTATCCTTGATGAAGCCCATGCGGCCCTTAATCCAGCCCTCGCCGCCCACCAGCGCGTACTGCCGCAGCCAGGCTTCCACCTGGGCGTCCGGCTTTTTCTGCACATGGTATTGATAGGATGTGGCGGTGCCCAGCGCGGCCTTCAGCCCGCTCAGCAAGGCACTCACCCGGTCGTCGTCGTCCTCCACCCAGTCGATAAACTCGATGCCCGCGTCGGCAATGCCTTCAAAGGTGGAAGAGCTGGAATGGTTGACGACGGAGAGGAGGCCGTCCGCCGCGGCCACGCCCCGCTCAAACAGGCGCTGGCGCAGGGAGAACTGCATGAAGTGGCCGGGATAGCACTCGTGGCACACCAAATGTTTAAGGGCTTGCCGGGTCAGCGTGGGCGCGATGTTAATAACCACCTTGCGGCGGTGGAAGTCGCTTCTAGCGTTATACGGGGCGCCGTCCACGGTCTCGCAGCCGTAGTAATCCCCCTCGGGCAAGTCCAGGATGTTGCCGGTCCGCTCACGAGCAATGGCCATCAGTTCGTCCATAACGCCTTGCACTTCGTCCGCGGGAACCTTGTTCTTTTCGTCCCAGGCGGCGCATTGCTTCCGGATGTCGCCCGCGTAGCCCATTCCCGTCAGCAGCTCATGAATGCTCCCCATGTAGCTCTCAATTTCCAAAGTGGAAATCGGAGCGGGGTTCACGTGTAGGAACATACCCACCTGGCTGGACATATCATCCAGCAAGCCCTGGCGGCTCGCGCAGAAGCTATCCAGGGAAATACAGGCTTGCGCGTAATACAAACGTCGATCCGGTTCCGGCAGGGCAAACGCTTTCGCCGCCAACTCCGCCAGCGCCCCGCGGGCCTGGGCATAGCTCTCCACCTTTGTGGCCGGAATCTTCCCTTTACTCATGTCGATGACAGCCAGCCCTTCCAGCGCGTCCTCACCGGAAAGCTCCTTGCGATACAGGGCGTCAATGCCTAGCGTCAAAGCGCACAGCGCCTCACCAAACCGAAGGGTCAGATCGCTCAACATACCAAATAGCCCCTTTCTTCTCTTCGCCGTCCTAACGGGTTTGTCTTGGGTCGAGGGCATCGTTCAGACCGTCGCCAATGAAGTTGATGGACAACACGATCAACAAAATCATTACGCCTGGGATGATCGCCAGCCACGGGGAGCTGGTCATAACCGTCTGGGCGCTTTGAAGCATGTTCCCCCAGCTGGAGGTGGGCGGATTAATGCCGACGCCTAAAAAGCTCAGGGTGGATTCCATGATGATGGCCCGACCCACGGTGAGCGTAGCGGTGACGATGATGGGGCCGATGGTATTGGGCAGCAGATACCGGAAGATGATCCGCCCGTTCTTGCAGCCCACAGCCCGCGCCGCCTTGACATAATCCAGGGTACGCAGCGTCAGGAAGCGGCTTCGCACCAGGCGCGCCGTGGTCATCCAGTTCATGATGCTGATGAGAAATACCAGCAAGGCGGGGGAAGGACGAAACATGCCGCCTAAAACGATCAGCAACGGAAGGGTGGGGATGGTCATCACCACATCGGTAAACCGCATGAGAATTGCGTCGATCACCTTGCCATAGTATCCGGCCAGGGCTCCGATGACCGTCCCGAGAGAGATGGCCACCAGCGCACTGGAGAGGCCGATGGAAAGGGATACGCGCCCTCCGTGCATCAGTCTGGACAGCACATCCCGGCCAATGGAGTCCGTTCCAAGAGGGCCAAACTCCGTAAAGGGCTTTTTAAACGCATTCATCATGTTTGTCTTATCCGGATCAACTCGCCAAAAGGCGGGGCCGGCCAAGACAAACAGCACGAGCACCAAAAGCATGACGGTGCCGAAAATAGAGAGCTTATTCTTTAAAAAGCGCTTCAGCGCCTGCCTTGCCGGGGAAATGATGATCCGGTTATTCCCTGTCTCCACCGGATCGCTGCCCGCGGTCAATCCTTTATTCATCCGGCATCCCTCCTAGTATTTGATGCGGGGATCCAGAACCGCGTATAGGATATCCGCAATCAGGTTGCAGATGATCACCAGCAAGGCGCTGATGAGCAGAATGGCCATTAGCACGGGGTAATCCCGCTTGTTGAGGGAATCCATGAAGAATGATCCCATACCGGGCCAGGAGAAAATGGTCTCCGTTACCACCGCGCCGGAAAAGAGCACCGGAATGTCCATGGTCATAACGGTAACCAAGGGGATGATGGCGTTGCGAAGCGCATGGCTTCCGTATATTCGAATGTTTGAAAGGCCCTTCGCCTTGGCCGTACGAATATAATCCTGGCTCAGCACCTCGGTATAGTTGTTCCGGGTATACCGGCTCCAGCCGGCGATATAAATGAGTGCCAGGACAAAGCCGGGCATGATCATATGCCGGAACAGATCAAGAGCGGTGCCCCCAATGGGGCCGAAGGATGTTCGCCCCGCGCTGGGAAGCCATCGAAGGCTCACGGAAAAAATAAGCTGCAACATCAGGCCGAACCAAAACACAGGCATGGAAATGCCCAAGTAGGTGAGGCCCGTTGTCGTGTAGTCAAAAAGGGAATTTTTCTTGATTGAGCTGAACACACCCAGCGGTATGGCGATCACCGCCGCCAGCACGAGGGCAAAGAGCGTCAGCTCCACCGTCGGCCTCACCTTGGTGGCGATCACCTCCATGACCGGCCGCCTGGAGTTGTAACTTACACCCCAGTCACCCTTCAAAATGTTCTTCGCCCAATTCAAGTATTGCACGGGGATCGGCTGGTCCAACCCATAGTGCTTTCGTATCAGCTCGATCTGCTCTGGACTGGCATATGGATTGTCCAAGTACATCTGGAATGGATCTCCCGGCATCAGCTGAATGAGCATATAGATGATCAGCGATACGCCGATCACCATCAGCACGGTCTGCAATAGCCTTTTCACGATAAATTTGAACAAACCACACGCATCCTTTCTTCCAAGCCCATTTCCCGGCTCGTCAGGACATCAGGTTCTCCGGATTCAGCCCAAGGAGCTCGCCCACCACAAAGCGGCCGTCCTTGCGTATCAGCACATCGTCAAACCAGATCTCGCCGCCGCCGTATTCCGGCGTGTGCAGCTGCACCAGATCCCAGTGAACCGCCGAAACATTCCCATTGTTGCTGGCCAGATACGCGTTGCCCGGCGTAAAATGGAGGGAACCCGTCATTTTCTCATCGAAGAGGGTATCAACGATTGGCCGGGTGATCATGGGGTTTACGCCCAGGGCGAACTCGCCCAGCCTCCGTGCGCCTACGTCGGTGTCCAGCACCTTATTGATGCGCACGGGATCATTGCCGTCAGCGCTGACTATTACACCATTCTCAAAGGCAAAGCGGACGTTTTCCGCGACAAAGCCCTGGTAATTACAGGGAACATTATACGTGATGTGCCCATTGGCCGTGCCCGGCACAGGGCCCACATAAACCTCCCCGTCGGGGATGTTGCGGCGGCCATAGCACTTGACGGCGGGATATCCCTTTATGGAAAAGGAAATGTCGGTTCCTTTGGCGACGACGCGAACCGCGTCCGTCTTGTTCATATAAGCGACCAGGGCGTCCATCCGGTCGCCTAGACGCTTGTAATCAAGGCCGCAGACATCAAAATAAAAATCCTCAAACGCCTGGGTGCTCATCCCAGCCTTTTGGGCAAAGGCGGGAGAGGGATAACCCATTACGCACCACTTGGTGTCTTTGATTCGTATGTCGGTATGCAGCGGCTTGCTGTACTCGCTTTGATAGAGCTGCATCTTGTCCCCGGGGACATCGCCCAGCTCACTGGCGTTTTCAAAGGCGCGAATGGCGATATACGCGTCCATGTCCCGCATGCGGGCAACCTCATACTCCGCCGTTTTGCGGAGCTGCTCCGACGTCGCGTTCGTCAAAAGCGTCCGCAACAGGCCGTGATGATGAATCTGTATATAGGAATCGGCGCCGACGGCCCGAGCCTGTTCGATCAGCGCCTCGGCCAGTTCAAACCCGCCATTGAACACCTCAATCAGCAGCTTCTCCCCCAGTTCCAGGGCTACCGAATGCTGAACCAGGTTTTTTGCCATCCGGGTGATCTTATCCTTATACATGGTCCGCCTCCCATCAGAATGGCAGGGTGGTACCGGCTTGCCGATACCACCCCTATGCGGTTACGCGCCCAGAAACGGCAACGCCCGCAGGTCAATGATCACTGCTCCAGATACCAGTCCTTCACAGCCCAGAAATTGGTCATGTTCGTCGGCCCGGAGACAAAGCCCTTAAGCTTATCCGTGTGGCAGATAACCTGCTCCAGGGAGTGGATCGGAATGCTTACGCAGTCGTCCAACAACATCTCCTGAACCTTGAAGAGCATTTCTTTCCGCTTTTCGACATCCAGCACCGTGTCGGATTCGTCGAGCAGATCAGAAATCTCCTGATTGTCGTAGTAGATGTCATTGACGGAAAGCGGGTAGTACGCGGCATTGCTGTAGAAGCGGGTACGGGACGGGCTGCCGGTGATCCAGCGATGGATCTTCAGATCATAATCAGCGGCTTCCCGCAGCTCGCTCATGGCGGAAGGCGCCACGTTGTTGATGGTCAGGATGATGCCTACCTGTTTGCACGCATCCATGACGACCTGTTGTATCTTATGCTCGTCCTGGTTCGTGGTCCTTCCCAGAAGAACGAACTCCAGCGTCTTGCCATCCTTCTCGCGGATGCCGTTGGCATTCATTTTCCAGCCGGCGTCTTCCAACACCTGGGCAGCCTTCTCCAAGGAATACTCATGCTTGGGAAGGTTGGGGTTCGCGTACTTATCAAACGGCATCCAGGGAGACTGGATGACCTCGCCCAAACCCTTCATCAGGTTGGTGACGATGCCTTCCTTGTCCACGCAGTAGTTGATCGCTTGGCGGACAGCCAGATCGGCTCCGAGAATTTCATCCCGGAAGTTGTAGTCGATGTGGCACCAGGCATTCTGAGGCGCGGACTCGGTAACCATGCCCGGAATCGCCTTTACTTCTTCGTACATGTCTGTAGGCAGGCCCATGGCAAACTGCACTTCGCCGGTCTTCAGCTGGGTCAACTGGGTATTGGCGTCCGGCAGGAATTTGAAGATGATGGTATCCAACCAGGCGCCTTCCTCAAAGTAATCCTCGTTGCGCGCCAGCTCAATATACTCGCCTTCCACCCACTTGACCATCTTGTAGGGGCCAGTGCCCAGAAGCCCCTCACGGTTGTAGCCGGTCTGGAGGTTCAGGTCAAAGCCTTCCAGCATATGCTTGGGCATAATGCCGAAGGTAAACAGGGTGGTGGCATAGTCGGCGATGACTTTGTTGTAGTTGCAGATAACGGTGTAATCATCCGGGCAGTCGATGCTGTCGATATCATCGCAGCCTTCTTTGCCCTCGGCGATGAAGTTGGGATCCTTAACGGCTTCCCAGGTGAACTTCACGTCCGCAGAAGTGAACGGCGCACCATCATGCCATTTGACGTTCTCCTTGAGGTTGTAGGTGATCGTCATGGTCTTGCCATCTTCAGACAGCTTGATCAGCCCGTTCTCCAGCGTGGGTACTTCCTTGCACAGGACGGGAACATATTCCATGTTGTGGTCGGGAATGACCAGGCCTTGCGCCACGCAGGTCTGAACATCCGCCAGCATGTGGGTGGAATATACGTTCATCGTGTCCGGCTCGGCAGTATAGGCGATCACCAACGTGCCTCCACGCTGCGGCGTGCCTTCCGCCGCCGCGAAGGACGACATGCCCAGCAACATGATAACCGTCAGGATCAAGCCTAGTGCCCGAATGCCCTTTGTTTTCACCAAGATCTCCTCCTTGAATATAATTGAAACAATACCACAAAGCGCCCAAGCGCTGCGGAACAAAGAGAATAAATAGAAATGCTGTATGTCTGTGATTTTACACATCATACCCATATTCAATCACACTTGTCAACTGTTTTTTCTATTTTGTCTACAATTTTTTATTGATTCACCGTTCTGTCTCGCTAAATTATCCGCTTTCCGCTTTATTCTATCTATTTTATGTCGAAATTGCGTATTCTTTCGTTGACAAGCATCCATCCATGCATTACTATAAAAAATGGTTTACAAAAAACATGCAAAGTAGGGACGGCCGTGGACGCGTTATTTCAGGACCTGAGCACCAGCCAAACCCTTAAGGATAAGGTGTATTTAAACCTGCGGGAACTGATCATCTCCGGCAAAATTAAGCCAGGCACAAGGCTTCCGGAAGAAGAGCTTTCCAAGCAGATGAACATCAGCCGCGCCCCTATAAGGGAAGCCCTCAACATGCTGGAACGCGAGGGGTTCACCACCATCATTCCCCGAAGAGGCGCCATTGTGACAGAGGTCACTTCGGATCTCGTCCGAGACATTTGGGAAATGCGGGCAATCTTAGAGCCCTATGCCGCCAAAGCCTCCGTCCATCGCATTCCGGAGGCTGAGATCGACCGAATCAGCGGGCTTGTGCAAAAAACAATTGAACACCCAGACGATCTGGATTTATATGTGAAGTGCGATTTAGGGCTGCATATGCTCTTTTACAAATATGTAACCAACCATTATTTGAAGGAATACATCATTACCACCGCTAGCCATTCCCTCAGGGTGCGATATTTCGTGGAATACAGCGACAGCCTTTCCAGCCACGCGGTCCGGGATGTGTACCAGGAGCATACCGCCATCATGACCGCGCTAAAAGCCAGGGATGCCAACGCGCTTTACAATCTGGTGCTGCATCATGTGACCAACAGCCTGGCTCGCTGCGAGCAGGCCCTTTCCGGTGAAGAAAACGGCAAAAAGAAATGATCAAACCTCCAGCCCGGCATTTTCACAACCGAAAAGCCGGATTTCTTTTTCGAGCATTTTGTCGACACTTGACAATGCTGAATAAGATGATATAGTGTCAAAGAAACACCATATGAACGGATGTATATAGGGTGGAAATGGAGGGCGTGCCATGCCAAACGCGATGGAGCCAAGGGTACGGTCCGGGATTCACTTTATGCTGGGAAATTATGCCCTGGTGGAAGGTTCTCTTTCAGCCGGGTGTGATTTTTTCGCGGGATACCCAATCACGCCCGCAAACGAAATATCCGAGATGATGTCCCAGCGTTTGCCCATGCTAGGCGGTCGCTTTGTGCAGGGGGAGGACGAGCTCTTCTCCATTTTCGCGTGCGCGGGCGCTTCTTTAGCGGGGGCGAAGGCAATGACCGCGACCGCCAGCGCGGGATACAATTACATGCAGGAGGGCCTTGGCTACTGCTACGCCATCGAAGCGCCCATCGTCGTGGCCGATGTCCAGCGGTGCAGAGGGGAAAACTATGCCAGCCAGGCCGATGTGATGCAGATGCGCTGGGGTGTCTCGGGGGATTATGAAGCCATCGTGGTTTGTCCTTCCTCCGTTCAGGAATCCTACGATTATGCCATCTGGGCCTTTAACTTGGCGGAGCAATACCGAAATCCCGTGATCATCATGTCGGAAACCACCATCGCCCTCATGCGGGAGCGCCTTTTTATTCCGGAGGAGAAGGATTTGCTTCTTTTGAACCGCAAGTATACAAACAAGCAACCCGGTCCCGACTTTTTGCCGTTTCAGGCGCCGGAAAACGGATGCCCGGACGCGGTGCCCTTGGCCAAGGGTTATAATGTCATCTACTCCATCAATCCCCATAGCGAGGCCGGAAGTATCGACTGGGACCCCGATGTCTTTGAGAAGCTCTACAAGCGGATTACCGGCAAAATCCGGGAAAACGCGGATGCCATTTGCCGGACGGAGACATTCCTCATGGACGACGCGGAGTATGCCCTGGTCGCCTATGGCAGCGAGGTTCGCCCTTGCCTGGAAGCGGTGCAGACGCTCCGGGACAACGGCGTGAAGGCCGGGGTTTTAAAGCTATGCAATGTGTGGCCCGTGCCAGAAAAGGCCATTCTTGAGACGGCCAAGCACGTTGGGCATATTTTCTCCGTTGAAATGAACCTTGGCAAGTACAGCCGGGAAATCGAGCGGGTCGCCGCGCGGCACTGCGATGTTTCCCGGATCACCCATAACCGGGGCATCGCCCATACGCCAACAGAAATCTACAACGCCGTAAAGGGGGGATTGAAATGAGCCAGCAATCCATCAACCCCAACCGGCGCTTTCTCCGCCCGGAAAAACTTCCGCATTTTTTCTGCGCCGGGTGCGGCTGTGGGCAGGTGCTCAATTATTTCACCCAATCCCTTGATAAACTGGGGCTTGATATCAGCGAATTTGTCACAATCGGCGGCGTGGGCTGCACCGCCCGCATCCCGGTTTACTTAAAGAGCGATACCCTTCACGGGGTTCATGGGCGAACATTGGCCTGGGCGACCGGCATCAAGCTCATGAAGCCCGAAACCCCCATTGTGATCTTCGCCGGCGATGGGGACCTGGCCTCCATCGGCGGCAACCACTTCATCCATGCCGCCCGGCGCAATCTGGATGTAACCGTGATCATGGTCAACAACCTGAACTTCGCTATGACCGGCGGCCAAGTGGCCCCCACCACCCCGGAAAAAGCCCGCACCATGACCACCCCCTTTGGCAGCGATGAGCCCCGCTTTGACATTGCCAAGCTGGCGATGGCCGCCGGGGCAAGCCATGTAGAACGGTGGACCACCGCCATGCCCGTACAGTGCGTGGCCGCAATTTCCCGGGCGCTCCAGCATAAGGGTTTTTCACTGGTTGAAATCGTCTCCCAATGTCCAACCCACTTTGGCCGGTACGCCCTTCGGACGGGGGACCCCTCCAAGCTGGTGGACTACATCAAGGACATCACCATTTCCAAGACAAAAGCCGATTCCATGACCCCGGAAGAGGTGGGGAACCGACTCCTTTGCGCCGAGTTTGTGCGGCGAGAGCGCCCCGTGTACAATGGCACCACCCTGCCATGATGAGGAGGATAAAGGCATGAATTATCCCTTGCGAATCAGCCTCTGCGGTTTTGGAGGTCAGGGTATCATCCTCTCCGCCGTCGTGTTGGGTACCACAGCCGTCACAAGGAGCGGCCTTTACGCTGTTCAAACACAGAGCTACGGCTCGGAAGCCCGGGGCGGTCAATGCCAGGCTGAGCTGATCATCGACAGCAAGCCCATCGCCTCCCCCATCGCCAATAAAAAAGACCTTCTGGTCTGCATGTTCCAGGAGGCCTATGCTAAATACATCCACACGCTGGATGAAGACGGCATTCTGGTCGTCGATCCGAAGCTGGTCACCCAGCTGACCCGGCCCATCGCCTCCACATTTCAGGTTCCCGCCACGGAAATCGCCCTTTCCCTGGGCAACAAAATGGCGGCAAACATGGTCATGTTGGGTTTTCTGTCCGAATGCTGCGGCGTGGTGGACAGGGATGCTCTCAAGGACACGGTGGCGGAAAGCGTCTCGGAACGGTTTGTAGCGCTGAACCTGAAGGCCGTGGACGCGGGCGCTATGTATGCCAAAGAAAACAGCCTTCACGCGTCGAGATAAAGGGGGATGTACATGGCTATTTCCGTGGATAAAGACCTTTGCAAGAGCTGCGACCTGTGCGCGGTGAATTGCCCCAAGAAGGTACTGGAGCTCACCGATCAGGTCAACAAGCGGGGATATAACTACATTCAGCCTGTCAGGGAGCAGGCGTGCGTTCAGTGCGGCCTATGCGAGCGCATTTGCCCTGATTTCGCCATTCACGTGGAGAAATAGCGCGGGCCTTTGTTTGCTCCAACCGAATCCATCACCTTGGGAGGGCCACGCATGAAAACCATCGGCATCATCGGCGGGATGGGACCTCTGGCCACGGCGGACTTGTTCCGGAAAATCATCGAAAAGACGGATGCCAAGTCCGATGGGGACAACATCCATGTGGTGATTGACAGCAATACGTCCATCCCGGATCGCACCGCCGCCATCCTTGCCGGCGGAAGAAGCCCCATACCTGAAATGGTCCGTTCCGCCGTTGGCCTGGAAGGCATGGGGGCGGATTTTTTAATTATGCCCTGCAATACGGCCCATTTCTTTTACGATCAATTGCTCCCCTATGTCCGGGTGCCTGTGCTCCATATGATCCGGGAAACCCTTTCGGAGGCCATCCGCCGAGGCGTCAGGCGGGCAGGCCTTCTGGCCACGGACGGCACCTGCCAAACGGGCATTTATGACGCCATCTTTGCCGAGGGCAATGTACAGCTGATCAAACCGGATCCCAAAGGGCAAATCGAGGTGACGCGGATCATCTATGAAGGGGTCAAAGCGGGCAAAAGGCAATACGATACCTTAGCATTCCAAAGCGTGCTGGACGCCCTTATGGATAGAGGCGCCGATACGCTGATTCTGGGCTGCACGGAGCTTCCGCTCGCCTTTTCCCTGTATGAGATAGACAGGAAAGCCATCGACCCAACCAGCGTCCTCGCCGCGGCGGCGGTTCGGGAAGCCATGCGCTAAAAAGTATATCGTCTGGGAGGAATGTGGATTGAAACTGATGGAATTCCAGGGAAAGGCCCTGTTTAAAGCATGCGGGCTTCAGGTGCCGGAAGGGCGCTTGCTGCGCAAAGGCGATAACGCGCTTGGGCTTAGGGCCCCTGTTCTACTCAAAGCCCAGGTCATGACCGGCGGCCGGGGCAAGGCGGGCGGCATTCGCATGGTGAAGCGCCAGGAGGAAATACCCGGAGAACTGGAGCGCCTATGGGAAATGACCATACGGGGAGAGCCGGTGTCGGCTGTTCTCGCCGTGGAAGAGGAGATACGGATCGCCAGGGAGCTCTATCTTTCCATCACCTTTCGGGGGGGCAACGGCGAGATGGTTCTCTTGGCAAGCGGCACTGGCGGGGTTGAAATCGAAAACATCGCCCACGCGGATCCGAGCCAAGTGATAGCGCTGCCCATCGATCCCTTTGTGGGGATCATCGGGTATCAGGCCCGCTATCTTGCCAAGCGGATGAATTGCGCGGATTATAACGGGCTCCTAAAGGTGCTTCAGGGGCTGTATAAAGCTTTTGTGGAGTATGACGCCTCCCTTGTGGAGATCAACCCCTTGGCCGTGACCGACCGGGGACTTATGGCCCTGGACGCGAAAGTTGTGCTGGACGACAAGGCGGCCCGCCGGCACCCCGAGCTATTTGATAGGCTTCGGGCGGAGCAAGGGACCGTGGCTGAGATTCACCGGGACGACACGATCACCTTTGTGGGCATGGAAGGCAATGTGGGCCTTATTTCCGACGGAGCGGGCACCGGCATGTTGAGCTTGGACCTGCTCACGGACGCGGGCGCCAAGGTAAACAGCTTCTGCGAACTGGGGGGCGTAACCAACGCCGACGTCATGTACACCGCCATGTGCGAGACCCTGGCATATCCAGGCGCGAAGAGCCTGCTCATCGTTTTGATCGGCGGCTTCAACCGGATGGATCACATGGCGGAAGGCATCCGCCGCTATATCACGGAAGGCAAGCCCATGGTTCCCATGACGGTTCGCATGTGCGGTTCTCTGGAGGAGGAGGGCAAGCGCATGCTCTCCGAAATCGGCATCATCCCCTTGGACGACCTATACGAAGCTGTTGCCGAAGCCGCCCGGCTGGCAAAGGAGGCGTGAGGCATGTCAATTTTGATCGATGAAGGAACCCGAATTCTGGTACAGGGCATCACGGGCAAGTCCGGTTCCCTCCAAGCGAAGGTCATGCGGGAATATGGGGCAAATATCGTCGCCGGCGTGACCCCCGGCAAGGGCGGCCAGGAGGTGTATGGCATCCCCGTGTTTGATACCGTGCGGGAAGCGATGGCCCTTTCTCCCATCGACGCGGCCATCTGCTTTGTGCCGCCGGCATACGCCATGGAATCCTGCTTTGAGGTCATCGACGGAGGCATCCCTTTCGTCGTCTTAACCACGGAAAACATCCCGGAGCATGACGTCCTGCGCATCCTGATCCACGCGAAATGCAAGGGCACTCGGATTTTGGGCCCAGGAACGGCAGGGCTTATCTCCCCGGGCAAGAGCAAGCTGGGAGCTCATCCCGCCCGCATGTACACAAAGGGCCGGGTAGGCATGGTATCCAAGAGCGGCGCCCTCTCCTATGAGGTGGGCAAGGCCCTTACGGACGCGGGGATCGGCCAGTCCACGGTGGTCGCCATCGGCGGTGGCCCTGTTTGGGGCTTCACCACCCGGGACGCCGTGGAGCTTTTCAATGCCGATCCCGGTACGGACATCATCGTATTGCTAGGCGAAATCGGCGGCGATTTGGAGCAACAAGCCGCCGCGTACATTAAAGAAAAGGTGAGAAAGCCCGTCATCGCCTTGATCGTGGGCCGTGCCGCGCCGAAGGGAAAATCCCTTGGTCACGCCGGCGCCATCATCGACGGCGGCGGAGGAAGCGTGGAAGAAAAGCTTGATGCCCTTCGGGATGCCGGGGCGGTCATCGCCTCATCCCCAAGGGAAATCTGCGAATATATTCGGAAAACGAAGGCTTAGAAACGGAGGGCTCCCCATGGAATTGGCTATTTCAGTGGCGGACATTCAACAGGCAAAGGAACGCCTCGCGCCGTATATCCTCCGCACCCCTCTACTCCATGCCACAAAGATGGACGCCATCCTTGGCTGTCAAACCTACATGAAGCCGGAAAGTCTCCAGCTCACCGGTTCATTCAAGATTCGCGGCGCCACAAACAAGATCCTCACCATGACCCATGAGGAGCGGGCAAAGGGAATCATCGCCTCCTCCTCCGGCAACCACGCCCAAGGCGTGGCCTTCGCGGCCCAAATGCTGGGCATCAGGGCGACCATCGTACTGCCCACCAACGCCCCGGCGGTAAAGGTGGAGGGCACGAAAGCCTTGGGAGCAGAGGTGGTGCAGTATGGGCATGGATCCATCGAGCGCTACAAAAAGCTCTACGAAATCGTGGATGAAAAAGGGTATGCCGTGGTGCATTCCTATAACGATCCCATGCTGATCGCCGGACAAGGCACCGTAGGGCTGGAAATTCTTGAGGATCTGTCGGACGTGGACACGGTCATCGTTCCCTTGGGGGGCGGCGGTCTCATGGCCGGGGTGGCCGTGGCCATTAAGGAGACAAACCCCAGCATCCGCGTCATCGGCGCGGAGCCTTTGGCCATTCCCCGCTACAGCGCCAGCCGCGCAGCCGGAAAGCCCGTGGAGGTGGAGATGAAGGACACGGTGGCCGATGGGCTCATGATCTCCGTCACCGGGTCCAACACCTATCCCATCATCGAGGAATACGTGGATGAATTGGTGCCGGTGGAGGATTACTACATCACCAAAGCGCTGAAGGAGATTCTCTTTAAGGGCAAGCTGCTTGTGGAGCCCTCCGCGGCCATCGGCATCGGCGCTGTTTTGTCCGGCGAGGTGAAGGTGCGGCCAGAGGAGAAGGTGGCCTTTGTGCTCTCCGGGGGAAATATCGACCCGGAGACGCTGACGAAGTTTCTGGCCATGGAAAGCTGATCCGGGTTGTGCAAAACAACCTTCACCAAAAAATCACCCCGCCATGTGCCGATGCGCCGCGGCGGGGTTTGATTTGTTATAGCTCATATAGGCTTGGTTCCCCACCTTGAAGCGATCGGCTTCCGTTGCCTTGGTCTCAACAATCCCCGGAGCCATCGTATCCATGTGGGTATCCAAATATCGCGCCTTGCCTTCGCTGTTCAAGGCAAAGATTATGTTTTGAAAGCTCTTTTGGGATGTCTGGATATCCCTGCCCCCGCTCGGCATGACCTGATAAATGCCCTGACCAGGCATCCCTCCGGCCAGCCCTCCGCTATAAAGGAATGCGCTGTTGAAAGACTGGCGGCACCGAAAGCGGAACAGGGGAGGCAAGGGTTGATTGCGGTCCTAGGAGCGCGGGGGTGTGAACCCTCGCGTAAAGGCAGTCCTTCCGGCGGCATGCGCATTTTTAACTGCCCATTCCGATTCACCTTGGGATTGGTTGCGCTAACTCATAGCTGCATCTTACCAATTCGCTTCGAATTTATCACGCGCATAAAATTGCAAATTTAAAGGCATGGAAGAATCAGAAAAGTCGAGAGCCATCGGAAATTTTGGCGAAAGACGGTGTGCAAGGCATTGCTGCGCGAAAAAAAGCGAGCCTTGTCTTTTGGACTTGACCCGCCATTCGTTCTGGCTCGCCCAGATGAGTCAATCTCCCGGTTTCGTCACTCGACCGTTTTGATGCGGCCCTCCAGCTGAGGCGCAACAGGGCTGTTCTCCTTGAAATAATCAACGACGATTTCATCCATGGCACCCATATACAGTGAGATGGGGAACTCCACCAGAGACGCGTAGTTATCGCCGCCGGCGGCCAAGTAGTCATTGGTGGCAAGCTTATACATCTTCTCGGCATCCACAGGCTCGCCGCCGATGAGCAGCTCGGTGATCCTGGCTCCAGGCTCCTTGGCCGGATCAAAGGTTACCATCATTCCGCCCACCTGGGGGAACCCGCCGCTGGTTTCGGGGTATAGGCTCAGGCCAACCTCCAGGGCTTCCAGCAGGGCCTGACCGGTTATTTCCTTGACGACTATCAGATTTCCAAAGGGAAAGACCGTATTGATATCCCTGGCGGTGACAGGGCCGGCGGGGACGGTGGCGCGGATATTTCCGCCGTTCATGATGGCCACGTCAGCGCCAGTGGCCGCAATGTAGATATCGCAAGCCAGATTGCCCCAGTTGGACTCCGCAGTGCGAACAATGGCTCGCTCGCCCACGAGCTCCACGCTGGTCTCACCGACCACCTTATCCAGTTCAACCCCTTGTTCAGCTTCTTCATCCGCGATCACGTCGATCATGGGATGATCCTCAAAGCGGCCCGGGTTTGGAATCAGCTCTGCCTCCACGGTCAATCCGCCTTCCGGCGCGAAGGTCATGGTCACCTTGCCCAGGTTGTTGAGGTATTCACCCGTAGAGGTAACAAGGGCCGTTTCCCCATCAGGGCCCTGTACGATATCATAAAGAGGGGTATGGCTGTGGCCGTCGATCACTAGCGAGACCCCTGGAATCGTGGCCAGGGCCTCAATGCTGTTGGGGTCATACGCGTCATTGCAGCCCCAGTGGGCCAGAATGATCACCGCGTCCACCTCGCCCCGCACCTTGGCCACCGCCTCGGCCACCAGGGAAGCATCCTCAAAGGTCACATCCTTCGTGTGATCCGGGTGGATGGCGCTGAGCATCTGGGGGTTGTCCGCGCCGACGACGGCGATCTTCTTATCCGCCACCTCCAGGATGGTATAGGGGGTAAAGGCTGCCTGCCCATTCTTGAGAAGGATGTTGGCGCTGATCAGCGGAAAGTCCATCATTCCCTCAAGCTCCTTGAGCCGCGCGTAGCCATAGTTAAAGTCGTGATTGCCCGGCACCATGGCGCTGTATCCCATGGCGTTCATCACGTCCACGATGCTTTCGCCCTGCACCGCGTTGGCGAAGACGGTTCCGTGAAGCGTATCCCCCGCGTCCAGGACGATCACATTGCCGTTCTTGCGGGCTTCATTCACATAAGAAGCCATCATGGCGTATCCCATGCCGGCAGCGGAATTATACCGGCCATGGACGTCGTTTGTGTGGAAGATGGTGATGACAACAGGTTCCGTTGCCGGTGCCTCCGCATATGCCGGAATTGCCGACAACAACAACGCCAGAGCAACAAACAGGACCAATAGCTTTTTCATGCGCTGTACCACCTTTCGATATTTTTCACACTTCCTGCCAAAAGATAAGCTTTGTCCCATTATAGCCGAGCCATCTTCAATTTTCAATGAAGTTTATACAAAAATTGATTTTATTGCCTGTTTACTGTGCCCTCATGACCACTACCGCCACCGGCAAATCCATTGTTCCCCTTCCCAACGCCTCCATGGGCAATGCCGGCGTTATAGCTTTGGGCCTCTAAAGCAGATCGTTCCATATTCAAAGCACTTTGCTGCCAGCCTTGAAAAATCCAAACCGGCGTCTTTCCGGCAAACGCGCCCTCTGGCGGGTTACCGTGCTGATCAATCCACCTGGCAACAGTTTTCATGGCCCCCAGGGCGAATAGCAATGGCACCCGGCTTAAAACCGCGCCTGGCTCTTTAGACAGAAGATTCTCGTAGCTCCGCAGAAAGCCCTGAAAGGCCGCAACCCGGTTGGACCCATCGGCCGAAAGCCTGTTGAGCGCTAGGAAATGGCCGCTCAAACCAAGAGCCGCCACCAGTGCGCATGCGGCGAATCTGGAAAGAACGGGATCCCCCGCGCTAAACATCATCAGCGCAAGGAAAACACCGAGGACAAAAGAGGCCAAGGACAAAAGCCCCCGCTTCATGCCGTTGTTATACAGCCAGCCGGCATTCACAGCGTCCTCCATGACCACGGCTTTCCATTGGGCATACCGGGCGACAAAGGCGCTCGCCTTCGCCTCATCCTCCCCGACGCTTAGGTCCCTGATCCAGAGGAACGGGCGGTCATCAAACAGCCAGTCCTCCAACAACAGGGACTGATGGCGCCAGCGGGGAGATTTTGGGGGCGATTCGACTTTGGCAAAGGAAATATCCCCCGCCTCAGATCTCATGGTCAAAAAGCCTTGATCCGCCAGTTCCATCAGGGTGGCGCACAGGGCGTTGGAGGAAACTCCTTTGGCGCAAAGCAGCTCGGCGATGGCGGCCGGGGTGTCGGAATACATAGGCCAATGCATCGATGGCTTCAGCTTCCTTTGATATCCATAGGTTTTTCCTTGCTTGCGCAGCACAATAAGAAAACCGATGAAATAAGCAAAAAGCGCCCCAATGAAAGTATAGCGCAAAATCCGCTCACCTTCTTTCGCGTCTTGCCACGCCTTTATTTCCATGGCCTGCTGAATTTCTTTTGTCTCCTCCAGCGAAGAAGGGATAACAGGGGCATCCGAAAGCAGCTCGGCAGGTAAGGACAGCGCAAGGGAAAGCATCTGCCCCGCTCCATCATAAACGGGGGATAACATCATACCTTCTTTCCCGGGGGTGGGGGAGAACACCGCGATCCCATCGGAGATGGAAACCGCGCCGTCCAACAAGCCGCCTTTGGCACCCGGGAGGCCCAACGCGTTCTTCACTCCCGGCAGAGATAGCGCACAATCACCCTCTTCAAATTCTTTCACCGCGCTATGGATAGTCCGGCCAATATACCCGCCATCCTGATAGCGCTTGGCGAATTCTTCCTTTCGGTAGGTGACGCGAAAAACGCGATTGCCCCCATTCCCCGGCGTATACGCCCGAATGGAGAGTTCCGCGCCTTTTCCCTCCGCGGCAAAGGTGTTCACCGTGCCCTCCAGCGCGTCTACTTGGGTCAATTCCACATCGTCATCAACAAAAACGCGCAAGTTCGACAAAGGCACATCCGCATCCAAGTGAACGGCGATCAGCATTCCGTTATATTCTCCTGAAAATTCGTAGGCAAACTCTTCGACAAAATCAGCGGCACCATCGGCGCCTACCTGAATGACCATGGAATAATCCTCGACAGAAAACACGGCTTGGGCCCATGCGGGAAGAAATAACAGCGCCATCCCAACCGCAAAGATCATTCGCCTCATCGAAATCCTCCTAAAACACCGTGAGCTCTATATTGTCCCTTGCATGACGATTCGCCCTCGAATGCTCATGTCCTTCAGCATTCCGAATTTTCCTGTTTTTCACATAAAATCTCTCCTTGACGGTTTTTGCCAAGAGATGCTATAATGCGCTGAAATGCTTATCAGGAAGGGAGTTGGGGTAGAGTGAAAAAAGTGTTGCGGGTGGTTCTCCACTAAATTCATACCGGTTCCCCCAGCGTCCCTTTGTTGCGATGCGCGCCGCGCTTGCAGCCTTAAGCGGCTGCTTGCCGCGGCGTTTTTGCGCAGCTCCCAGCTATGAAAAGACCAACAAAAATGGAAGGATTGATCGGCATTGGAACAACCCCAACCCCTTGCCCGCGTAACAGCCGTGGATCGCGAGCGCTATTGGGTTTATCATGATACCCATGAAATTCCCGCGAGGCTGAAGCCATCGGCCTACCGAGGCATTGATTTGGAAACCCCCACCGTTGGCGACTGGGTCACCCTGCTTTCCAATCCCCTTGGAGACGCCCTCATCACCGGCACGCAGCCCCGCAAATCCCTTTTTACCCGAAAGACGCCGGGGAAACGCGTGGGTGAACAGGCCGTGGCCGCCAACTTCGACGAGGTGTTTATTCTCTCCTCCCTGAATGACGACTTCAACATACGGCGCATCGAGCGGTACGCGGCGCTGGCATGGCAAAGCGGCGGCATCCCTCTGGTGATTCTGACAAAGCGAGACCTGGTCGCCGGCTTTGACGCCCAGATATACGAAGCCCGGGAGGCTGCTCCCGGCGCGGATGTTTATGCCGTCAGCGCGGCGACGGGGGAGGGCATGGATTTGCTTCGGGAGCGGCTGACCCCTTCAAAGTCCGCGGTGCTGCTGGGCTCTTCCGGCGTTGGAAAATCCAGCCTGGTCAACGCCTTGCTCGGAAAGGATTTGCTCCGGGTGGGCGATATTCGGGAGGACGACGCCCGGGGACGCCACACCACGACCCGCCGGCAGCTCATCACGCTCCCCAACGGCGCGGCGATCCTCGACACGCCGGGCCTGCGGGAGCTGGGCCTTTGGGACGCGGAAGAAGGCCTGCGGGAAGCATTTTCCGATATCGACACCATCGGCAAAAATTGCCGCTTTTCCGATTGCGCCCATGGAGTGGAACCCGGCTGCGCTGTTCGCCGCGCCATTGAGGAAGGCTCTCTGGCCCCGGAACGCCTAAAGAGCTATCAAAAGCTACAGCGGGAGGCCGCGCGGCGAAGCAAATTAAAGCGAGCAGCCGCCCGATAAATGTGAAAAAGCTGCCCCGATTGGAAGAACATCCTCCAACGCGGCAGCCTCATTTTTATGCGGGACATGGCTTTATTATGTCATCCTTTGACATGGTATAAACCGCGAATCAAAAGAACGCCGTTAGGGCGACACCGCACAAAGGAGCGTTGCCGGCATTGCGAGAGATTTTCGGGCTGATCAAGAAGCCTGGAGGAAGCCGTAGCAGCGCTACGGCGACCGTAAGAGCGACACAGCGCAGCGCGAAAAGATCCGCAAAGACGGCGTGCGCGATTGTGCGGTGTTGCCTTAGGGCAGTACCGCTATCGATCGCTCCAAGCGCCTGAGGGTCTCCTCCTTGCCCAGCAGGTAGGCGATCTCAATGGCGCCGCCCGGGGTGGATTCCCGGCCGGAAATGGCGATCCGCAAAGGCCAGAGTACCTGGCCGTTCTTCATGCCGCTTGCGGCGATAGCAGCCATCAAGCTCTCATGGATGACTTCCTCCCGCCAATCGCTGATGGTCACCAGCACCGACTTTGCTAGGGCAAGGGCCTGGGCGGCCACCTGGGGGTCGGTCTTCATTTTTTTATGGGTGTATAAAGCGACATCAAAATCAGGCATGGTCGCCAGGAAATCCACCATGGGCGGAATCCGATCCAAGACCTCGGTGCGCCCCTGCATAAGCTCCGCAAGGCGGCGGGTATCCAGATGGGCCACACCGGCGGCCTCAAACCATGGCGTCGCCATGGCCAAATAATCCTCAAAGGGCATCCGGCGGACGTATTCGCTGTTCATCCAGGTCAGCTTATCCATATCGAAGATGGAGGGAGATTTGTTAAGCCCCTTCAGGTCAAACACCTCTTCCAGCTCCGGCAGGGTGAAGAACTCCCGGTCGTCTCCCGGGCTCCAGCCCAGTAGCGCGATGAAGTTAACGATTGCCTCCCTCAAAAAACCCCGCTGGAGAAGATCCTCAAAGCTGGGATCCCCAAAGCGCTTAGAGAGCTTATGGGAGGCGTCCCGCATGACCACAGGCAGGTGGACATACACGGGTTTCTCCCAGCCGAAGGACTCATAGAGTAGGTTGTACTTGGGGGAAGACGAAAGGTACTCGGATCCTCTCAGCACATGGGTGATGCCCATCAGATGGTCATCCACCACATTGGCAAAGTTATAGGTGGGCAAGCCGTCCGCCTTCATCAACACGCTGTCGTCCAGGGTGGAGCAATCCACCTCGATATGCCCAAAGAGCACATCGTCAAAGGACGCCTTTCCCGTCAAAGGGACATTCTGGCGAATGACATAAGGCTCTCCCGCGTCGATTCTGCGCTTAGCCTCCTCCTTGGAAATGCCCAGGCAATGCTTGTCATATTTGAAGGTCTCCCCTCGGGCCTCACAGGCCTTCCGGGCATCCTCCAGCCACTCCTTTGTACAGAAGCAAGGATAGGCTCCGCCCCGCTCCACCAGCTCCCACGCCTTCGGGGCGTACAGATGCCTTCGCTGAGTCTGGATATAGGGGCCGTAATCCCCCCCCACATTGGGGCCTTCATCATAGGTCAGCCCCGCTTCCCGAATGGACGCGTAAATCCGGTCGATGGCACCGGGAACCTCCCGCTCCTGGTCCGTGTCCTCAATGCGCAAAATAAACACGCCGCCCATCTTTCGGGCAAAAAGGTATGTATAGAGCGCCGTACGCAATCCGCCCAAATGCAGATATCCAGTAGGGCTTGGGGCAAAACGGGTTCGAACCGTCATTTTCAATTACCTCCTCATGGGGATGATAGCAACAAAACCACGCTGGTCAAAGCGCCGCGGAGGATACATCCATGAATTGAGCCCGCGCTACCGGGAAGCTTTTTTGAAGCTGTCCTTGAGCTCCACCGTCCGGTTAAAGGCAAAGCCGTCCCGATCCTTGCAGAAATAGCCCATTCTGAGGAACTGGAATACGTCCCCATCCTTTGCGCTCAGAAGGCAATGTTCCGCAAGGCAGCCGGTGAGGACCTCGACGGAGCGGGGGTTCAGCCGGGCGATGAAGTCCTTCCGGTCCGGCACGGCCTCTTCGCCTTCAACCTCCTCGGCAATGGCATCCTCATCATTCAGCAGCGGTTCATATAGCCGCGCTTCAAACGGCGCGGCATCCTCCGCATTCACCCAATGCAGCGTCCCTTTGACCTTGCGGTCCGCACCTTCAGAACCCGACCGGCTGGAAAGATCCGCTGTGCAGCGCACCTCCGCCACATTGCCCAGGGCATCCTTGACGCATTCCTCACAGCGGATGATATACGCTCCCTTGAGCCGAACCTCGCCGCCCGGCTTCAGGCGGAAAAATTTGCCCACAGGGTTCTCCATAAAATCCTCCTGCTCAATGCACAGATGGCGTCCGAATCGAATCGTATGGGTGCCCATCTCCGGGTGGTTCGGATGGTTTTCCAGGGTGATGGCGTCGGTTTCACCCTCGGGCCAGTTGACAATCGTCACCCGAAGGGGGCGAAGCACCGCCATGGCCCGGGGAGCGATCTCCCCCAGGTTTTCCCGAACGCAGTGCTCCAAAAGCGCCAGTTCCACCACGGAATCGGCCTTGGCCACGCCTGCCCGCTCAATAAAATCAAGGATGCCCTCCGGCTTGTAACCACGCCGCCGCATGCCCGCCAAGGTGGGCATTCTGGGATCATCCCATCCACTCACATGCCCTTCCTCCACAAGCTTGCGAAGGTAACGCTTGCTCATCACCGTGCGGGTCAGGTTCAGCCGTGCATACTCGATTTGCCGCGGGTGGTTGGGAAAGCCGCAAACCTCGACGACCCAGTTGTACAAAGGCCGGTGTGCCTCATATTCCAGGGAGCACATGGAGTGAGTGATCCCCTCAATGGCGTCCTGGATGGGGTGGGCGAAATCATACATGGGGTAGATGCACCACTTATCCCCAGTCTGATGATGGGGCATGTGCAAAATACGGTACAGCGTGGGATCCCGCATGTTGATGTTGGGGGAAGCCATATCGATCTTCGCCCGCAGCACCCGGGCGCCGTTGGGGAACTCCCCTGCCCGCATCCGACGGAACAGGTCCATGTTTTCCTCCGCGGAACGGTTCCGGAAGGGGCTGTTTCTCCCCGGCTCCGTCAGTGTACCCCGGTATTGGCGCATCTCCTCCTGAGAAAGATCCTCCACATAGGCCAGCCCATCCAGGATCAGCTTTTCCGCCAGTTCATAGCACTGGTCAAAATAGCTGGAACCAAAGAAAAGGCCTCCGTCCCATTGATAACCCAGCCACTGGATATCGCCCTTTATGCCATCCACAAACTCCTGCTCTTCCTTGGCGGGATTTGTGTCGTCAATGCGCAGATTGCAAAGGCCGGAAAAGCGCTTGGCGGTTCCGGCATTGACGTAGATGTTTTTCGCGTGGCCGATGTGCAGCCAACCATTGGGCTCGGGCGGGAGGCGCGTATGCACTTTTTCGCAGCGCCCAGCGGCCAAATCCGCTTGGACAATGTCCCAGATAAAATTTGATCGGGTTGCCTTTGCGTCTTCCATGGGGGTTCCTCCTCGGTTGGCATTCGGTTTCATTCGGCTCTCCCATGGCGGATCAAACCCATATCATCCAGCCATGACCATAAATGGATGTTTTAGTATATCCCACAAGATCGGGAACGTCAACAAAATATAGCGCCAGAAACACTTGAAACATTAGGTTTACTCTCTTATAATGTACCAAAAGACAATTTTTTACAACGACCTGGGAGGACGACGATGAACGAAGATGTATTGACAGTGCTCAACGCGCCTAGCGCGGGAGACCGCTTGCTGAACCTGCGAAAGCTTCTGCCCATGATATCGCTGCCGCCTTTGGGTGGGGATGTCAATAATCATATTCATACCACATACTCCTTTTCCCCCTATTCACCTACCGCCGCCGCCTGGATGGCGCGGGCCTCCGGCCTTTGCACGGCGGGAATCATGGACCATGACACGATCATGGGCGCCAGGGAGTTTATTCAGGCCTGCGAAATGCTGGGCATCGGCGGAACCTGCGGCCTGGAATGCCGGGTCAGCTTTGCCGGGACGCCCCTTGAGGGGCGCCGCATCAACAATCCGGATCAAAGCGGCGTCGCATATATGATGCTGCACGCAGTTCCCCATACCAAAGTTGAGGCGGTAGACGGATTTTTCGCGCCTCTTCGGGAAAAGCGGAACGATCGAAACCGAAAAATGGTCCGAAAGCTGAATGAAATTCTTTCCGGCAGCGGCATTGCCATTGATTTTGACCAGGAAGTGCTGCCCCTCTCGGAGATCACAAACGGCGGCACCGTCACCGAGCGGCACATTTCGTCCGCCTTGGCCAAGTCCCTTGTGGCGAAAGCGGGCCGCGGCGATGCTCTCATCGCATACCTTGCAAGGACATTTGATAAGCCTGTGGATGAAAAATACAAAATGATGTTTACGGATGAGGAAAATCCGTATTTCCATTATGACCTGATCGGTTGGATCAAGGCTGAAATCATCCCTTTATTCTACATAGAGGCGGACGAAGAATGCGCCGATGTGCGGGATGTGCTTGCCCTGTCAGAGCGGGTCGGCGCCATCTCGGCCTACGCATACCTGGGCGACATCAGCGACAGCGTCACCGGGGACAAGAGGGCCCAGAAGTTTGAGGATGATTATCTGGATGAGCTGTTCGAGGTCATCAAAGGGCTGGGGTTCCGGGCTGTTACCTACATGCCCGCCCGCAACACCGCCCAGCAGGTGGATCATGTCCGCGGGTTGATTCAGGCAAACGGTTTTTTTGAGATCTCCGGGGAGGACATCAATCAGCCCCGCCAACCCTTCGTGTGCATGGCCATGCGGGATGAAAAGCTGAACACGCTGAAGGAAAGCGCCTGGGCCATGATTACTCACGAGCGGCAGGAACATGGGCTTTTCAGCGATATCGCGGTTCAAAAATGGCCCAACCTGACGGACCGGGTAAATGCGTATGCCCAGATGGGAAGGCGCTATGCAGGGCTATGACGCGGAGGACGCCCTGCGCTTCGTCGCCCGGACGATTGGCCGCAAAGGCTTCGCGGAGCTAGGACCCAAGGTGGACGGCTATCTGAGGCAAGCCCAGGAATTGGATTTGCGCTTCATGCGAAAAACCGGGGTCCTGGACGCGGAAGGCTATGAGGGGGACGGGGAATACGACGAGGATGAGGCCTTCGAGTACATCGTGGAGGAAATTGTCCGCCTCCGGGGACTGAACGATGAGGAGGCCGTGTTGGCCGCAAGCCTGGTGAACGCCTATATGGCCGCCCAGGACGCGTATCTCCGAAAAAACGGGCTGGCCCGGATCGATTGATCGGGCTGGCTCGCTTTTTTACAGCGATTTTCTGTGTTTCCCGGGATAGACCCAATGGGCATTTACTCCGCCTCCATCACCATGGTTTTCCCTTCCCCCTGCGCCTTTCGGCTGCGCATCTCATAGAACGTGATATAGAACAAGCTTCCCAGAATAATCACGCAGCCGATAAGCTTTTGCAAGGAGAGACCGTCTCCAAGGACGATCAGGCCAAAAACCATGGTGGCAACCGGCTCGATCAGGGAAATCATGGAGGTCTCCACCGCTCCCGCCCAGCGAACGCCCAGCTTGAAAAGCGCAAGGGCGCAGACCATGGTGGCGATGGAGCAGGCAATCATGATCCACCACGCGACGGAAGGCAAATCCATGGTGATGCGCCCAGCGCACACGCCAAAAACGCCGGAAATCAAGGCAACCATGGCCGAAACGCACAGGGAAAACTGAAAGGATGGCATCTCCTTCAGGGAAGGCCGGTTCAGCCAGAGGATGCACCCCGCAAATGTGACCCCGGAGGTCATGGCCAAAAACACGCCCATGGTGTTGCCCGGATTGGATGTGTCGAAAAAGAACGCGACGCCCAGCACGGAGACGCAAAGGGCCCCGATCTTCCTGGCCCCCAATCTCTGCTTGTAGAAGATGGCGCAAAGCAGCGCCACCAGCAGGGGATAGACAAAATGCAGCACTGTGGCGGTGCCCACCGCCATATAGACATAGGAGCCGCTCAGCGTCAGGGCTGTCAGCCCCTGAAGGCCACCCGCGACGAGCAGGTCCTTTATCGCTTGCCATGAAAACGAGAGCTTTCCCTTGCGAAGGGCAAGAACCAAAAGAATCGGAAGAGAGAGTGAAGCCCGCCAAAAGGTGAGGTTTACGCTGTTGTTGCCCCAGGCAAAGGTCATCTTTCCGAAAACCGGCGCGATCCCATAGATCAGCGCGGAAAATAGGGCGCAGAGCATCCCAATTCTTTTCATTGCGGCCAGATCCTCCTCTTCATCGCCCCCCGGAAATCCCTCGTTCCCGGCGCGGTGCCCATCCTATCGCAAGCCTCCGTCCAAAGAAAGAGCCTAATGGCTGGATGGGATCTTCCCAACCTGAATGCTTCGGTATCTGCAGCGGCTTCCCCTGAAAGCCGACATGCCAACGGATCCCCGAAGGTAAGGCCCGTTCTCATCTCGAAAATGGAGGATGGCGTTTTGGCACTTCGCGGTGATTTCATCGCCAAGGGCTTGGATCTGAATGATGTATTCCTGGCCTGGATGCCACTCAAAGGGCGCTTGGGCAAGTATTCTATAGCCATTCTCATTTTTCTGAAGGACAAACTTCCCCGCTCCATCAAAGCCGGCCGCGTAGGAGCGGAGTGCGCCCTGCACCCGGAAATTCACAAAATGCGCCGCCCCGGTGATGGGCGTCAGGGCAAAGTCCGCCACATAATCCATCCAGTCGTGCCGCCCGGTATACGCTTCGGCGAAATCGGCGCAGCTTAGGTTCAGCAGACCATCCTCCAAGTACAGAAGGCCCTTCACCCGGGTCATTTGGCTGACCTCCGCGTGGTTGCCCGTCCAAACCTCGGTGGTCTCCCGGCCATAATCGATGGTGTACTCCGGGTTTCCATCGAAATACAGATCGTCCACAAAAGCCGTGAAATCAAAGTTTCGCATGCCATTCTCCCCGGGCATGTCAAAGCAAAAGCCGGCCTCATCCAGCAGAGCGCCCTCCATCGCCGGAATTTGAAAGGCCATCTCCCGCCACTGCCCCGGCGCAAGAAGCGTTCGGTCGCCAAAGAACACTTGGCCGGTCCGCTGTTCCCGGGCGTAGAGCCTCACATAGGCGGGCCTGCTGCGGGCGGGAATAAAAGCGCTGCCATGGACGGTCTGGCCAGGGTAGAGGAGAGGGGAAAAGCAGGGATCATACCTTGAATCATGAAAATCTTTTGGCTGGTAATGGGTTTTTTTATACAGATACACCCGATCCGCCGGATTCATGGGCATAACATGCATTTTCAGGGAACGGCTTCCCGTGAAGGCCTCCTCATCGCTGTTCATCAGAGTGGCTTCCAAGGAAGCGCTGCCTTCCCGCCTTTCGCACCGGACGCGGAGCGCGTGGGTGCTCTTGGGATACTCAAAGTGGCAGCTGTCAATCCGTTTGGGAATGATCTGATCAAAAGGGCTGGGCAAAGGCTCTCCCGCGACGCGATAGGCCAGCATGGCGATATAGCTGGCCCCAAAGGGCACATCCATGATGTTCAGGGAACCGATGGCGCTGGAGCAAATTAAAAGATCCTTCACAGGCTTTATCCATTCCTGGCCGATGCCCTCAAGGCCTACCAGCACGCCCATGATGGCGGCCACATTGCCCACATTGCAGTCCGTGTCCCATCCGCACATGGCACAGATCGTCAGGGTCTTTTCAAAATCCCCTTCCCCATATAGGAGCGACAGGATCATGACGGCGATATTGGGGATGATGGGGCATCCGCCGGCGTACCGGTCATAGCCGAAATTCTCAAAAATATACCCATAGCAATCCCGCCAGCAACCAGGGTTTTCCTGATGATAGGCCATAACGGCCCGTACCGCCCGGGCGTATTCGCAATCTTCCGGAATGTAGCGGAGCGCTTTGCTCAAAAGGGCGCCCATGTCCCGCTCCACAAAGGCCAGGCTGATGCAGACAGCCACAAAAATGCCGCCGTATACCCCGTTGCCGCCGTGGGTGACGCTGGCCGCCTGGCGGGCATATCGGGCCGCCAATTCAGGATTGCCTGGCGCCACAAGGCCCCAAGTATCAATAAAGATCTGGCCGCCGATCTGTTCGGCCACCGCCGCGCCGTTTTGCTCCACAGAGCCGCTTTGGGGTGCCCGGATGCCGTTTCGAAGGTTTAAATACGCGGTGTGCTCCGTGGAAATCCCATAGCCCCCCCACCAGAAAAAGCCGTGCTCATAAGGCGCGTAATTCAACAGAGCATCCCCCACATCCTGGGCGGTCAACTCCGCTCCCGGCTTCATGTCCTCCAAGGCCCTCAGGAAAAACAAGGGCCCGTTGCTGTCATCATCGGCAGCAAATTCCCGGTAATCCACGGGGTAGGAATGAATCTCCCCATAGATATCCTTGATTTTTTGATAAGTCCATCCCTCCACGGGTGCGCCAAGGCGAATACCGATGATCTTGGCGAGCCAGCCGGCGTACAGCCTTGGCAGGTAATCAGCGGGAATCATCATCAATGTCTCCTTCATGATTTGTCGATCTATAAAAAACAGCACAGGCCACGCTAAAGGCACTGCGCTGATTATACCACCAAGCGTCCGTTCCGTCATCACTCCAAGGGCTTTGGCGTTTCAAACTGCTTCATATAATCGTTGCTCGGAGACCAATCCGAAGGCTTTTTGCCATCCGGCGTCCCATTGAAGTCCGTTCCGGT
>JAVBOX010000139.1:0-4016 GCA_031550095.1 Eubacteriales bacterium
TGCCGATGCCCGAACGATCACATCCATATGCCCAATCGTTACAGGGTCAAAGCTGCCGGGATATAGCACAGTGCGCATAGATTTCCTTCCTATCGTGAGAAGAATGTAATCGATGTGTCCCCATACCGGCGATCATCCACAATTCTCCAGTCATTGGCTGGAATCTGGGATCTAGCGTCATGCTCATAGATGATCAGCCCATCCTCCATAACCAAACCTTCTTTCCAGAGGGCGAAAAAAACTGTTGAAATGTCTAGAAACCGGTAAGGTGGATCTAGAAATACGAGGTCGAAGCGCACCCTTTTTGCGGATAATTCCAAAAGCGCTCTTTTCCAATCGCATTTAAGAAGCTCCGCCCGCTCTCGCAGGCCTAAAGTCTCCAGATTCCGTTGAACCGCCGCCTGGGCCAAGCGGCCATGATCCACAAAGACCGCATCAGCCGCGCCTCGGCTAAGGCCTTCCAGGCCCAGTGCGCCGGACCCGGCAAACAGATCAAGGATGTGCGCCCCTGAAATCTTTTGTGTCAAAATACTAAACAGCGACTCCCGAACCCGGTCCAGCGTCGGCCTGGTATCCATGCCTTTCGGCGCGGCAATTGACCGCCCTCGGGCCTCCCCGGCAATGATGCGCAAGTAACCTCTCCAATCGCCATGATGAGCACAGTATAACAGATTCGTCGGTCTTGCACAATCGCTATTTCCCATGTACAATGGTTGAGGTCATTTTGATTTACAGGGTTAATTCTCCAAACAGAGGAATATAGAAATGTCTTTTTGCTTTTGCCCCTTAAGAAGCGGTTCCAGCGGAAACGCGCTGTTCGTCCAGGCCGGTGGCGTTCGTATCCTGGTAGACGCGGGGCTCTCAGCCAGAACCGTGGAGCAGGCGCTTCGTGATATTGGCGCCGCCCCGGATACCCTCGGCGGCATCCTCGTCACCCATGAGCATAGCGACCATATTCGCGGTGTCGGCATTTTAAGCAAGCGCTGGGCTCTGCCCGTCTATGCCACTGAAAAAACATGGGCCGCCATGAAGAGCAAACCCGGCATCAACGGAGTCGCCCTAAAAAACCGTCGTGCCTTCGCCCCCTTTCAGGATTTCTACATTCGGGATCTGGCCGTATCGCCTTTCTCCATTCCCCATGACGCCGCGGATCCCGTGGGCTTTTCGCTTCTATATGGGAGCCGTAAGATCTGTGTGGCGACGGATCTTGGACATGTCGCCAATGGCTGGATGCGAGCCCTTAGCGGCGCGAACCTGGTGCTCATCGAGGCCAACCACGATCCTCGTCTGCTCCAGGCCAGCGCCCGGTATCCGGAGCGGCTGAAAAGGCGCATTTTAGGAAATAAAGGCCATCTATCCAATCAGGATTGCGGCGAAGCGCTTTCGCGTTTGGTGGAAGAAGGGGTGCGCCACGCGATTTTGGGGCATATGAGCGCGGAGACAAACACGCCGGAGTTGGCAAAAGAAACCATTCTGACGGCGCTTATAACGCGCAAAATACGCATCGGAACCGATATTCAGGTGGATTTGGCCTTGCGTGAGGAAACAGGTTCTTTTTACACGATCGAGTAGCTTTCTTTAGCCCTCATCGGGTGTGCAAAGATGAGAGGAGATATCGGATGGCTGAAAGACCCTCGCCCACAACAGCTTTAATCGCGTTTATGATCGGCCTGGTAACGCTTTTTGTCTGTACCATGCTCGTCATCTTTCTTGATCTATATAGAACATCCGCCAGCACATATGCCGCCACAATCGTCTTTGAAGCTGTTTCTTTCGGCTTGCCGACGCTCCTGTACTACAGGCGCTATCCACAGATGAAGCGGACGCTGCGCCTCAACCCCATTTCACCAGCAATGATCCTGCTCGTTGTAGTCACCTCTTTGTTAGGCGTGTTTGCCCTGCTTTGGATAGGCGCGATATGGTCTGCCGCAATGGAAGCCATTGGGCTCGTTCCCATCCCAAGCAACGACCCCATACCCAATACGCCTTTTGAATTCTGGATGGCAGTCGCCAGCATGGCCATCGCGCCGGCACTTTTTGAGGAACTGCTGTTTCGGGGTTTGCTTTTGCCAGCCTTCGAAACTATGGGCCGAAAGCTGGCCATTTTCAACAGCGGCATGCTCTTCGCCATGCTGCATGGACGGATCGACGCCTTTCCTGCCCATATTTTCATTGGAATGATTCTCGCGCAGCTCGTGCTTGATACAGGGAGCCTCTACACGGCGATCCTGTTCCACGGCATCTATAACGGTTCCCTTCTATTGCTTGGCTATATGGCCTCCATGACGAGGCCTTTGGAGGCGGGAAGTTTTACAGTGGAAGCGGACTTGTTTTCCACATTCCTCCTTGGAATTCCCCTGACGATCGCTTGGTTTTTTCTTTTGTCTGTCGTATTGCGCCGCGGGATAAGGGAACAATCCGACCTCCTCCCCCCTGCTTTACGGTCCCCCTTGACAAAGCCGGCAAAAGGCTTGCTCATCTTTTCGTTCCTATGCCTGATCCTATTGGAGGTTCAGGCGCTGTTACTCATGATTCCCGGGTATCGCCTATGACCATTGCCTTGGTTTGCGTCGGAAAGCTCCATGAGCTCTATTGGAAGAAAGCGGCGGATGAATACACGAAAAGGCTCCGGCGGTTTGGGGTCCTTGAAATCATTGAATGTCCCGATTTGGCTGAGCCAAAAAAGCCTTCCGGTGCGGAGATAAGCAAAATCTTGCGTCAGGAATGCCATTCCATCCATTCCCAAATCAAACCCCGAGACTACGTGATCGCCTTGTGCATCGGCGGAAAAGCCATGGATTCCATCGCTTTTTCCAAGCGAGTCAGCGCCCTTGAGGGGAGCGGCGTGCCTCGCACGGTCTTTGTCATCGGCGGTTCAAACGGCCTTTCCCCGGAAGTCCTGCAGAGAGCACGGGAGTTTCTATCCTTCTCCCCCATGACTTTTCCCCACCAGTTGGCTCGGGTGATGTTGCTGGAGCAGATCTATCGGGCAAGAAAGCTGCTTGCCAATGAAACCTATCACAAATAGGCTTTGTTGTTATGCTTTCCTTTCGCATATGCAAAAAGCGCTCAGGGAGGAGGCAAGCGCCGCGATCCCTGAAAAAATCAAGCCCGCCTGAAGGGAAGTTCTTCCAATGATGAACCCCACCAAGGGCGCACAGAGCATGGCTGTCAGGGACGTGACCAGGAGGAGTGCCGTAATGGATAGCAGGGAAAGGTTGAGATTTCGCCCGGTAATCTCGGTCAAGGACATGGGCAGCGAGGCGCCGCCAAGAATGCCCGCGATGGCCGCGGCCCCGCAAATCACGCCAGCGCCGCCAATGGCGACTCCAGAAAAAATCACTGCCGACGCCGCCAGCATTCCATACCGAAGATACCGAACCGTGGAGATGCCAAGAAACGGCACGCCTATGCGGGAGACAACCGTTCCAACCCAAAAAAGAGACATGGCAGTCGCGCCAAGTGCCACATTGCCATACCCGACGCTGATGATGCGGTTGATCCACAGGTAAATGCTGCACTGATGGGCCGCATAGCAGGCGGTGGACAGGACAAACGTCATATTTCCCGGTTTGCGCACAAATATCAGCAAATCCGCCCGTGTCAGCCTGTTCGGAGGCTGGACGCTTTGTGGAAGGTTTTTCCCATAACGGTTGAACGTCGTCCCGCAAAAGATGAACGCCACGGCGGAAACCCCGCCCAAAACCCAGAGCACAGCCCGCCAGGATGCCCCGGCGCTAAGCGCGGCCGTCATAAGGATCGGCGCTAAAATACCGCCGGTTCCATAGGCCGCGTGAAGGGCGCCCATCAGCTTGGACGCCATCTTCCCCTGATGCAGATCGGCGACAATCGCCGAAGCGGTGGTATCGATGCTGCCGAAGGCGAAGCCCATCAGCAGATACGCCAGTGTCAACCATATGGCCATGGTGGAAGCTCCGGCAAGGAGCAGCATCACGGCCATCAGCCCCAGACCAAGGGCATACAGGCGGGTTTTCCCCAACCATTGGGCCAGCGGA
>JAVBOX010000110.1:0-30975 GCA_031550095.1 Eubacteriales bacterium
TCTGTGGCTGTGAATTGAGGGGGGGGTGGGGGGTTTGTCTTTCTGTGGGGAGACTTGGGGTCAACCCACGTGGCGTTCCTTCGTTCCTACCGCGACAGCCCCATCTTCGTTTGATGTCCGGCTTAAACGCTCTCCCGGTCAAAGGGCAGAGCGGCCAATAAGAGGCCAATCAACACGCCCGCCACCCCCTGCAGTACATTGGGCCCGACGGCGGAAAAGGCGGCGGCCCATCCAAAGCAGAAACCCTCAAAGCAGAAGTATCCCGCCACCATGACGCATTCGGCCAACAGAAAAACCAGGCCGTTGCGCAGGAATTTACCCTTTCGCGCCAATAGGCCCGCCAAGCCTCCCATGGCCGCTTTGATCAAAAAAGTGGGGAAAATATAGATGAAGTAACCTCCCAAAAGATCGGAGAGGGCAGAGCCCACACCGCCGATCAAGGCAGCGTAAGGGCCAAGGAGCATGGCGGCCAGAAAGATGGCCCCGTCCCCCGGATGTACGTAACCGCCCGTTGCGGGGACGGGTATTTTAATCAGGTAGGTCATCAGGAGGATCAGCGCCGAGAGCACGCCTCCTAGGGCGAGCCGTTTGGTGTTCCGATCAGTCACGTTCAAATTCCTTTCTTGCGTTCAATGGCCAAAAGCAGATCCACAATCCGCCCATATGAATGCCCGCTTTGGTCACCCCCCCCCAGGGTGGTGAGGTACGTATCGTTGACGAACGCGCCAACCCGCGCGGCCTTCTCCCCCTTGAAGGGCTCCCAAAAGGCGCTGTTTATTGACATATCCAAAAGGACGCCCTCTGACAGCCTCGCCTTGCACGCCTGATAGGCCGCTTCATTTTCATTGCGAAGGGCGTCGAGGCAATAGACAAGAACGGAATACGCGCCGCTGTACCGGTAGTATGGATCATCCGAGGCCCGGCAAGCCAAATAGGCGATCAGGTTGGCATCCTCTTCCCGGGCAAAGCCCCGCGCGTGGGCTGCCTCATGGCACCCAACGTAGGGCAGGGATGCCGCGGGGATATCCCCATTCACCAGGGCTTCGGCGGTGAAAGGGGAGGTGATTCCCGCGATGAACAGGCGGGAAAGCCAAGGGCTGCAAAGGGCGGGCTTTGGCTTTCCCCAGCTGCCCACAGGAATCGGCCAATCGGCGGCGGCAGCGTTCAGGGCGGCCTCAACACCATCCAAAATGGCTTCCGGAGGGGCTTCGGGCCGCTGGTTTGCCTCCTCGATCAGCTTTTCACAGAGCGCGATGAGCTCATCCTCCGTAGACGCCTGAACGGGAATGGACAAGGTCTTTTCCAGGGGAAAACGAAAGTAATTGAGGCTCCATCCTCCCAGAAAGACCGTTGCCAGATAGCTAACGGCTAAAAGCGCCGCGAAAAAGCGTTTTTTAATCAACAAAAAAAAAACGAAACCGAAAAAACCCACGACCAGAGGCTCAATAACGGAGATAGGAATCAACCCAGTCAGGCGGCTCATTGGCGCGGCCAGTTTGGGATAGAGCCCTGTTGAAAAAAACTTCTCCGTCCAGTCTGGCCGCTGGGACGCGATCCAGCGCGTCAGAAGCGCCAACGGGAGCGGAAAAAGAAGGAGCGCCCGCCGTAACATCGCCTTCTTCACTGCAATCCTCCCGTCTATATCAGAAATATATTGTAGTATACTCGTTGTCCACGCCGGTTGCAATGCCAGTTTGCGCCAGCTCTGGACTTGTGGTATACTCAGCCCATGTTAGAAAAAATCAAATCACCAGCTGATTTGCGGAACATAACGGAACAGGAAACTGAGGCGCTTGCGGGGGAGATTCGCCAAGCGTTGATCGACGGCGTGGCGCGGACAGGCGGCCATCTCGCGTCGAATTTAGGAGCGGTGGAACTGACGCTGGCCCTTCATCGGGTTTTTGAAACGCCAAAGGACAAAATCATCTTTGATGTGGGCCATCAAAGCTATACCCATAAGCTTTTGACAGGGCGCCAATCACTTTTGACGACGCTACGAAAGGACGGAGGCGTTTCAGGATTTCCAAAGCGATCCGAAAGCGAGAATGACCCATTCGAGACGGGACATGCTTCCACGGCCATTTCAGCTGCCCTGGGGCTTGCCCGCGCCCGAGACGCCAGGGGGGAAGCGCATGCCGTCGTCGCCTTGGTGGGAGATGGGGCGCTGACCGGCGGCCTCTGCTATGAAGCGCTGAACGACGCGGGAAGCCGTCCGACCCAGCTGATTATGCTCTTGAACGACAACGAAATGTCCATCGCGAAAAACGTTGGGGCCCTTTCTCGGTACCTTACGCGGCTGCGGGGCAGCAAAAGCTGGATTGGCACCAAAAAAGCCGTAAAAAGAGGCCTGCACCGGGTGCCGCTGGTGGGCGTGCCTTTGGCCGGCGCCATCGAGAAAGTCAAGCGGACCATCAAGCTGTTGCTTGTGCCCGGTGATTTTTTTGAGGCATTGGGCTTTGCCTATCTAGGGCCTATTGATGGGCATGACATCCCCATGCTGGAGAAAGTTCTCCGGGACGCCCGGGATATGGGGTGTCCTGTGGTGGTGCACGCCATCACGCGAAAAGGCAGGGGTTACGCCTTGGCGGAGCGGAAGCCCGAGGCCTTCCACGGGGTGGCGCCTTTCTTTGTGGATAACGGCGAAGCCCGCAACCGTCCCCAGGATGGCGTCGCCACATGCGACATCGCGGGAGAGGCGTTGATCCAGGCGGCCGCGCGGGATGATCGGGTGGTGGCTATAACGGCGGCCATGCCCCATGGAACCGGGCTGGCGGACTTTTCCGCCAGGTTTCCAGATCGGTTTTTTGATGTGGGTATCGCGGAAGCGCATGCCGTGACGCTGTCCGCCGGCATGGCGGCGGGAGGCTTGCGCCCCGTTTTTGCAGTGTATGCCAGCTTTCTGCAGCGGGCCATGGATCAAGTGCTCCATGACGTCTGCCTGCAGCGGTTGCCGGTGCTGTTTCTGGTGGATCATGCCGGGTTTGTGCCGGGAGACGGCGCCACCCACCAGGGCATCTATGATCTGACGATGCTTCGCGCCATGCCTGGGCTGACGATTTGGGCGCCTTGTGACGCCGAGGAGCTCCGGGCGATGATCGGCGCGGCGCTTGCGCTGGAGGCCCCATGCGCCATCCGATATCCAAAGCAACTGCCCGAGGCGCTTGGAACCCCTGGGCCTTTGGGCAAATGGCGCCGCGTCTCCAAAGAAGGAGATATGGCCATCGTGGCCTATGGTACATCTGTGGAAGCCGCGCTGGATGTGGTGGGCAATTTTCACGAGCAGGGGATATCCTGTGCCGTATGGAGCGCCTCCTCCCTTCAACCATTGGACCCGGATGCCCTTGAGGCGCTTTCCCATGCCCGCCTGCTGGTGGTTTTGGAAGAGGCCCAGGTGTTCGGCGGCTTGGGGGAGGCGATGGCCGGGTACTTTGCTGGAAAGGAAATGAGCCCGCCGCTGCTGCTGCTGGGCGTGGAAGGCATTGCCCCGGGCGCTCATTCCTTGGCGGGATTGGCTAGGGAATGCGGCCTGGACGCGCCGACCGTGGCGGGAAGGATTCTGGAGGCACTCCATGGGAGATGAAAAGGCGCGGTTGGATGTGGCGCTGACCCTGCGCGGTTTGGCGCCCAGCCGTGAAAAAGCCCAGGCGATGATTCTCTCCGGTACCATCCTGCTCAATGGAAAGCGCGCGGATAAAGCTTCATTGCCGGTTCTTCCCGGGGATGAGCTGGCGGTCAAAGGAGCCGCCCATCCCTATGTAAGCCGCGGCGGGCTTAAGCTGGAAAAGGCCATGGGCGCCTTTTCCGTTCATGCCCAGGGGGTCGTCGCCTTGGATATCGGCGCTTCTACCGGCGGGTTTACGGATGTGCTGCTGAGGGCCGGGGCCAAGAAGGTGTACGCTGTGGACGTGGGATACGGTCAACTGGACTGGGCCCTGCGGAATGATCCAAGGGTCGTCGTGATGGAGCGAACCAACGCTCGTCTGCTGACCAGGGAAAGCTTTTCGGAGAGGCCAAGCCTCTGCGTGATGGATGTATCGTTCATCTCCATACGGCTGATCCTTCCCGCGATTGCCGCGATTATCGGCCCGGAAGGCCGGTGCGTTACGCTGGTGAAGCCCCAGTTTGAAGCAGGGCGCGGCCGTGTGGGAAAAAAGGGCGTCGTCCGGGAGGCGGAAACCCATCGAGAGGTTCTCACGGAAATCCATGCATTTGTGGAAGGCATGGGCTGGAATGTCTATGGTGGGGATTATTCCCCGGTCACGGGGCCGGAAGGGAATATTGAGTTCCTGTTGGATATCGGGCCTCAGGATGAAAGAAAAGTGCCTGTTCATATGGATTTTTTGGCTGAAATTGTTCAAAGGGCACACCAAATGCTCATGAATGGTTTGCAATAAAATGCGCAAAATGGTATAATATCGGAGAAAAAGTGGATGAAAATACGAAAACTTGGCCTTCTGCTAAACCCCATGAAATCGGAAGGCATGGCGCTTGTGCCCCATGTGGCCGCCGCGTGTGAGACGGTTGGGGTTTCTTTGCAGGCGGAGTCGGCGGTTTTCGGCGGAGAATGTCCTGCCGCCTCCATGGATGCTTTGATCGAAGAATCGGACGCCCTGCTGGTTTTGGGCGGAGATGGAACCATTCTGCACGCGTTGGGATCCATGGGGCGCAACACCCGGCCCGTGCTGGGAATCAACCTGGGCACCCTGGGCTTTTTAGCGGAGTGTGCGCCGGAGCAGCTGGATTACGCCATTCAGCGCCTGGCGGAAGGGCGCTATCATCTGGAGCGCCGCATGCTCCTGGATACTTGGGTGGAGGGGGATACAGCCCACTATACCGCGTTGAATGACGTGGTGATCACCCGCGGCAGCTTTACCAGGGTTGTGCAGACAGACGTCTATGTAAACGGAGCTTTGGCTGTCCGATACGCCGGGGATGGCACGGTCATCGCCAGCCCCACGGGTTCCACGGCCTACTCCTTGTCGGCGGGCGGGCCTATTGTGGCCCCTGACCTGGAAGCCATCATCCTGACGCCGGTATGTCCCCATACCCTTTCCAGCCGCCCTCTTGTGATTTCCGCGGATTCCCAGGTGCGGGCTGAATTTCGGCCCAGGGGGGAGGATGGCGGCATGCTGCTATCGGTGGATGGGGCGGACAGCCGCATTCTGCGCGAGCGGGCCGTATTGCATGTTTGCCGGTCCGGTCAAATGTTGCCCTTTGTGCGGTTTCAGGAAGACCGCTTCTTCAGGCTGTTGCGGGGCAAGCTATCCAAATGGGGTGGCGAGCTGCCCGACGATGAATCGCTTTAGGGCAACACCCACGATGGGGCGTTGCATTGGAGACCGAGCAGCCACGACCCAAAGAAAGGATGGATGGCAATGAAAACCCAACGGCATCGCGCGATTCTTGAAATCGTTGAGAATAACGCCATCGAAACCCAGGAGGAGCTGGCGGGGATTCTATGCGCCCAGGGATATGCCGTGACGCAAGCGACTGTATCCAGGGACATTAAGGAGCTTCGTCTGCTGAAAGTGCTCACGGATCAGGGCGCATATCGCTACGCGGTCGCCGAGAAGGCGGAACAGGGCTTGGCGGAACGGCTTCGGCGCGTGTTTGCGGAGACGGTGTTGAGCATCGACATCGCCGCCAACCTGCTTGTCATCAAGACACTGCCCGGCAGTGCCCATGTGGCGGCAGAGCTTGTGGATACCATGCGCTGGAAGGAAACAGTTGGGACGCTGGCGGGCGACAACACCATCCTGGTGATTGTCCGGGACGCGGAGTGTGCGCCGACGGTGGCTGATCGCTTCAAAGGGATGATGCGCTGATGCTTCAAGAGCTTTTCATACGCAATATCGCGCTGATTGACCGGCTGGAGGTCGCATTCCAGCGGGGCTTTAACGTGCTGACTGGCGAGACCGGCGCGGGGAAATCCATCGTCGTAGGGTCTCTCGATTTCGTCCTTGGCGGCAAGGCGGATAAGGATCGAATCGCCGGCGGCGCGGAATCCGGGCGGGTGGAGGCGGTTTTTGATATATCGGGTTTACCCGCCGTTCAAGCGTTTCTCTCTGAGATGGGCTTGGAGGTGGATGGGGGGCTTTTGCCAATTTGGCGGGAGGTGAGCCAATCCGGCCGCAGCGTATGCCGGGTGGCGGGGGTAATGGTTCCACTGGCGCAGCTCAAGCAGATCACGGCCCTTTTGGTAGATCTCCATGGCCAGCATGCCCATCAGAGCTTGTTGACCCCAGGCCTGCATTTGGGATTTTTAGACGCCATGGGGAATGAACCTCACCGAAACGCGGTTCGCGCCATGAAAGGGGTCTATGAACAATGGCACGGGGTAAAGAAGTCGCTATCGGCCGCCGAGAGCGGCGCGTTGGAGCGGGCGCGGCGGGAGGATATGCTCCGGTTTCAGGTGGACGAGCTGGACGGCGCTGCCTTGGTGGCGGGGGAAGAAGATGAGCTGGAACGGCAGCGATCCGTTATGCGGAACGCGGAGCGGATAAGGGGAGCCCTTGAACAGGCATACGCCTGCGTTTCCGGGGGCATGGATGACGACGCGCCTTCCGCCCTGGACGCGCTTCGCACCGCCCTGGAAGCCATCGGTTCCGTAAGCCGGTATGGGGAAGCCTTTGCCCAGGCCTATGAGCAGATCGCCGAGGCTGTGTATAGCTTGGAAAGCGTTTCCAGGGATTTGGACGCCCTTCGGGACGAGGCGGAAAGCGACCCGGCCCGCTTGGATAAAATCGAGGCCCGCTTTGATTTGCTCAGCCGCTTGCGGCGAAAATATGGCGCCACCACGGGGGAAATGATCGCCTATCGGGAACGGGCCAGAGAGGAGCTTTCCGAAAGCGAAAGCGCGGATGCCCGCATTGATGGCCTGCAAAGGGAAGAAGAGACCCTTCGCTCCGCCCTGGAGGAAAGCGCGAAAGCCCTTTCCCATGCAAGGCATATCTTGGCGAAGGATTGTGAAGCCCGGGTTTTGACGGAACTTTCGGAGCTGGGCATGGGAAGCGCCCAGTTTGAGATCGCCTTTTCGGAAAGCGCCTCTTTGACCGCCGATGGTCTGGACTCTGTGGAATTTCTCCTTTCAGCCAACAAGGGCGAGCCCTTGCGCCCCTTATCCCGGGTGGCTTCGGGGGGCGAACTGTCCCGCATCATGCTGGCGTTTAAGTGCATTGAGGCGGAAAACGAAGGCATTCCCGTGCTGGTGTTTGATGAAGTTGATACCGGCATCAGCGGGCGGATGGGCCAGGTGGTGGCGGAAAAGATGAAGCGGGTTGCATCGGCCCGCCAGGTGCTGTGCGTGACCCATCTTCCTCAAATCGCCGCGATTGCCGACGCCCAATACTTGGTTGAAAAGCATGAAAAGGACGGCGGCATCCGGACAACCGTGATCCCTTTGGATATGGATGGGAGGGCGGAAGTCCTTTCCAGGATGCTGGGAGGTGGCGAGACAGCGCTTGCCCATGCCAGGGCGATGCTGGAGCGGTAAAGCATATCAAATGCGGCGTATATCTTGCGCGTCTTCCCCCCGTTCGCGCTGTTTTGCCTGGCCAGCGTTGCCATGTCATGGCCCGTCCCTTCGGTGAAAAAAAGTTAACTTATCCTATGCTTTCCCATCCGTTGATAAATTAAGGCAAGCCTTTTCCCGTGCAAATTTTTTCTTCATGTGCTATACTATCTGATACAATAAACTGGCGAGGTATGTGCAATGGCAGACTGCACGATTATTCTGGCCTCCGGGTCGCCTCGGCGCAGCGAGTTATTGGCGCGGATGGGCGTCTCTTTTTTCGTGGATGCGGCCGATGTGGACGAATCCTATTCGGGAGAGCCTGTCGATACTGTGCTGACACTGGCTCGGCGCAAGGCTGAGGCCGTGGCGATTCGTTATACGGACAATATCGTCTTGGCTGCGGATACCATCGTTTTCTGCGAGGACATTATGGGAAAGCCTGTGAACGAGCAGGACGCGGCAAGGATGTTGCGAAAGCTTTCCGGGCGCTGGCATGAGGTTTATTCCGGCGTTTGCGCCATATACAAGGGCGCGGTCCGCACCGGAAGCGATATGACCCGCGTACACTTCGTTCCCCTCAGCGATGAGGACATCGCCCGCTACATCGTCTCGGGAGAACCCATGGGAAAGGCCGGCGCGTACGGAATCCAGGGCATGGCGGGCATGTTCATCGACAGGGTGGAAGGCTGCCCACATAATGTGATGGGCCTCCCTTTGGCACTGACTCGATCACTCTTGGCATTTTAAGGAGCAACCGATGGGTTTTTTTTCGCCGGATATAGGCATTGATTTGGGGACGAACAACGTCCTATTCTATGTGGCGGGCCGCGGCATTGTGTTGCGCGAGCCAAGCCTCGTTGTTGTACGCGGAGATAAAAAGCGCGAGGTCAGCGCCGTTGGACAGGAGGCCCAGATGATGCTGGGCCGCATGCCGGCGGGATATGTGCCCGTTCGCCCCATCCAGGAAGGGGTCATCGCGGATTTTGACATGACGGAGATCATGCTCCGTTATTTCATCCGCCGGGCTATCGGCGTCAACTTCATCGGGCGCCCCAAGATGGTGCTGACCATTCCGGCGGAGATAACCTCCATGGAACGGCGCGCCGTTGAGGAAGCCGTGCATCGCGCGGGGGGCCGGCTGGTCCACGTGGTGGAGGAAGCCATTGCCGCCTCCATCGGATGCGGATTGCCCGTCTATGAGCCCGTGGGCAGCATGATTGTGGATATCGGCGGCGGAACCACGGAGGTGGCCGTCATCTCCATGGGCAGTTTGGTGGTTAGCCGCTCGCTGCGGCTGGCGGGAAATGCCATGGACGATGCCGTCATGGCGCTGGTAAAGCGGGATAAGAACATGCTCATCGGCGATCGCACCAGTGAGGATGTGAAGATTGACCTTGGCAATGCCCTTCCGCTTCAGGAGCCCCAGCGGGCGATGCTCCGGGGCCGTGATCTGGTGACGGGCTTGCCGCAGACCATGGAAATTGATAGCGACCAAGTCTATGAGGCTCTACAGGCGCCTCTTCGGGATATTTTATCCGCGATCATCTGGGTGCTGGAACGCACACCGCCTGAGCTAGGCGCGGACGTCATGCGCACCGGCATCCACTTGACCGGTGGCGCCGCTCAGTTGCCCGGTCTTGACCAGTTCATCGCCGCGGAAACGGGCATTCCCGTACAGGTAGCCCGAAACCCTGTTGATTGCACGGCATTGGGAGTCGGCTATCTAGCGAGCAATCTAGAGCTCCTCGGCCGCATCGGCAAGAATCATCCGCTGACTGAGTGAGCCCCTGCGCGAGGTGAAAATGAAAAAAAGGCTCATCGATAAGCCAATTCATAAACCGGCCAAGAAGTCATTTAAGAAGAAGAGATGGCCTAAGCTGCTTGCAATGGGAATGACGGCTGTTCTGCTCGTGGTTTCCCTTGCGCTGGTTCTTGTGGAAAAATTGGCTCCGGATCAAACCTACATTCCCCAAAACATTGTGCGGATTCCTTCCCGGATCGTCGCGGCGGCGATGCAGCCGCTGCAAAGCGCGTTTGCCTGGGCGGGAAACGCTGTTTCAGGCTATTTCCGTGAGGTAAAGCTCCGGGAAAATATCGAAATTGCCTATAATGAGCTCAAAGCTGAAAACGATAAGATGGTGTATGAATCGCTGCTCAACCAAACCCTGCGGGAGGAAAACGAGCGCCTGAAACTTCTCTGGGATGAATCCTCCAAATACCGGGAAAAAGAACTCACCCCCATTTTGGCCCATGTGACGGCCAAGGAGACGGGCAACTGGTTTCAGATGTTCACCATTGATGTGGGCGCACGGGATGGCGTCAAGGAGAACATGGCCGTTGTCAATGTGCAAGGCTTGATCGGCTATATTTATAAGGTATATGACACCGCCGCTGAAGTTATATCCATTATTGATAGCCGGGCAGGCGTCGCGGGCATCATTCAGAGCTCCCGGGATCAGGGCGTCGTCAAGGGCACTTTGGGCATCGGAGATGAACCCACATGCCGGATGTATTACTTGCCCGTGGATCTTTCGCCCCGCCCTGGCGACTTGGTGGTAACCAGCGGTATTGGAATGCCGTTTCCCCAAGGCCTTGAGATCGGCGTTGTCCGGGAGAGCACCCGCTATATGGACGAGAACAAGCACTATGTGGTCATCGAGCCCAATGTGGATTTTATGCATTTGGAAGAAGTTATGGTGCTGCTATACGATGCGAAAGAACAGGATATGCCGGAAAACGCCAACGACGGCCAAATCCGGTATGTGCCGGTGCCTTTGGATACCATGCGGCCCATTCCGGTGATTGGCGAGCAGGTTCATGACCCCAACCTTGGCGCGGTTACCCCGCCGCCAAGGGCAACTCGGTTGCCCTCTGATGGGAGCGGCACAGCCAGCTTGTCGCCTGATGGGCCGGCTTTCACCCTGGAACCTGGGGCCAGCCCGACGCCAAATCCCGAGCTTGACGAGCTGATGGCGGAAGAGATGGCGGAGGAGGGCGATTAAGTGCGCAAGGCCTTCCGTTCGCTGCTCATGCTGCTGGGCGCTTATCTGATCCAATGCACGATCCTTCCCTACTTTAAGGTAAACGGCGTAATGCTGGATTTGATCAGCATAACGCTTTACACGATCGGCTTTTCCATGGGCTATTATGCGGGTGTCATGGCGGGCTTTTTTGAGGCGCTGGTGCTGGAGGTGGTGGGCGGGGACCTGCCCGGCCTCACATCCGTCATCTGCGTGGTGGCCGGCGCCTTGGGCGCGTATGTGGCCGTTCGGGTTGGCAAAATTCACAAGGTGGGCAACCGCGGGCTGGAACGAACGATCAAGCAATTCGCGCCGATGGTGGGCGTCGCGATTTTTGGGGCGGCCAAAGAGCTTGTCTACCTTGCTTATTTCTACTTGACCGGGGTAACGATTGGGTTTTCCCATTTTTTCCGGGTAATCATCGCGGGTGTCGAGGTGCTTCTGTTATCGGTGGTGCTCATCCCTGTTGGGTATGGGCTTTTGATGCGCAAGCCAAAGGAAAAAGCGGCGAAAGAAATGAAAGACCCCAATAAGGAAATAGAAAAGCGGGCAGTGGAGAACTGGCCTGCGATCGGCGTTTTGCCGGTTGAGGGGAGGACAGAAGAATGATCAAGGTAAATTGGAGATTTTGGACGCTGGGCCTTTTTGTTGTGCTTGGATTTATGCTGATGGTCGTTCGCCTGGCCAACTTGCAGGTCCGCGGCGGGGATGATTATGGCGCGATTGCCGAGTCCACCATGACCAAGACGATTACCGAACGGGGTGCTCGCGGGCAGATTCTGGATGTGAATGGAGCGCTTCTTGCGTATTCCAGAAAAATCTACAACATCCAGTTTTACCGGGACCCTACCAGCAACCAGGATAAGAATGGCGAGTATTCCAAGGCCATTTGGGAAGTTATTCAGCTGCTCAAAAGGGAAGGCAAGGATGTAAAATTTGATTTTTGGATGAACCTCGACGATAACGGCAAATGGATTTTTGACACAAAGACGGAGGACCCCGGCGTCGCCGAAAAGCGGGAGAAGATGTTCCGGTCCAACTTTTATGTGTTTTCCGATGACGTCGGCGAGATTTATGAGCGCCTGTGCTCAAACTATCAGATTCATCAGATCGACAAGGAGTTCTCGGAGGATCAGAAGCTGACGGTTCAGGATAAGATGCGGGTTCTTTCGGTATGGCAGGAAATGCAAATGAACGCGTTTAACTCCATGCCCATTACGCTGGCGGAGGATGTGTCATGGTCCACGGTCATTGAGATTGAGACCCGCCTGGTGGCTTTGCCCGGCATGTCCATCAGCGTTCAGAACCAAAGAGTGTATCCCAAGGGAACGCTTGCCTGCCATGTGCTGGGGTATACGGGCAAAATGCAGAGCGAGGCGCAAGTGCAGGAATATCTGGCCAAAGGCTATCAGCGGGACGATACCATCGGCCTGGATGGGGTTGAGCGCTCCCTGGAGCAGTATTTGACTGGCAACTCCGCTACGCGCCGGGGCAAGTCGGTGGTGGAGATCGATAGATCCGGCCGAAAGATCCGGCAGCTCTCGCAGACGGACCCCACCGACGGCAACACGGTCAAGCTCACCATCGACGCCTCCCTGCAGCAGGTGACGGAGACGGAGCTTGATAAAATTGTCAACTCCATTCGGGATTATGAAGAAAATGAGATTAAAAAAGCATCCTGGCTGTCAACAAACAAGGAAGTGCTGACGGAATACCAAGCCAGGGGGCAGACGCCTAAAATGGCGCAAAACGGCGCCATTGTCGTGTTGGATATGAACTGCCGCGTGAAAGCCATGGCCAGCTTTCCCAACTATGATCCCAACCTTTTCATCATCGGCATGGACGATGAACAGCGGATTCGCATGCTGAAGGACGAGCGGAACCCTCTGTTCAACAATGCCATTCGCGCGGCGGATACGCCTGGTTCGGTGTTCAAGATGTGTACAGCCCTTGCAGCGCTGGTCAATGGAAAGCTGACGCTTGCGGAGACCATTTCCGACGGCGGGCCTTTTACCAAATACGATACGGTGAACCCGCCCCGCTGCTGGATTCAACCCCATTATGAATACAAGCATGCGGATCAGACCATCGTCCAAGGCTTAAGCCACTCATGCAACTTTTTCTTTTATACCATCGCGGCTGAGTTGGGTAACAATGGGGATGGAACGCTTCTTTACGAATACGCGACGAAGCTTGGGCTGACCAGCAAAACCAACATCGATCTGCCCAATGAGGCCACGAGCGTCGTGGGCAGCCAGATTTCCCTATATGACAGCACAAAGCCCATCAACGGGTATGATCAGGCCACCTGGTATCCTGTGCAGGTGAAGGCGAAGCTCAAGGAGCACCTGCGCAACGTGGGCGAGACATGGCAGTATAGCTACAGCGAATCACGGCTGGATAAATGTATCAAAGGCCTGATGGATATGGCGTGCGTGACGGACCAGGGTGAAAAGCAGCAGACCTGGGTGCGGGAGATACGTGGAATTCTCATGAATGAGTTGGGGATGACCCGGGATATGGCGTACAGGCAGAGCGTCGTGGGGGATATCGTTTTGCTGCTCAACGAAATCAAATGGGGCGGAACGAACACCATCATGACCGGCATCGGTCAGGGAATCACCATGACGACCCCAATCGCCATGGCCCGCTATATCGCCGCCCTCGCCAATGGCGGCTATGTGTATGATGTACAGATTATTGACAGCATCATCGCGCCTAACGGGGAAACCGTCAACGAGTTTACGGAGCCTGTGCTTGTGAATGATCTTTCAAAAGAAATACAGGATTTTCTCCCCGCCATCAAGGAAGGGATGAAGGACGTTATCAATGACGGTGGTACGGCAAACGAATTTTTTGATGACTGGAAGTATATAGAGCAAATCGCAGGCAAGACGGGGACGGCGGAAAAAAGCGAACTGGATATCGAATCAAATTCCTGGTTTGTGTGCTTCGCCCCGTATGAGAAACCGGAAATCGTGGTGGTGGTCTATGTGCCGTATGGATTTTCTGGGAAGAGGAGTTCCGTGGCCGCCAGAAACATTGTCGAGTACTATTTGGATTCAAAGGTAGAGAACGCCGCGTTAATTTTGCCGGCGCCAAACGCGCTGGTGCAATAAGGAATGTAAAAGGCGCAATGGATGGAAAATGCCTAACCATCGTTTCCGGCAAGGGAGGCGTCGGAAAATCCGTTTTGACGGTCACGCTGGGCGCTCTTTGGGCGACCCACGGCCACAGCGTTGCCCTGGTGGACATGAATACGGGGATGCGCGGGCTGGACATGCTGCTTGGGCTGGAAAATCGGATTGTCTTTGATTTGGGGGATGTGCTGGAAGGCCTATGCGCCCCCCGGCAGGCCTTGGTGGAAGACAAGCGAACAGGCATGCGGATCATTGCTGCGCGGCAGATTTCCGATACGGAGGAGCTTGATGAAGCGATGCTTCAAAAGCTGACACAGATCCTTCGCGTGGATTTTGATCATGTGATTCTGGATGCGGCCAGCGGCATCGGCCGGGGGTTTACGGCGGCGGTTCGGGCGGCGGATCAGGCGCTGCTGGTTACCACGCCGGACGATATGGCCCTTCGTGACGCAGACCGGGTGGCGGGCCTCCTCCAGCGGCTCGACATGCCGGCTCCCCTGGTGGTCATCAATCGGATTCGGCCTGATTTTGTGGATGAAGGGCTTCAATACGATACCCAGGTGTGCGCCCAGGTGTTGGATATGCCCGTGTTTGCCGCCATTCCTGATGATGATGAGATCACCCGCTGCACCCTGAGAAAGCTGCCTGCCATTGGCGGGTTTCCCGGCGCGATGGCCATTGAGAATCTCTTGAACCGGCTTGAAAACGGCAAGATACCGATGCGGCCTTGGCGCTTGGACGCGCCTTCCAAGGATAAGCGCAACCTTTTTGGGTTTCGTCGGCGGTAGGGAAGCAGAATGCAGCGTTTTTGAAGCGGCAAACGTCTTTTGGGCAGGCGCGTTTTGCAAGCCCTGAAGCAAACTGACATAAGCCTCGGAGGAATGTAGATTGACCATTTCAACGGATGTAAAGCGAAAAGCGCGCCAGCACTTTGACTGGCCGTTGACCATCGTCGCCTATTTGCTGGCGGCTTATGGCGTCCTTGCCATTACGGTGGCAACTTACTCCTATACAGGCGAAACCCTTTTGGTGGATACGCTTCTTTCCCGCATCACCAATTCCACCTATGGGGCGCGTCAGGCTTTGTTTTTGATTGTCAGCCCCTTGGCCATCATCGGCATGGTTGCCTTGAACTACCGTTTTTTCCAAAAGTTTTCTGGGGCGCTTTACCTGTTGTCCCTGCTCCTGCTTTTGATGGTGCTTGCCATAGGCCAGACCACCTCCGGCGTAACGGGTTGGTTTGACCTCTTTTCCGGATATATGCTTCAACCTTCGGAGTTCGCGAAAATCGCCGTCATTTTGCACCTTGCCAAGTTTTTTGCCCGGAAGGATAACCCGGTTACCACCCTCCGGGAGTTTGTGACCATGGGAGTGATCATGATCATTCCGGTGGCGTTGATCCTTGTCCAGGGGGAGCTCGGCACGGTCATGGTGTTTTTGGTGTTCTATTTGACGATGATGTTCATGAGCGGCATGCGCCTGCGGATCATTGGTGCGCTGCTTGGCGGCGGCGTTACGTTGCTCATCCCCATTGTGCTGATTATGCGGGACTCGGGCTCCTACCGTTATCAGCGGCTTCTCTCCTTCTTTAATCCCGCCGAGGCATCCCCGGATGCCATTTATCAGGCTGCCAATTCCCAGATCGCCATTGGAAACGGCGGCCTTCGAGGCGTCGGGCTTTTCAAGAATGGAACGTATAGTGCGCTGAACTACGTTCCCCAGGATCATACGGACTTCATTTTTTCCTCCATTGGTGAAACGATGGGCTTTGTCGGGTGCGCCATCGTTCTGGTGCTGTATCTGTACCTGATTTATCGCATGCTGTCCTTGGCCATGAATACCGGCGACAAGTTTGCCATGCTTGTTATCATCGGCATTTTCTCCATGATGTTTTTCCATATCTTCTATAATGTTGGAATGACCATCGGCATTATGCCGGTGATGGGGATCCCGCTGCCCTTCCTGAGTTATGGCGGTTCCAACTTGATCATGAATATGGCCAGCATCGGGCTGGTGCTGAACATAACGCTGCGAAAACCCCAGCCGAAGGCGCGGCAGATTGAGGATCCCACAGAGGCGGTGCTCCAGGCGGTTCAAGGAAGAAAGCGGTCCAAGCTGGCTTAGAAAATGGATTGCTGGGCGCTCGGAAATTACCGAGCGTCTTTTTATGCGGCCAAGTGCATATGCTTTTGCCAAAAGCATCAATATTCAAAAAATCGCTGTGATCACAGGAAATTATGCAGTTGTAATTGACATTTACCGGAATTGCATGTATAATAATTCACATTGGCGAGAAGGGGAGGAGTTCCTTTTGCTGGAGAATATCGTTAAGGTTATCACCCGGTATGGCTACTTGTTTGTTGACGGCGTGAAATACACGCTTGTGCTGTCTGCCATTGCGGTGTTCTTTGGCGCGATTCTGGGATCGCTCCTGGCGCTGCTCCGCATGGCCAAGTTTACAGCCTTTCGCGTTATCGCCATGGTGTACATTGAAATCATCCGAGGCACGCCGCTCCTTTTGCAGCTTTACTTTTTCTACTTTTTGCTTCCGGAGGTTTTCCCTTTTCTAGGGGATAAGTTCACCAGCATCTCCATCGCGCTGGTGTTCAACTCCGCGGCCTATGTGAGCGAGATCGTCCGGGCGGGAATCCAGGCCGTGGATCGGGGGCAGACGGAGGCGGCCCGAAGCCTAGGCATGAATGGCACCCAGACGATGCTCCGCATCATCCTGCCCCAGGCGGTGAAGAACATTTTGCCCGCGCTTTGCAATGAGTTCATCATGGTCATCAAGGAGACATCCTTGGCGTCCACCTTCTTTGTCGGGGATATCATGACCCAGTACAAGACCATCTCCGGCGCCCTGTATCTGGTCATTGAGCCCCTGATGATAGCCGGCGCGATTTACTTCATCCTGACATTTACATTGAGCAAAGTTGTCGCCGTTTTTGAGAGGAGGATGAAGACCAGTGACTGATCAAACAGTGGGAAATGCCGCAAACACGCCGGAACAAGAGCCGGTAATCCGGGTGGAGAAGCTGCACAAGGGGTTTGGCGAGCTGAAGGTGCTCCAGGGGATCACAGAGCATGTGGATAGGCGGGAGGTGATTTCCATCATCGGCCCATCCGGATCTGGCAAGAGCACATTCCTGCGCTGTCTGAATCTCCTTGAACGCCCGGATAAGGGCAAGGTCTTCTTTGAGGGCGTTGAAATAACGGCGAAAGGCGCGGATGTGAACAGGCACCGTCAGCGCATGGGCATGGTGTTCCAGCTTTTCAATATTTTCCCCCATTTGACGGTTTTGGAAAACATCACGATTGCTCCCATCATGTTGCTGAAAAAATCCAAGGAGGAAATGGAGAAAAAGGCGGATGCCCTGTTGGCGCGGGTAGGACTGCTGGAAAAGCGAAACGAGCACCCAAACCGCCTGTCCGGCGGCCAGAAACAGCGGCTTGCCATCGTGCGCGCCTTGGCGATGGAGCCGGACGTCATGCTTTTCGACGAGCCCACGAGCGCTTTGGATCCGGAGATGGTTGGCGAGGTGCTTGATGTAATCAAGGCCCTTGTCAAGGAGGGGATGACCAGCGTAATCGTAACCCATGAAATGGGCTTTGCCCGGGAGATTTCAGATCGGGTTCTGTTCATGGATGAAGGGGTTATCGCGGAAAGCGGAACCCCCCACCAGATCTTTGGCGCCCCGCAAAATCCAAGGACAAAAGAATTTTTAGGCAAGGTGTTGTATTGATATGTGGAGTGAGGCGAAAAAAGGTGCGCTTGCCGCTGTGGACGAAAACGCGGCATTGCTCTGCCATGTGAGCGACAAGGTGTGGGAGTTCGCGGAGCTGCTGCTGAAGGAGTATCAATCCGCGGCATTGTATTGCAAGGTGCTTCGGGAGCTGGGGTTTGAAGTGGAGGAAGGGCTCGCGGGCATGGAGACCGCTTTTTGCGGCGCCTTTGGCTATGGGAAGCCCGTTATCGGCATTTTGGGCGAGTTTGACGCCCTGTCCGGCCTTTCCCAGAAGGGCTGTTCCACGAAGCGGGAGCCCCTTGTCCCCGGGGGAAGCGGGCACGGTTGTGGCCACAACATGCTAGGCGCGGGGTCCTTGGGCGCGGCGGTAGCTGTCAAGCGGTATTTGGAGATGACGGGCCGGGAGGGCACGGTGATCTTTTATGGCTGCCCCGGAGAGGAGGGCGCCGGCGCCAAGGCGTTTATGGCCCGGGACGGTTTGTGGAACCATTTGGACGCAGCGCTGAGCTGGCATCCGGATGACGTGAATGAGGTGACGACGGGCACCTGCAATTCCTGCATTCAAAAGGAGTACAACTTCACTGGCGTGGCGGCCCACGCGGCGGGAGATCCTCATCTGGGGCGGTCAGCCTTGGACGCGGTGGAGCTGATGAACATCGGCGTCCAGTTCCTGCGAGAACATATGCCCATGACAAGCCGGATTCACTATGCCATTACGGATGCCGGCGGGAACTCCCCCAATGTGGTGCAGCCCAAAGCCCAGGTGCTGTATATGGTGCGGGACATCAAGGTAAGGGATGCCCTGGCGCTGCAGGCGCGGGTGGATAAGATCGCCCAGGCGGCGGCGATGATGACCGATACGACGCTCCAGACGCGTTTCATCGATGGGGTATCCAACACGGTGCCAAACTTCACGCTGGAAAAGCTGCTTCATGAAAACATGGAAAGCATCGGCGTTCCCGCGTACACGGATGAGGAAAGGGCATATGCTCAGGCGCTCATCGATACCTATGAAAACAAGGCGGAAGAGCTGCCGGGTTTTGCCAGCCAGGAAAGCCCTGAGATTGCCGAGTACGTGGCGGAAAAGACCCGGGGAGGCACAGCGTCGCTGAACGACTTTGTGATGCCGTACTTCTCCTCCCTCAAGCCATCCATGGGCTCCACGGATGTGGGGGATGTGAGTTGGGTGACGCCCACGGCGCAGATACGGGGACTGACCTATGCTTCCCGGGCCCCGGGCCATTCCTGGCAACATGTTTCCTGCGGGGTTTCCTCAATTGGTCATAAAGGGATTCTTTTCGCGGCAAAGGTGCTCGCCGGCGCGGCCATTGACTTAATGGAGAGCCCGGAGGTTTTGACTCAGGCGCGAAAGGAATTTGAGAAGAAGGCCGCGGAAGGCTATCTCTGTCCCATTCCGGCGGACGCGGTTCCCACAACGGTGAGCGAGGGAAAGTGACAAATTATCAGGCTTCCTTTCAGCCTTTCGGCGGATGATGGGTAAGGAGACCACAAACGCTGTTTTCAAAACAGCGTTTTTTTCGTGGGCTTTTATGCGTTGGAAGGCCGCTGTTCGCGTTTTGTGATATACTGTACCCATTCGTATGGATATTGTGAAAGGGGAGGGTTTGAAATGCCGGTGGAAGGGCTCAATTACGCCCCTAAGGGCAAGCCAAAGCCCGTGGTAAAGGCGGGAGAATTCATTTTTGCGGCGGTGGCGCTGGATCATGGGCATATTTATGGCATGTGCAACGGGCTGACAGAGGCGGGAGCCGCTTTAAAGTGGGTATATGATCCGGATCCTGAAAAGGTTCGTGGGTTTCAAAAGGCCTTTCCACAGGCAAAGGTGGCCGCCAGCGAGGCGGAAGCGCTGGCGGATCCTGAGGTCAAGCTGGTGGCGTCTGCGGCGGTCACCAGCGAGCGGTGCCCCCTTGGCCTTCGCGTCATGGAGGCTGGCAAGGATTATTTTACCGACAAGGCGCCGCTCACGACTCTCTCCCAGCTGGAGGCGGCCAAGGAAAAAGTCCGGAAGACCGGGCGAAAGTATATGGTCTATTATTCCGAACGGCTACATGTGGAAAGCGCCATGTACGCGGGGGAGCTCATTGAACAAGGCGCGATTGGGCGCGTATTGCAGACCATCGGCCTAGGACCCCACCGCCTGAGCCCGGGGAGCAGGCCCAAGTGGTTTTTTGAGAAAGAGAAATACGGTGGCATCCTGTGCGACATCGGCAGCCATCAGATCGAGCAGTTCCTGTTCTATACCGGTGCCAAAAACGCCACGGTGGCGCGGAGTCAAATCGCTAACTATAATCATCCGGACTATCCAGAGCTGGATGACTTTGGCGACTGCGTGCTGGTGGGGGACAACGGCGCCACCGGGTCTTTTCGCGTGGACTGGTTTACACCAGACGGCCTTAGCACCTGGGGTGACGGGCGCATGACCATCCTTGGAACGGAAGGGTATATTGAGTTGCGCAAGTATGTGGATGTAGGCCGGGAGCAAACCGGGGACCATGTGTATCTCGTCAATGGAAAGGGCGAGCAGCATTTTGCCGTGGGCGGCGAAGTGGGCTATCCCTTCTTTGGACAGCTGATTCTGGACTGTGTGAACCGCACGGAGACTGCCATGACCCAGGAGCATGCCTTCAAGGCGGCAGAGCTGTGCGTTCGCGCTCAAATGCAGGCGGAGAAGCTTCGATAGCCAGCATCGCGCTCGACCTTCATTTGCGCCAGGGGAAAGATTGCGAAGATTTGCGCCCCCCTGGCGCATGTCTGCATTTTCTCTCGTTGCGTGTCGTCGGTGAAGCTGTCATCCTTTCGGTTGGTTGCTCATTCTTTAAGCTATTTTAAAGATTAATCCAATATACTGGATGCCATACAAATGGAGGTATCGCATGAAATCAATGGCGGCGCCCCGGCATTTCCTTCGAAGGAAAGAAGCGTTTCTCGGCTATTGTTTCATCCTGCCCAGCTTGGCCGGCTGTCTGGTTTTTGTCATCATTCCCTTTGGCGACGCTTTTGCCCGCTCCTTTACGAATGGATTTACGGGTTCATTCGCCGGTTTTGCCTATTATCAAGAGATTTTCACCAATTTATCGTTTACAACGGCTCTTTTCAATACGGGGCGCTTTATTGGCTTTTGCGTGCCCATCCTGGTGGCTTCCTCTTTGATGCTGGCGCTCCTGTTGACAAAGCGGGTCCTGGGCCGCGGGGCACTCCGGGCTTCCTTCTTGCTGCCGATGGCCATTCCCGTGGCGTCCGTGGCGCTCCTATGGCAGCTTCTCTTCCACCGGAACGGCCTCATCAACGATATCCTGATTGCCCTTGGACAAGCGGAGATTGACTGGATGAAAACCGACTGGGCTTTGGGCTGCTTGATCATCAGCTATATATGGAAGAATATCGGCTATGACATGGTGCTGTTCATCGCGGGCCTGGGGGGCATCTCCCCTTCCCTGTATGAGGCGGCGTCCGTGGATGGAGCGGGGGAGGTACGCCAGTTTTTTTCCATCACCCTGCCTTGCCTGCGGCCCACGCTGTTTACGGTGACCGTCCTTTCGCTGCTCAACTCCTTCAAAGCGTACCGGGAGGCCTATCTGGTGGCGGGAAACTATCCACATGGCAGCATTTATTTGATTCAGCACACGCTGAACAACTGGTTTTCCTCCCTGGAGATCGAAAAGCTGTCCGCGGCGGCAATCGTTACTTCTTTGATCATCCTGTGCCTTGTCGTTCTGCTCAACTGGGCATGGAGCATCGACGCAAGCCAATCGTAAGGAGGGCCGGGTATGCGATGGGTACGCTCCGCCCTGCTATGGGCGCTGGCTCTCGTGGTGTTGCTGCCGCTGATCATGACCTTTGGCGCCTCCTTTATGGGGGAAACGGAGCTATTGGAACATATCAACCCCATTCTCTCCGGTGGAACAGGCCATGCGGCCATGCCGCTGCTGCCTGCCGCGCCAACCCTCACCCAATATGTGATGCTTCTGTTCGATACGCCTAAATTCCTGACCATGTTCTGGAACTCTATGACCTTGGTGGTGCCCATCGTCGTGGGCCAAGTATTGGTGGGCACATTGGCCGCCTGGGGATTTGCCCAGTATCGCTTTCCCCTTCGGAACGCCCTGTTCATGGGCTATATCGCCCTGATGATGATGCCCTTTCAGGTGACATTGGTGCCGTCCTTCCTGGTGCTGGACAGGCTTCAGCTGATGGATACCCTTTGGGCGGTGATTTTGCCGGGGATCTTCAGCACCTTTGCCGTGTTCCTTCTGCGCCAATTTTTTCAGACGGTTCCCTTTGAACTGGTGGAGGCGGCGCGCATTGACAGCGCCGGAGAAATACGCATCTTTTTCTCCTTGGGCTTGCCGCTGGGTCTTCCGGGCATCGCTTCCCTGTGCATCCTCAGCTTCCTGGACAACTGGAACCTCATCGAGCAGCCGATGACATTCCTGCGCACCCAGGATAAATGGCCCCTTTCGCTCTATCTTTCCCGGATCGGCGAGACCAACATTGAGCTGGCCATGGGGGCTTCCATCATCACCCTGCTCCCCACCCTGCTGCTGTTTTTCTATTGTGAATCCTACTTGGTCCGGGGCATCCAGATGGCTGGGCTGAAAGAATAGCCGCTGCCCTGTGAACATAGCTACATCGCAAGAGAAGAGAGGACCGCCTCATGGAGAATTACCCCGTGACACGCTCGGATCACGCGCCAAATACCGATTTGGTGACATCCAAAGGGAAAAAAACCCGTGCCCTTGCCGGAAAAGCCTTGGCGGGCTTTTTGGCCGTGATGGCGCTTTTGACGTGGGCCAATACCATGCTCCAGGAGATGACGATCGCCACCATAACACCCGCTTCCGTTCAGCGGGGCGCCTTGGAAAAGCTGATTACCGCCACCGGAACGCTCAGCGCGGCGGTCAGCGTTCCCTTGATTGTGGACGATTCCGCCCGGGTTCTGGATGTATATGTGACCACGGGAACCTTGGTTCAAGCGGGGGAGCCATTGTTTCGGCTGGACTACGCGGATGTGGTGAAGGCCAAGCGGGATGCCGTGGAATCCGCCCAGGAGACCTTGGATTCCAAGCAGCGAACCTTGGATTGGGCTGCGTCTGATTTGCCCCAGGCCACGCTGTCCCGCCTTGCGGAACGGCAGCAGACCGTTGCCGCGCTTATGGCCGCCTATGAACGAACGGTGGATGCCTATGAAAGGGCTGTGGCCAACGGGGAGCAAAGCGCGGAAGCGCTTACCGCCAAAAGGGCCATGGATACGGCCCGGTATCAGTATGAATCGGAGAAGCGGCGCCTGGACAGCGATACGACCATCCGGGATTATATGACGAAATCCGATGATCTGGAGAAAGCCAGAAAGTCCCTGAGGGATGCGGAGCAGGAAGTGGCGGACTGCCTTGCCCTGCTGGATGATCCCCAAGGGGATCCCCTGGCTCGAACGTTTGTGGCGCCTGTGGCGGGCAGCGTGACGAGCGGCGCGGTGAGCGTGGGCGCCATGGCCCCCACCAATTCCCCCGCCATGATGCTAAGCGACCAGACGGGCGGGTTGGAGCTTCGGGTTCAGGTGGACGAGGATTCGGCGGCGGAGATGGCCGTTGGCGACGAGGCCAGCATCACCGTGAGCGACCAAGTATACCAAAGCCAGGTTCTTTCTCTGGCGGCGATGACGGATAGAGAGGGCATGTACGAGGCCAGCTTCCTGCTTCCCGGGGACGCGGGTTCCGTTGGGGTGAAGGCCACCATGCGCCTGAGAAAGCGCACCCAAAACTATGACGTGATCATTCCTTTGAGCGCTCTGCGATCGGACGATGACGGGGACTTCGTCTTTGTGGTGGAACAGCAGGACAGCTCTTTGGGCGCCAAGATGGCTGCCCACCGGGTGGATGTCTTTGTCCTGGATCAGGATAGCTCCCGGGCGGCGCTTCAGGGAGGTCTTTCTCAGCGGGATACCGTCGTGGCGCGGGGGGACCGGAATGTCCAGGACGGCGACCGTGTGCGCCTGGCGGAGGAATAAACGTGAGGTGGCTGCGATGGACTCGAGGCACCCTTTGGCTTGCGCTGGGCATGGTGCTATGGTGCTGCTCTGTCAGCGCATTGACTACCCGGGAAGGCCTATGGAACAGCAGGCGCATCAGCTACCGCCAACAGAGCGGGGGCGCTTCGCGGGAGAACATGGTGAGCCTGCGCCGCGAGATGAATGAGGCTGGCGGAGGCCGCGTGGCCGCGTGGGCCCAATCCCCCTCCCAATCCATTTTCGCGTCGGATATGGATGGCAACGTCAGCGTGGATGTGCTCTGGATTGACGGCGACGCGTCCCTGGTATGGAACCTGCCCGTTGTTCGCGGCGCGTTGCCGGGCCTTGGAGATGATGAGGGGTGCGCGATTGATGAAAAAACCGCGCTTTCACTCTTTGGCTCCTTGGAAGTAGTCGGCAGGACCGTCACCGTAGCGGGAAACGATCTCTTCGTTCGGGGGGTGTTTGTGCCGGTCGTGGGCCTTGCCTCTTATGGGGTGGATCCTGGACGTGGGCTAGCCCTCTGCGCCGCCGCCGGGCAGGAGAGCCTGACGCTTTCGGCCATGGAGTTTCTTGTAAACACGGAGGGCGCGAAAAGCCCAACGGAGCAAGCGAAGGAATGGATGCGTACTGCGTCCATCTCCACTTCCGGCGAGATGGACGACCATGTGGATCAGAGAAGCCTGTTGTCGATTCTGACCACCGTGCCCGCGTACTTGTTGGCTTTGCTTGCCCTTGTGGAGCTATGGTGGGTGGTGCGGGTTTTGTCCGGGCAGGGCTTTGAAGTTTGGCGGAATTTGCGGTTGGATCGTTTGACGCTTCCGAAGCGCTATCGGCGGCTGGCTTTTGTCTGGATATCGGGCCTTTTGTTGTTGGCCGGCCTTGCGGTGTTGGTCATCTTCCTGGTTCCGTCCCCCCGCTCGATTCCGGCTGCCTATTTGCCCACCCGCTGGTCGGACTTTTCCTTCTGGTCGGACTTGATCAAGGGCAATTGGCAAGCGGACGCCCAAAACGCCATGTCCGTAGCGCTCAGGCCCGACATGGTTTGGGATCGCTTGGCGGATTGGTGCGTAGCGCTGACCGTGGCGGCAATCACATGCCTGTGGCATGGGAAAAGCGTGTTGAAACGAAACATGGAAGGTACGGGGATTTTGGCCGTTTTCTCCATGGCGGAACCATCTGCGTGGCCGCGCTCTTTGGGGTTTGGGCTGCGGGCCGTGCTGGTTGGACCCCTGCCGCGCCTCTTGGGATACTGGCGCTTCCGGCTTTGCTATATGGATTCATAGCGACTTTTCGGGTAGGAAGGATTCCTGAACGCTGGTTATCGAGGTTTATTGTTGAAAGGAGCATTTTATGAGGCATTTTCTTTTGGCGACGATATTGGTCCTAGCCCTTTTGATGCCCACTTGGGGCGCTGTGGCGGAGCAGGCAATCTTGGAAGATGTGAAGATGTACGCGGAGAAAGTCATCTCCATGCCGGATGGCTACGCGTCCATGGTGAGCATGGCCATTGCTCCGGATGGTTCTGTGGTGGTGGCGGCGAAGAAGAATGAAGGCGGATGGGCGCTGCTCACCTGGCACGACCTGTCCGAAGAGCCGTCTGCGCTGCCGCTCTCATTTGAAGAAGGGGACATCTCCTCCATCGATATCGCTCCGGACGGGCAGGTGATGGCCCAGATATCCGGCCTGTCCTCCATTGCCCAGGCCTTGACCGGAGGCGGACAAAACCAAGCCCAGGGCGGTCAGAGCCAACAGCCAGCCGGAGGTCAGCCAAGCGGTCAGGGCGGCGGTGGACAAGGCGGCCAGGGTGGCAGGGGCCAAAATGGCGGCCAGGGTGGTGGCGGTCAAACCTTCCAGTTTGGGGCCAACAACATGCGCACCACCGTGATATGGTTTGCCGCGGATGGCTCTGTGGATGCCCGCTTTGAGGTGCCGGCCATTCTGACCACGGCCAAAGCCCTTAGCGGCAAGCGGCTGGCGGCGTATGGATACCAGTCCGGGCTGACCATTTATGACGCCAGCGGCGCGGAGGTGACGCAACTTCAAACGCAAGACGCCGTGAACTTCGCCGCCACTGAATCCAGCTTGTTCGTCGTCGGCTCTGAAAAAATCGTGGAGTTCGATTTGGCCAGCGGACAGGAGCTCCGCTCCATTCCCGTGAAATCCAACTATTCCACCAGCATGGCCCTGACCTCAAATGGCGCACTGTATCTTCTGGACGGGGAAGGCGGGTATCAGGTCTCCATGGAAGATGGGCAGAAAACCCACATCATGGAGCTGACCGGTACCTTAATGGGGGATCCCAGCTATAGCCTGACCAACTTTGGCGTTCAGGCCGATGGGTCCATGGTTGTTTTCTTGAGCAGCAGCGGCGGATTTGGCGATATCGGAAACGCCGCCGCCCGGATGGGCATCCGGATTGGATCCTCCGAAAGCGGCGTACTCGCAATTTACGCGCCTCTGGACCCCGCCATCGTGGGCGAGCGCACGCCTTTTTCCATCACGGCGCTGCGGAATTCCGGCCGCCTTCGCAAGGCGGTCAGCGATTTTCAGCGCCTTCATCCTGAACTGAAGGTCAGCCTGCAAATCCAGATGGAGCAAGGCAGCGAGGCGCCTGTGGAGGATCATATCCGGACGCTGAACACCGATCTTTTGGCCGGAAAGGGCGGCGATATCATCGTGCTGGATGGCCTGCCCATGGATAAATACGCTTCCAAGGGCATTCTGATGGATCTAACAGACCTTGTGCCAGAGCTGAACCTTCTGCAGGGCATCGTCAATGGCAGCACCGCGAAAGATGGGAAGATCTATTTGCTTCCGGCCCAGTTCAGCTTTGGGGTTCTCTGGGGCAGGAAGAATTTGGTCGGCAACATTCAAATGTTGGATGATCTTCCCTATGCGGACTATGCCCAGGATCAAGTGCCTTTTACATCGCGAACCCCTGAAAATTGGCTACGCCTGCTCTATCCCGCCAGTGAGGCCTCTTTCCGGGACGGGGACAATCGCCTTCAGTTTGACACGCCGGAGTTTCAGGCATTCCTGGAGACCGTCTATGAGCTGTACAGCCAACAGGACGAGATGTCCAACTTAAACACGCAAGGCGGCGGCAACCGGGGCCGCATGGGTGGGTTTAACGTGCAGGAGATGCTCTCCATTTATAATGGCGCGGTGGCTTTCCTCCCCATGGATGTGGGGAGCCTGATGCAGTTATCAACGGCCTATTCCGTATCCGGGGGCCGGGAAAGCGGCTTCATCACCCTGCCTGCCATGGACGGTAGCGGAAGGGCTTATACCCCGGGGCTATCCGTGGGCATCAACGCCAAGACCAAAAGCCCCGATATGGCGAAGGAATTCATGCGGGTGTTATTCTCCGCCAATGTGCAGGAATCCGACCAGATGAACGGGCTGCCTGTGGCAAAAGCGTCCCTGGATAAGCTGTTTGCGGACGCTGTGGAGCGCAGCCAGACGGGCACCCAGATGTTCATGATTCCAGGCGGGGTTACCATGGAGATCGTCCAGCCCGATGAGGCGGCCTGGGATGCCCTGCGGCAATTATGCGATGAAGTGGACACCCCGGCAACCATCGATGAGACGCTGATGGGTTTCATGATTGCAGAGACGGAGAACTTTTTTGAGGGACGCACTTCGGCGGCGGATGCCGCGTATGCCCTGCAACAGCGAGCCTGGTTCTACCTGAACGAGTAAAGGCATGAGCTCGCCTTTTCCGCGCCAGTGGAAAGAAGCGGGATGTTGCTATACCGTACCCTAAAAACACGTTGTTGTCTCCGGAGGGGGTGTGCCCATGCGGATATTGGTCGTTGAGGATGACCGGGACTTGGTATTGGCCGTCGGCTACCGGCTGCGCAAAGAGGGGTTTGAGGTAACGGCGTGCTCAAACGGCGTATCCGGCCTGGAAGCCTTGGCGGAGCGGCCCTTTGATCTGATCATCCTGGATCGCATGATGCCGGAGATGGATGGAGATACCATGCTCAAAAAGCTGCGGTCGTCCCGGGATATCACGCCCGTTCTCATGCTGACGGCCATGGACGGCATTCGGGACCGGGTTGCCGGTCTCGATGCTGGGGCGGATGATTATCTGGTGAAACCCTTCGCCATGGATGAGCTGACGGCGCGAATCCGCGCTCTCTCCAGGCGCAAGGCCCCCTGGAACCCCTCCGACATCATCGGGGTGGAGGATCTTACGCTCGATACACAGCGGCTGACCCTCTCCTGCGGGGATCGCCAGGCTACACTTTCCCGGCGGGAAGGCGGCCTCCTGGAGCTGCTTCTTCGCAACCATGGTCAAGTTCTTCCACGGGCCGTCATCCTGGATAGGGTATGGAGTGACACCATTGTGGAGGAGGGAAACTTGGACATTTACGTGCATTTTGTGCGTAAGCATTTGACTGCGGTTCGTTCCCGCTGCGCCATACATACGGTTCGCGGCGTCGGATACCGCCTGGATGGCTGATGGCAAAGGGGGTGCTGCCATGCTCAGAAAGCTGGGAAGAAACCTGACGCTGATCAATGTTGCGGTGTCCGGCGCCATTTTGGTCCTCATGGCGATGATCGCTCTTGGGGTGACGGAGCGCATGATAGCCGTTCAGAACGAAAACGAGCTGGGCATGTATACACGCTGGTCCCTGGCGACGATGCATGAAGCTCTCAGCGCGGATAAGCCGGTATATATCCGCTTGCCGGATCGGTATTTGATCTACTTGGAAGATGGCGCGGGTCAGGCCCGCGTTGTGGGGGAAGCCGGTGAGAATGAGGCGCGGATTGGCGTCGTCACGGCTCAGATTCGAGAGGAAATAGGCGGAAAGCTGGATGCTTTTTGGCAGAGCGACAGGCAAAAAGACGCGGCAAAGGAGGCCATCACTTTTGATAGAAGGCTGATCGCCTCCCCGGGAGATTCCTCTCCCGCCCCAGAAAACCGGCGCCCCCTCCTGGGATATTTCGCCAGGTTGGAAGACCGCCTGGCGCCTCGATTGGCGTCTACCCTGAGCAATTACCTTTTGACCAGCGCCCAGGGAAAGAAGTACCGGGTTTCGGCGACGGTGATCAGTTCCGAGAGCGCCCAGAATTTGGTCCTTCTCATGCAAGACCGGGAAGAGGAGATGACGACCCGTGGCCGTTTCCGCTGGATCTTTGGTGGCTGTGTCGCTGGCGGACTGGTGCTGATCGTTTTGGGAAGCCTCTACCTGAGCAGCCGCGCTATCCGGCCAATCGACGCTTCCATTCAAAAGCAGCGGGCGTTTGTGGCGGCGGCCTCCCATGAATTGCGGACGCCTGTGGCTGCGCTTCGGGCGAACGCTGAGGTGCTCACCGACGCGGAGCTTGGGGAGTATACGCCTTATCTGGACTCGATACGCAGCGTAAGCGAGAGAATGTCCTTGCTCATATCCGACCTGACCGATCTGGCCAGGGCGGATGCGGGAGAACTGACCGTGCGGATGGGGGCGATGGACGCCCAGGATGTGGCTGCAAAATCGGTCCAGTGGATGCGACCCTTGGCGGAGCGCAAGGGGATCCGCATTTCCGAAGCGCTGGAACCGGCGCCCATGGCCGGGGATCCTGACCGATTGCGGCAGGTTTTGCTGGCGCTTATGGACAATGCCCTCCGGTATACCCCGGAGGACGGCGTGATCACGGTATCCACCCGAAGGGAAGGCCGTCTCGCGGCTGTCCGCGTTGAGGACACGGGGATCGGCATTCCCGACGATGAGAAGGCCCATGTTTTTGACAGGTTTTACCGGCTGGACGCCGCCAGGTCTCGGGAGAGCGGCGGCGCGGGGCTGGGGCTCAGCGTTGTCCGGGAGCTGGTAAAAAAAATGAACGGTACCATTGTATTGACCGACGGCCCCAGCGGTGGAACGATTATGGAGATGAGGTTTACAACTCCGCAATGAGAAAGGATGAGTCCTATGCGTAAAGCACTTTGTGTTGTTTTAACCGCGATTTTCCTTCTGGCCGCCGTTCAAGGGGCGATTGGGGAAGATATCCGAAGGACGTTGATGCTGCCCGGAAATGTGATTGCCGGGGAGACTATCGCGGCCACGGCGCCTTTTGGAGGCATGGTGGATGAAGTTTTGACAAAGGCGGGGGATTTTGTGTCCGCAGGGCAAACCATTGCAATCCTTGGCACCACAAAGGTATACGCTCCCTGCGACGGCACGGTGCGCGGGCTGCGTGCCAAGGTGGGGGATGATGCTCAGTTCATTCAGGGCCGATATACAGCCCTGATGTATCTGGAGCCTACAAGCCGCCTCATGATTAACACGGATACCAAATACGCCTATATCGCGGATGAAAACTATATGATCCATGTAGGGGAACAGGTGTATGTGGGAAGCCGGAGCAACAACAGCCGGGTGGGCGCGGGATTTGTTACCGCTGTGGATGGCAGCAACTACACGGTGGAAGTCACGGAGGGAAACCTGATTGTGGGGGACGCTGTTTCAATCTACAGGAGCGCGGGTTTTTTGCCGGAGACCAAGCTGGGATCCGGAGATACGACCCGGAACGCCGATGTATCCATCACGTCCGAAGGCTGGGTTTACAAAATCAACGTGTCCGAAGGCGATACCGTGGAGCGGGGAGACGTGCTGATGGAGACGGTGGGGGGTACGACAGCCTATAACCCATTGCCCACCAACCGGGTGATCGCCGACCGAACATCCATTGTGGCCTCCGTGGACGCCACTGTAGGCGCCTCCGTCAACAAGGGACAAACTTTGGCCACACTCTATCCGCTGCAAGCGCTCCAGGTGGCTGTGGAGGTGGCGGAAGCTGATTTGTCCAGTGTAAAGGTGGGGGACGCGACCCGCATTGAGCTGGCCAATTTCTATGACGAAGCGTCAATAAAGGGCGTGGTGGTCTCCATTTCAGGCCTCAGCAGCGCGGAAAATGAGGATCCGCAATACACGGTCACCATCGATTTTGACGCGACGGACATCATTCGAAAAGGTATGAGCGTGAATGTCTACTTCAATGAATAAGGCGCGCATCCCGCTCGCGTTTGCTCTGGCTTTTATCCTCCTGCTTGGAGGCCCAAAGTCTACTCAGGCGGATTTGACGTGGGTTCTGGACGTGGCGGAGGGCCATTTGATCGTCAGGAATAAGGATTTCCCGCTGGCAAAGGATGTGGATGTCCCCATTGAGGCGGGCATCATTGACGGGGAGATCATCGTCCGCGTTCATACGCCGGATGGAATCGTGGAGGAGAACTGGGGAGCCGGCATTCTCATGCTGACCGAACGGGCTGTTTCCCACGTGAACCTACTGGAGGAAGCGGAAAAGCCCAGCCTTCTGGACAGCGGTGAAATCTGCCAGATTTGCGGCCGCTCCTCGTCCATTGGTTACCATAAACAGCTGCCTTGCGGCCATTGGGGCTGCCTTGTCTCCTTGGATCATTACCGCATCTGCCCCTCATGCGGGCAATTTGTCTGTAATGGCATGGATCATTCCGTCTGTGTGTACTGCAAGGTGCGGATGTGCGTCCATGTGGATATCGAATGCGAGCACACCCGAA
>JAVBOX010000014.1:0-29532 GCA_031550095.1 Eubacteriales bacterium
AATGGAACCCATTTTGCATGAACGACGCGTATAGCGCATGAACGACACAAAAACCGGCTTGACGGAGTGGATTTGACGGGGTAGGCTATCGGTAGGGCTTGGTTTTTGTCCCGCTGGCCGCATGCTTTGGCGCGATGCCCCCCGGCGCATCGCTGGGGCTGTGGACGCCGCCGGAAACGGCGGATGTCCCCAACGACGCGCTCAAGGAATGGCGGTGCCACGTGAAAAGTTTTGCCGCAAGGGGAGAGTTGACAAAGCCACCTGGCTGCAGTACCATATCGGATGGTGTATGCTATAAATATATGTCCTATAAATATATGCCATAGAGGGAGAAGCGCATGCGCTCAGTTGCTATCGCTTGGATCGGCTTTCATGAAGAGGGTTTGCCAGCTTTTCGCGCCGTGCTGGAGGCGGGCCGGCGCGTCGTCCGCTTCGTTACGCTGTCGGACGCCTCGTTTGGCAAGCGCTCCGCCGGGTCCCGCGCCTATGCCGAGCTGTGCGAGGCTTACGGCGTGCCGGTGAGCATGGTGGATACCATCAAGGGCGACGAAGCCTATGCGATCATGTCCGCCGAACCCATCGATTTGCTGGTGGTGCTGGGCTGGAGCGAGATCCTGCCCGGCCGTCTGCTGCGCCTGCCCGCCCTGGGCACGGTGGGTGCGCACGCCTCGCTGCTGCCCCACAACCGGGGGAGCGCACCGGTGAACTGGGCGATCATCCGGGGCGAAACGCGGGGCGGCAATACCCTGATGTGGCTGAACGATCGCGTGGACGAAGGGCAGATCGCCGACCAGCTCGCCTTTGACATCACCCCCTACGACACCTGCAAAACGGTGTACGACAAGGTGGCCGAGACCAACCGGGAGATGCTGCTGCGGTTGGTCGGGCGGCTGGAAGCCGGGGAAAGGCCCTGCATGGCGCTGGAAAATCGCACAGACGAACCGTTGCTGCCGCGTAGACGGCTTTCCGACGGCGAGATTTCGTGGCAGCGCCCGGCCAAGGAAGTGTATGACTTTGTGCGCGCCCTGACCCGGCCCTATCCCGGCGCGTTTTCCGGCCTGAACGGGCGGCGCTACCTGGTTTGGGCGGCCTCGCTGTTGCCCGACATGCCAGGGCTGGGCGAGCCAGGCGCGATATTAGGCCCGGTATACAGCCCCAACCCGGCGTGCTGCGGCATCGCGGTGGCCTGCCAAACGGGGGCGGTGGTGCTTCACGAGCTGGAGGCCGAGGACGGCACCGCGCTGTCCGGCCAGGCGCTGTCCGCCGCCGGCCTGTCGGGATGCTTTGATACGATGAGGTGATCGCATGGCCAACATACTGGTGGTGGTGGCCCATCCGGACGACGAACTGCTGGGCGTCGGCGGCACGGTGGTGCGCCACGTCCGTCAGGGCGACGCGGTGACGGCGGTGGTGATGTGTGAGAGCGAATCGCTTCGCTACAAGCGGGATGTGGGGCAAAACGAATCCATGCGCCGCGCCGCCGAAGTCTTGGGGGTGCGCGAGGTGGTGTCCCTGGGCTTTCCCGATCAAAAGCTGGACACCTTTACCCTCACCGAGCTGATCACCCCCCTGGAGCAGCTCTCCGAGCGGGTGCGCCCGCAAACCGTGTATTGCCAGTTTGGCGGGGATATCAACATGGATCATCAGTTGCTGTTTGAGGCGGCCAACGTGGCGTTCCGCCCGCTCGATCCGTGGATCGAGTCCTTTTATGTGTTTTACACGGCCAGCAGCACCGAATGGGCCTATCCGCGCACCTTCGCGCCCGATACCTGGATCGATATCACCGCCACCCTGGACACGAAAATCGCCGCCTTCGAGTGCTACACCAACGAGGTTCGCGCCTATCCGCACCCGCGCTCTTCCGAGGCACTGCGTCACGCCGCCCATTTCTGGGGCAACCAATGCCAGATGGAGGCGGCGGAGGTGTTTATGACGGTGCGCAGGACGATACGCGAACAGAAATAGCACGGCGATTGCGACAAGCGAAAATGATGGCATAAAGGGGATGAGAAAATGCGCTTAATGCCTTGGAACTCCCTGCCCGACCGCATGCGCACCGAGGCGGTGCGCCCCTATTACGACCGTCTTGCCCGGCGCCGGGGTAGCCTGGTGTGCAAGCGCGTGTTCGATTTTGTGCTTTCGCTGCTGCTGCTGGCGGTTCTGTGGCCGCTTTTGGTGGTGATCGCGCTGGCGGTGGCGCTGGATTCACCGGGCGGCGCGTTCTTCCGCCAACGCCGGTTGACCGCTTACGCCAAGGAGTTTCGCATCTTCAAGTTCCGCACCATGGTCAGCGACGCGGATCGCGCCCATTTGCAGGTGACACTGCCCGACGACACCCGGATCACGCGGGTGGGCCGGGTGCTGCGCAGATGGAAGCTGGACGAGTTGCCCCAACTGCTCAACATCGTGACCGGCGACATGTCCTTCGTGGGCACCCGGCCCGAGGTGCCCAGGTATGTGGACCGATATACCGACGAGATGATGGCCACCTTGTTGCTGCCCGCCGGCGTCACTTCGGAGGGCAGCATCTTTTCCATCGGCGAGCATGAGCTGATGGCGGGGGAGCCGAATCTGAACCAGGCGTATGTGGACAAGGTGCTGCCCGTAAAAATGCGCTATGACCTGGCCTCGCTTCGCCATTTTACCTTCCTTTACGAGCTGCGGACCATGGTGCGCACCGTGCTGGCTGTGGTGGGCGCGGACATCCGCGCCGACGAATACCACGCGCCTGGCGAAAAAAAGCCAGTATCCAAAGCATAGAAAGGCAAGAATGACCTGACCGCAAAATTTGCCCTTGCAACACCGTACACAGGACAGTCCATTCACTTTCCAGTGGCGGGGCAAAGAGCATATTCAGTTTTGCGGTCTATTTTCGTAGGCCTCTGCATCGTGGCTTGGCGGGGTTGTCAAGTCATTTCCGCGGCGTATAGCGGCTGGCACGGGTTTGTAAAGATAGTCGAGAGTTTCATTTTCGCAAACAGCGTTACCCCACAAAATGTAGTAGGCGTCCAGGTGCGCACACACTACTGCGCGAAAACCATGTCCCTTTTTCTGTACCCTATAAAAGCGAACACGAACATCGCAACGGCTATCGCCGTCAGAATGACAGCGGAAGCCGCGTTGAACTCGTCGATGGGAAGCCTCGGGATATACCCGTAAGGAGACAGCTTGCCCAGCCATTCGGGCAGTTTCATCATGCTGCAGATGTACAGGATGAAGAACGCGTAGCCGAGATACGCCCATGAAAAGACGGTAAAGCGCGGAAAATAAGCGATCAGCAGCATTGCGATACCGAGCATGAACCATATGGCCGGAACATAAACCATGGACGCCCGCAAAAATGTGGTAAAGGCAATCGGGTTTTCCATCACCGGAAAGCTTCCCGCCCAGAAACCGACGGCATTGAGAAACGGTACAAGAACGCCTGAGGCAAGGGCGATCAGGAAATACCCGCGCAGTTGATTGTGCCTTGAGGCTGTACGCGCCAGAACGTTTTCCGCGTAGCCGCCGCTCTCCTGCGAGCGTGCTTTCAGAATGAACTGCAAAACAGGAATCGTGCCTACAATAGACATAATGACCATCAAGAAGGAGACAAAACGGGCGGGGTCGCCGTCCGGAATGATAACCTTGAAGATCTCGTTGGTGGAAATGAATGATTCCATATCGCCCATAATCGAACCGTACGACATACCCAACAACGGAACGACCAATGCCCAAATGATGATCGGCGTCCTGAGCAGCCGCCATGCCAATCCGCCCGCGTTCTTCAAGTAAGGCGCGGCGTTTCGTTTTCCAGGGCGGGCGGGAACGATCCCTTCGCCCATATCGCGGATTGCGCAGAGCCAAAAAGCAATGCCCGCGAAAACAACGCTTACGAGCAATATCGCCAAAACCGGCCACCATAGATTTTCGACATAGGCCTGTATCCGAAGGATCAGGCCCAGAGGCGAGAGGCATGCCAGCGCCTCGCTTCGCATATCGCCAACGCCGCGAACCATGAACATGATGACGAGAAACGCGAACGATAACGACTGGGCAGTCCGGGGACTGGCGCATAGCTGACAGAAGATTGCGGTCACGGCGGCAAAGAGCAATCCAGTCGCGCCCAAGGCCGCGCCAAACAGCAAAGAACCTTCGAGACCCATGCTCTCCACGCGCAGCGCCGCCAGGCCAAAGCCCATCAGCAATGAGAAAGCGGCGTTGAGAACGACCGATGAAACCAAAACCGCCGAAAGGTTGCTGAGCCTGCCGACGGGCAAGGAACGGACGACTTCAATGCGGCCGCGCTCCTCATCCTGCCTTGTGTGACGGACGACAAGGAAAATATTCATGATCGCCATAATGGCGGCGGACCACAGCAGCATAAAGTTTGAATACAGCGCACCTGTCGGATAACCCGTGCCGTCATATACAGGCCCGAGCATCAGCAGCATGGCCGGGCTTTTCATGGTTTCGGCCATGACGAGCCTTTCCGCTTCAGTCGGATACATTCCCGGCACGGCGCCGCCGAAACCGACGACCAAAAGCACTACGCCAATGAGCCAAAGCAATGAGCGTAGCCGGTCACGGCGAAAAACAAGCCTGCTTAGCAAGCATGTATTTTGAAACATACGGTCACCCCCTTGTGTTTTCATAATGGCTCATGAAGAGTTCCTCAAGGGTTGGCGGCGAGCTCTCGAGTTTGATCACGCCAAAGTTGGTCAGATGCGCCACGACACGGTTCAGCTCCTTTGTATCGACGGCAAATGTCAAACCGCCGTTTGATTTGCGAACGCCATGTACGCCGGGGACGCCTTCCAGACCTTCCAGGGGACGTTCTGTTTCCACCGATACGCTTGTGCGCGTCAGATGGCGCAGTTCCTTCATCGTGCCGGTTTCCATGATTTTGCCCTCACGGATGATGCTTACCTTGTCACAAAGCCGCTCGACTTCCTGCAATATATGGCTCGACAGAAAAACGGCCTTGCCGGTTTTTTTGACTTCAAGCACGCACTCCTGGAACACTTTTTCCATCAAAGGATCGAGGCCTGAAGTCGGCTCGTCGAGAATGTAAAAATCCGCGTCGGATGAAAACGCCGCGACGAGCGCTACCTTTTGCCTGTTCCCTTTTGAGTAGGTTCGGCATTTCTTTGTGGGGTCAAGGTCAAAACGCCGGATCAGTTCCTCTTTTCTGCTCCTGTTGTTTCCTTTGCGCAGCCGCACAAAGAGATCGATCACCTCGCCTCCGGTCAGGTTGGACCAGAGGTTTACGTCGCCGGGAACATAGGCGACATTTTTGTGTATTTCAACCGCGTCCTTCCAGACATCCTTCCCGAAAATCGTCGCGCCGCCGCTCGTCGCTTTGAGGATGCCGAGCAGCACGCGTATTGTGGTCGTTTTGCCCGCTCCATTGGGGCCTATGAAGCCATAGACCTCGCCGGGTTCCACCGTAATATTCACGTCACTCAATGCGGTAAACTGCCCGTACTTTTTTGTTAGATTGGTAACCTGCATGAGACTCATCATTTCGTTACCTCCTTTTATGAAACAAAAGGGCGGGGGTTATGGCAGACACAGTCTACCATAGCTCCCCACCCTAAAGCCCAATCTTGAAGCGGTTTCCCGCCCAACCGGTCAAGAACGATGTTTTGTTGTCGAGGAACTACGCCTGGCATTCCTCTTTGTAAAAGGACACTCTTAGCATATCAAGGTAGCTCTCCATTTCGAGTATCAAAGCGTCAAACCCCTCCTCACCTCTCAGCCGCGCCAAATCAACCATCTGTTTCTGCTTCGAAAGCGCATAGCCTTCCAACACCCACCAGATGATTTGCAAGGCCTTTTGAACATCCACGCCTTGCCTGAATTTGGAAAAGTCGATGCCCCGGTAGATTTTTTGTGAGAAATTATCCGCAAACCGGCTGAACTCATCCTTCAAAAGCGTTCTGGCTTCGGGGGCGTCGTCTTGGAACGCTTTTTGCATAAAGTCAGCTAAATCGGGATGCTGCGCCGCGACTTTGAGCTTTAGCCTTGAAAATTCGATCCAGCGTTCGAAAACATCGGACGGCATATCACAGATTCCCGGCTCGATTGCATCCATCATAAAGCCGACGCCGTAATGGTACAAAAACTCAAACAACTCTTTTTTGGACGCGAAGTAATGAAAAAGTGCGCCTTTTGAGATGCCTGCTTTCCTGACAATCTCATTTGTCGAGGCGTTTTTGTATCCTCTTACAGAGAATTCGCGCATTGCCTCGTTGATGATCCTGTCTCGTTTTTCCACATCCAGCGCTATAAAATTCTCATGCACGAAAGCGCTCCCTCGGAACCGACCAGTGTGGTCTGTTTTCATTAGCATAGCACGACCGACCAGTGTGGTCAATAGGTTTTGAAAATGTTTTGGTTTTGCCAGCCTTGTTTCAAAGGGATGGTTTTACTCAACCACAAATTGATACCCATTTTTGTTTGGCACGATGAACCAATATTTAGAAACGAAGTGCCAAACATAAGCGCCGTTATCCTGATGCTCGGGCTCTGTCATACGGCTGAACTCGTCTTGAGCAAATACAGCGTTAACCATTCCGTAAAAATCTTTATTTCCGTCTGATTCCATTACCAGCGTCGGAAAAGGCGCATCACGGTCCCTCGCATTGTAAAAAGCAAGAGCAGATGCCTTGTCAGGAAATGAAAAAGATGCTTCAACAATCAACTTGACGTCTGATAGTTCAGCTCGTTCGAGGGTTATCTCCCCCTCAAATGCATCGGAAATGGCTGACATATCCGGCAAGATGGATCGTTTCGACCTATTCATTACAATAGGTGTCTCCATTGTAACCTGACTATGTTCCGCTGCCTTTCCGCTTTGGAAAAGCATCTGTGCCCGTGCTGGGGTATCAGAGTATGTGTCGTAGTATATCACCTTTGGCAAATGTCCCGGTTGAAGTTCTCCATATTGGTCAATAACAACCTTCCCCTCTTCAAATAAAGCGTCTACAATATCATTTCTCGCAATGCGCTCTTGTTCTGACTCTGCTGGCGCTGCTGTCTCATCCCAATAAACCGGTTCGCCCAGAAGCCGCAGGCCGGCGATAGACAATGAGAGCAGGTGCGTACCCGTTTCATGCTCCGGCATCTGCCATCCTGAAAGATAACCTGCGTATCCGCAATTGCGCACCTCCCCTGGAGCAAGGATTCCTCCTGAACCTTCATACCAGATTGAAATGGGCTGCCATTCACCAATATTGCTTGCGTTCGCGATATATAGCGGCTCGCTGCCAGTATTTTCTACCGTCCATGCTACAGCAATGGCCCCATCCACGAACAGCGCGTCAATCAACTGTACGCGCAGGGCACCTTCTTCCGACTCCAGGGAAACCGGTTGTACATATGGGCGCAACTGTGTAGGGATTCTCCCTGTTCGCTCTGTTAGAAATGCAATAACATCCATGCAACCAAACTCTTCAGCAAACGCTATTTGAACTATGAGCATCATCAGCGACGCAGTCAATAGAATGGCGACAGATATCATTCGCGCAAAACTCTTTTTCATAAAACATGATCCGCCTTTCTGCGAAAAGTACCAACGTGGCGCCGCACAAAGGAGCATCGCCGGCATTGCGAGAGATTTTCGCGCTGATCAAGGAGCCTGGAGGAAGCCGTAGCAGCGCTACGGCGACCGCAAGAGCGACATAGAGCAGCACGAAAAGATCCGCAAAGACGGTGTGTGCGACTGTGCGGTGTTGCCCTAAAGCGGAGTGCAGGGGACGCAAGGGTTGATGCGGTCTTCGTGTCTATCGAACAAAGCGCGATTTCAGAGGGCAGGGATCGCAAGCGGCAATTTTCTTGAGAAGAAGAGAAGCTCCAACGAAACGGCAAAGCCGGTGATGGCCGCGGCCTCTCACCAGTTTTGTCTTCCCATGGAAGCGTTTCACGGATCAGCTGGTTTTTCAGGCTCCTCAACACATCGTGGATAATCCGCCGTCCCCAGATCACCAAACGCGCTCCAGGGATAGCGCACCGGCGGTTGTGCCGCAAAGATAAGACGCTGATGGGTGGTTGGGTGTTCTAAGGTGAGCCGTGCGCCAAAAAGAGCGATCTGTTCCCCGGGTCTTCCCCTCCCATGGCGGTTATCCCCCCAGATGGGCAGCTCCGCCTCCGCCAATTGGATGCGAATCTGATGCTTCCGCCCCGTTGCGAGGGAAACCCATAGCAGCGAAAGGCCTTCGGCAGCCCCCAGCCGTTTATAAGAAAGGGACGCCGTCTGGGGCGTTTTGTCCTCCTTGAAAATCACGCCTTCCAGCGCAGCTTCCTCTGGCGCCGCGCCCTGCGCCACGGCCAGATACTCCCGGCCCATCCCATGGCTGCGCAGCTGCTCGGAGAGCCTCGCCGCCGCCTTGGAAGTGCGGGCGAAGGCCATCAGCCCGCCGACGGGCCTGTCCAGACGGTGGACCAGCCCTAGAAAAACCGCTCCTGGCTTCTGATAGGCCTCCTTCACATAGGCCTTCATCAGCGAAAGCATGTCCACATCCCCAGACGCATCCGCCTGGGCGGCAACATTGGGCGGCTTTACGGCAACCAACAGATGGTTATCGCAGTAGAGGATGGAAACGCCGCGAAAGCAGGTCACGGGCGCCACCATCTGCCCGAAGCTCCGCAGGGCAGCACGCCGCCCGAATCCACGAGAAGCCCCAGCTCCTCCGCCTCCGCAGCGCCGCCGTGCCGGTTTGCCACGGCAATCCGGAGCAAATTCATCAATACGGCAGGCTGCAGCCCCGTCGTATAGCCATTGAGCAGGAAGAATAGGGGCGCACCCGACAGCAGTTGAGCGCATGCGTCCACCAGGTCAAACACCGTGTCCTCCAGCTTCCAAACCTCGCCTCCCGGGCCTCTGCCATAGCTGGGGGGATCCATCACAATGCCATCATACCGGTTTCCCCTGCGGGCCTCCCGCTGGACGAACTTCAGCGCGTCATCGGAAAGCCACCGGATCCGATCCTCGGGCAGCCTGTTGAGGGCGTAGTTTTCCTTTGCCCACAGAATCATTCCCTTTGCCGCGTCCACATGGCATACCGAAGCCCCCGCCGCAGCGCAGGCGATGGTGGCGCCTCCCGTATAGGCAAAGAGATTCAGGACATTTGGCCGCCTGCCTTCCGCCGCCGCTTTCGAGATAATTTCCCCCATCCAATCCCAATTGGCCGCCTGTTCGGGAAAAAGCCCGGTATGCTTAAAGCCGGTGGGGCGCACATAGAACCTCAAATTCCCATAGGTGAGGGCCCAGCGGTCTGGAAGTTTTCGGGCAAACTCCCATTCCCCGCCGCCTTTGGGGCTTCGATGATACGAAGCGTCTGCCCTTGCCCATAGGGTGGGCCGCTGCTTGGGCCAGATCACCTGGGGATCCGGACGCCGGAGCAATACATCACCCCAGCGCTCCAGCTTTTCCCCATCGCCTGTATCCAGCACGCAAAAATCCCGCCAGGAAGTCGATATGTACATGGCATTCCCCTTTCTCATGGGATGATGATCGTCCCCTCGCCCCTACTTTTTGTTCTTCTCCTCCGCAAGCCGCAGGTTTTCCTCCGCCCTATACCGGACGATCTCCCTCACCAAATCCAAGGGCAGCGGCTTGTTCATGGGCAGTTGAATGCCGCCTTTGGTGGTGGTGAACCCCGCGAGCTTATCCAAAAAGCGCTCAACGCCGGAGCTACCCGGATAAAAGCCGATATGGGCCTTGTTGGCGGCGAAGTGAACCAAATTTCCGTGTAGGGTGAATGTAGGCATTCCCCAGGAAATCTTCTCCCCGGCGCCTGGAACGACTTCCCGGATGGTTTCCCGAAGGACGTTCATCCGGGCCTGAAATTCCGGTGAATACTGGGCAATGTACGCGTCAATGGTGGTGGGCTGTGGGCTGGTATCCATGGAAATTGTGCTCCTTCTTTCCCCGTTTAATGGATCATCACGGATGCGTATGGCAAGTCAACCCTCCGCTTACGCTTTCCAAATGGCGATTTCAGCGTCCTCGCCGTTTATGTTCCACGCCTTCCAGGGGGCATCCCAGGCCGCTTCCGACTCCAGCGAAGTCCCCAGGGTTGCCGCCAACACATCGGCCCTGGCGGATTCCACGATCCTCAGAAGCCTATCTCCGGTACGCAGGGCGATGACAATGCGGTCGGTCACGTCAAAATCACTCTCCTTGCGCATCGTCTGCACCTTGGAGATCACCTCCCGGACATAACCCTCGGCAATCAGGGCTTCGGTCAGGTTGGTGTCCAGCACAACGGTGACGCCGTTATCCGTTTCCGACACAAACCCCTCCTTCTGGGCGGGCTCCACCAGCACATCCGCTTCCTGAAGCGCCACATCCACCCCTTCCAGGACAAACATGAGGGTCTCCCCTCGGGCAAAGACATCCACAGCCTCCCCGCCATCCATCTGGGCCAGGGCATCCCGAATGGCGTTCAGCAGTTTGCCGTACTTTGGGCCCAGGGTGCGCATCTGGGGCTTGAGGCGATAGGCCGTAAAGGCCCGGGCGTCCTCTACAAAGCGGACAGCCTTTACATTCAGCTCGTCCATGGCCAAGTCGGCAAATTCCTCGGGAAAGTCGGCACCCTTCACGTAGAGGGCAGGCAAGGGCTGCCGGGTCTTCAGGCTCGCGGCGCTGCGGCAGGCGCGGCCAAGCCACACCACTTCCATCAAGGCCGCCATGTTCTTTTCAAGCGCCGCGTCCACCCGGGAGGCATCCGCCTTTGGGAAGTCCGACAGGTGTACGCTGATGGGCGCTTCCGCGTAAGCGGCGCAAACCAGGTTCCGATAGAGGTTTTCAGCCAGGAAAGGCACAAAGGGAGCGATCAGCTTTGATAGCGTCACCAGCGTATGGTACAGGGTGACGAAGGCAGCTTCCTTATCACCAGCCATGCCCTTGCCCCAGAAGCGCTCCCTGCCCCGGCGCACATACCAGTTGGATAGTTCATCCACAAAAGCGGCAATGGCCCGGGCGCTCTCGGTGATCCTATAGGCGGCAAGGCCCTCGTCCACGGTCTGGATCAAGGAGTTCAGCCGGGAGAGGAGCCATTTATCCATGAGGGACAATTCGGCCTTCTCCAGCGGGTGGGCTTTGGGGTCAAAGTCGTCGATGTTGGCGTAGAGGATGAAGAAGGCATAGGTGTTCCAAAGGGTGCCCATGAACTTGCGCTGCACCTCGGACACCGCCTCCGGAGAAAACCGGCTGGGGAGCCATGGGGCTCCCGCCGCGTAGAAATACCAGCGCACCGCGTCGGCCCCTTGAACATCCAGCACATCCTCCGGCGCCACCACATTGCCCAGATGCTTGGACATCTTCCTGCCCTCCATGTCCTGGACATGGCCCAGCACCAGGCAGTTTTCAAAGGAGGCGCGGCCAAAGACCAGGGTGGAAATGGCCAGCAGGGTATAGAACCAGCCCCGGGTCTGGTCCACGGCCTCCGATATGAACTGAGCCGGGAACAGGGCGTCAAACCGGTCCTTGTTTTCAAAGGGATAATGCCACTGGGCAAAGGGCATGGAGCCGGAATCATACCAGCAGTCGATGACCTCCTTAACCCTTTGCATTTCCTCCCCGCACTGGGGGCAGGCGATGGTCACGGCGTCGATATAGGGCCTGTGAAGCTCCAGGGTTTCCGGCGCATTTTGACTCATGGCCCGCAGCTCCTCCACGGAGCCGATCACATGGATATGGCCCTCCGGACAGATCCACACGGGCAGGGGCGTTCCCCAATACCGCTCCCGGGAGATGCCCCAGTCCAGGACATTCTCCACGAAGTTGCCCATGCGGCCCTCTTTGATGTTGGCGGGAAGCCAGTTGATAGAGCGGTTGTTTGCGATAAGCTGCTCCCGGACGGCGGTCATGCGGATGAACCAGCTCTCCCGGGCATAATACAGCAGCGGCGTATCGCACCGCCAGCAGAAGGGATAATCGTGGGTATAACCCGCCGCCTTCACCAGAAGGCCCCGCTCCTTCAGATCCTTGAGAATCAGCGGATCCGCGTCCTTGACGAACTTTCCCGCCCAGGGGGTACCGGGGACAAACTGGCCTTTGGCATCCACGAGCTGGACGAAGGGCAGATCATAGACGCGGCCCAGCCGGGCGTCATCCTCGCCGAAAGCGGGAGCGATATGGACGATGCCTGTGCCCTCTGTCAGGGTCACATATCCGTCGCAGACCACAAAATGACCCTTCTTGTCCAGAGGTGCGGGCCATAAGGGCTCATACTCCATGCCCTGGATCGCCTCCCCTTTGAAGGACGCAAGCCTTTCTATCTCAGCGGCGTGATCCCCCAGCACGGCGCCGATGAGGGCGGTAGCCATGATGGCCTCCTGGCCATGAACCCGGAAACGGGTATACTCCTCTTTGGGATTCACGCACAGCCCAACGTTGGAGGGCAGCGTCCAGGGGGTTGTGGTCCAGGCCCACAGATAGGCGTTTTCCTCCCCTTTGATCTTGAAGCGGACAAAGGCGGATTCGTCCGTTACATTTTTATAGCCTTGCGCCACCTCGTGGCTGGACAGAGCGGTCCCGCAACGGGGGCAGTAGGGCACCACCTTATGGCCCTTGTAGAGCAAGCCCTTTTCATGGATCTGCTTTAGGGACCACCAGACGGACTCGATATACTCGTTTTCATAGGTAATATACGGGTGCTCCATATCCGCCCAAAATCCCACGGCGTCGCTCATCCGCTCCCAATCCTGCTTATACTTCCATACGGACTCCTTGCAGGCCCTGATGAAGGGCTCGATGCCATAGGACTCGATTTGTTCCTTGCCGTCCAGGCCCAGGCGCTTCTCCACCTCCAGCTCCACGGGCAGTCCATGGGTATCCCAGCCCGCCTTGCGCAGGACGCTGTCCCCTTTCATCACGTGATACCGGGGAATCAGATCCTTCATGGCTCGGGTGAGCACATGGCCGATATGGGGTTTGCCATTGGCTGTGGGGGGGCCGTCATAAAAGGTGAAGCTAGGCCCTCCTTCCCGAAGCTTCAGGGACTTGCCAAACACGTCCTTTTCCTTCCAAAAGGCGAGAACTTCCCGCTCCCGGCTGAGAAAATCCAAGTTCTGGTTTACCTTTTCAAACACGGTGTCACACTCCTCATAAGCTGCGCGGCATCTTTGGGTTTCAAAAATAAAAAAACTTCGCCCCGAATTGGGACGAAAGATATTTCGCGGTACCACCCAAATTGGCGCAAAGCGCCCACTTGCGCGTCCTCTACCGGGGACGAATCGATCCGCTCGGGAGTGATGTCCGTATTGGGCGGCGGCGCCGGGCTTTCATTCTCCCCGGCTTGCTGAATCCCCGTGTCCATAGGCGCGTCTCCGTCATGGCGTCAAGTGTTCAATTGATCAGCCGATTATACAGGAAAGGGCAAGGTTTGTAAAGACCAAATCGCGGGCCTTATTGCGCGACAATAAATCGTTCCTCCATATATGCGTCCGGTCGTTATAGATGATCCCGCGTCAACCGCCGCTTTTCCCATATCCCCTTGGCCGATTTCGACGGGCGTATTGGCCGGCGCGGTGGCTTCCGGGTGGTTTTTACGCCGGGAGAGCATGTAAGGTTTCAATCGGGGCATACAATCCTCGGCAAGGCGCAAGGAAACCATTATCTTGCGCACCGTATGAGAACATGGTATAATACCTCATTCGATCGATTCTGATGGGAGGGCTTGCGCATGCAGAATCCATTTGCCGCGCTAGGCTTGACAAGCGAGGCCAACGCGGCACAGGTACGCGCGGCATACCATGCGCGGGTTAAGCTCTGTCACCCTGATCAGGAGCGGGATCACGCTTCTCAGCAAGCCGCCCAGGAAGCCCTGGTGCGCCTGAATCTGGCGTACGCGGAAGCGATGCGCCAGGCTAATTTTCGCGAGAGCAACAACATCGTCGTGCCGGACGTGAAGCTCGTCGCCCGCCAACTTTTGAAAAAAGGCCAGCTGGACGCGGCCCTGCGAATCCTGGCCAAGTCCCTGGACCGGGATGCCGAGTGGCACGGCATAAACGGCACCATTCTCTCGAAAAAGGGCGAGCATGAGGCTGCCTATGCCGCCTTCCGCACCGCCCTGAAATTGGAGCCTGGAAACAAGCAGTATCAGGAATCCGCCCTGACCGCGGGCGTAATGATGCGAAAACAAAAAACATTCCGGGGCCGCGTGGGCACCTGGGCCAAGGATCTCGTGGGCAGAATGCTCTACTCGCCGCTTACATCATAATCGAACACAGAACCACAATATAGACGCTATACGCCGCCAGGATAAGAATTCCCTGGCGCTTTGTCGTTTTGGCGAAAAGAAGCAGGGGCAGAACCGCCATAAGCGCCAGGAAAAGGCAGAAGGGCAAATCCAGCCCAAGGCTTTGACCGGACAGAGGCAACGCCCGGCCGGCCGCAAGGCCACTCAAAGGCACAATCAAGGTCATGTCGATGATGTTCGCCCCCAGGATATTGCCCACGGACAGGGCGGCTTGCCCTTTGGCAATGGCGGCGACCGCCGTCACCAGCTCTGGAAGGCACGTTCCCAAAGCGACGACGGTGACCGCCACCACCCCCTCCGGCACCCCAAAGCGCGCCGCCAGCAAAGCGCCGTCATCCACCAACAGCCGGGCACCTCCCACGATGCCGATCACCCCCAGCAGAAAGTCCGTCGCTTTCCGCGCCGCTTGCCCCTTTTTTGGCCGAACCCTTTCCTCCCCCCGCCTTACCGCCCGCACCAGCTTCCCATTTTCATAGAGAAAAACCACAAAAAGCAGCATCAGAACGGCCACGCCCACAGGGTGCAGCGTACCCTTCCAGGCAAACCCCCACAGGCCGGCGGTGGCCAGCACCATGAGCAGTCCTTTCAGCGCGTATTCACGCCGTCGGATGGAAAGGGGCGCCAGCACCGCCAGCATCCCAAAAATCAGGCCCGTGTTGGCCGTAACGGAGCCAACGGCATTTCCCACCGCCATTGACCATCGCCCGGATGCCGCCGCCACCAGGGAGACGATGATCTCCGGCAGCGCCGTGGCCAGGGAGACTACCGTAGCCCCCACAACGGCTTTGGGAATGCCAAACGCCTCGGCGATCCATGCGGAAGCATCCACAAAATAATCCCCGCCCTTAACGGTGAGGAGGATCCCCAGGCAAAAGAGAAGCAAAGCGGCGGGTGTGCTCATGATGGGAGGATATGCGCGGGAATGGGCGGACAAACCCCGAATCGATCAGCCGGAAAGAAAAACCGTGGGGAAAGGATAGTTCATTTGGCGCAGCCACCCAAATGGAAAAGGCCGCCATTTGGGTGGCAGCCTTTTTCGCACGCTTTTTCTTTTGTATGCTTATCTTCTGTAGGGTGATTCCTTGCGCAAGCTGTCGCCTGTGCCTTATTGCAGGCCCACTTCGCAGCCCAGGCAGTATACGTTCAGGTCGGCATCCACGGTGAAGGTATAGCTAAGGGAGACGACGGTGGTCGTGGGGTCGTCATTTTGCAAATAGGCGCATGTCAGGGTCATCTCACCTTCTTTTTCGCCAACCACCATGTACTGATAGAAACCACCGACGCCGACCATTTGTGGTTCTTTGCTGTCCAGGGTAAATTCGCCATCCGCCAGGGAGACAACGCCTTCTTCACTCATGGTGAACTTCCAGTCGTAGCCGGTGGTGGGGTTCGCCTGAAGTTTCAGGGGGAACATCATAACGGTGCCGGCAAACGCGCTGGAAGCCAGCACGGTCATCGTCAGGATCAGGGCAAGAAACAGCGCGAATGTTTTTTTCATATTTGCATCTCCTATAATTGTCATATATGTATGTTATCGGGCGGGATTTATGATCAGCCGTGATCAACCGCCGCCGAGGCCCACGTTGGCTTCCTCATTCACATAATCGCCGACGCTTTCGCCAGAATTCGCGCCTAAGCCGCCCGAGATTGGACCGGTATACGCAAGGAACTGCTGCATCATATAGCCCGCCGCGTAGGTGTTCGGGTCAAGAACCTGGCACCAAGTGCCATTGGAATACAGAACCCAGAGCACGCTTCCGCCATAATAATCGGCAAAGATTGGCGCGTCCTTAACAGGGGCCCAGCGCATATGGACAAAGCCATTGGGGGTGCCGGGTTGCACAACGGCAGTGTAGAAAGCGGAGGTGAAACCGCTATAAATGCCTTTCTTCGCGGGATTGGGGGCGGGCTTAACGGTCGGGTTAGGCCGGGCGGTGGGATTGGGATGGTACGTGGGAACAGGGATCGGGCCAGGGGTCGGGCCTGGAGGGGTGGAACTGAGATAACGGGAATTGATGTAGCCATAATAGCCGTTATAATCGCAATTCGCCCAGGGGGAACCATACACGTACTCAAGAACATTCACCAAGGAGCCATTGGGAACGCGGCACATGACATCGGCGTACTCATCCGGTTCCGAGCGCATGTTGACCGATCCGCCAGAGGTATTGATGTACATGTAGTCGGCGAACGCAGTGGCAAAGGGCAACGCGCCAAGGATCATCGCGCAGAGAAGCAATGCGAACCACTTTTTCATAGATAGCCTCCTAAATCCAATTCGAGTCTTTTGTATTCTTGTGATTGGTTGTTACATTCCGTTTTTGCGTGTGATTTTACCAGTGCCTGACGGTACAAACGGCGTTTTCCTGATCACAAGGCCACTATAGCAGAGGCACCGTAACTAAAGCGTAAATATATTTGGTTGCTTTGTCATATTTTTTGTCACGATTCATGGGGCGTTAAATTCTTTCTGTAACCCTTTTTCCCATTTCCCGGGTCCCCACCGCGCACATTCCGTCGCTCATGATGTCGGGCGTCCGGTATCCCGCGTCCAACACTTCTTCCACGGCATGCTCAATGGCGGCTGCCTCTTCCATCAGCCCAAAGGAGTATTTGAGCATCATCGCGGCGGAGAGAATCGTGGCCAAGGGGTTGGCCTTGTCCTGGCTGGCGATATCAGGAGCGGAGCCATGGATGGGCTCGTACAGCCCCAGCTTACCCGCGCCAAGGCTGGCGGAGGGCAGCATGCCGATGGAGCCGGTGATCATGGATGCCTCATCGGAGAGGATATCCCCAAACATGTTGCCCGTAACAATGACGTCAAAGCGCTTGGGCGCCCGAACGAGCTGCATGGCCGCGTTATCCACAAACATATCCTCATAGGCCACCTCCGGATAATCCTCATGAAGGCGGTGCATGGTGGCGCGCCAGAGGCGGGAATTTTCCAGCACATTGGCTTTATCCACGCTGGTAACCTTCTTGCCCCGCTTCATCGCCATCTCAAAGGCCACACGGCCGATCCGCTCCACCTCGCCCTCGCTGTACTGCATGGTGTCGTAGGCGGCCTCTCCCATGTCCGTCTGGACGCGGCCCCGCTTGCCAAAGTAGATGCCGCCGATGAGCTCACGGACAATCAAGAGATCCAGGCCTCCCTGGGTATACCGCGGTTTTAAGGGGCACGCTTCCGAAAGGGCGCTGTAGAGCAAGGCGGGACGGAGGTTGGCGAAAAGGCCCAAAGCGGCCCGCAAGCCCAGCAAAGCCCGCTCGGGCCGCTGCTCTCCGGGCAGGCTGTCCCATTTGGGCCCGCCTACGGCGCCAAGCAGGACGCTATCGGACTTGAGGCATGTTTCCACCGTCTCCTTGGGCAGGGGAATGCCCGCGGCGTCAATGGCCGCGCCCCCCGCCAATGCATCCACAAAGGCGAAACGATGGCCAAAGGCCTCCCCCACCTTTTCCAGAACCGAAACGGCCTGCCCGATGATCTCCGGGCCGATGCCGTCGCCCCGGATTACCGCGATGTTATACTTCATTCCATGTCCTCCCTGACGGATTTCAATAAACCACCCGCATCGATGATCCGCTGAAGGAACGGCGGAAACGGATGCGTGCCAAAGGCCTTGCCCGTGGTCACGTTCATGATTTCTCCCTTGCCAAAATCCACGCGGACGATATCCCCGAAAGAGACGCCGGATACAGCCTCCGGGCACTCGATGATGGCCAGCCCGATGTTGATGGCGTTGCGGTAAAAGATGCGGGCGAAGGTGTTGGCGATCACGCAGGAAACGCCGGCAGTTTTAAGGGCCAAAGGCGCGTGTTCACGGGAGGAGCCGCAGCCGAAGTTGTCCTCGGCTACCACCACATCGCCGGGTTTCGCCAGCCGGACGAAATCCGCGTCGATATCCTCCATGCAGTGGGACGCCAAGATTTTGGCGTCCGGCGTATTCAGGTAACGCGCCGGAATGATAACATCCGTATCCACATTGTTCCCGTATTTAAAGACCTTTCCTTCGGCGATCATGCGTCCACCCCCAGTTCATCAGGCGTGGCAATCCGGCCCAGCACAGCGCTGGCCGCCGCCACGGCAGGCCCGGCGAGAATGACCTCGCTGGTCTTATGGCCCATCCGGCCCACGAAATTGCGGTTGGTGGTGGCAACGGCCCGTTCCCCATCCGCCAGAATGCCCATATACCCGCCCAGGCAAGGGCCGCAGGTGGGCGTGGAAATAGCGCAGCCCGCGTCCAGGAAGACCGTGAACAGCCCTTCCTCCATCGCCAGGCGGTATACCGCCTGGGTGGCTGGGATGATGATGCAGCGGACGCCCCTCTTCACCCGGTGGCCCTTGAGGACTTTGGCGGCCGTGCGCATATCCTCAATGCGCCCATTGGTGCAGGAGCCGATGATCACCTGATCGATGGCCCCATCCCCGGCTTCCCGGGCGGGCTTCACATTCTCCGGCAGATGGGGCAGTGCGACCACGGGCTGGATGGCGGAAAGATCAATTGCGTATGTCGCGTCATACACCGCGTCCGGATCCGGTTCCACAGCCTCATAGGCTTTGGGATACCGGCCCGCGAGATAAGCCCGGGTATGGTCGTCCACAGGGAAAATGCCGTTCTTTCCGCCAGCCTCAATGGCCATGTTGGCCATGCACAGGCGGTCCTCCACCGTCAGGTATTGAAGGCCTTCCCCCGTGAACTCCATGGACTTATAAAGGGCGCCGTCCACGCCGATCATGCCGATGATGGAGAGAATCACATCCTTGCCGGAAATCCAAGCCCCCGGCTTGCCCGTCAGCACAAACCGTATGGCAGAGGGCACCTTGAACCATAACCGCCCCACAGCCATGCCGCAGGCCATGTCCGTGGAACCCACCCCGGTGGAAAACGCGCCAAGAGCCCCATAGGTGCAGGTATGGCTGTCCGCCCCGATGATGATTTCCCCCGGCCCCACCATGCCCAGTTCCGGCAGAAGGGCGTGCTCCACCCCCACTTCGCCAACATCAAAAAAATGGCCGATTTTGTGCTTTTGCGCGAATTCCCGGCACTGCTTGCACTGCTGGGCGGCCATGATGTCCTTGTTGGGGGTGAAGTGATCCATCACCATGGCGATCTTTCCCGGGTCGAACACCCGGGCAAACCCCGCCTTTTCGAATTCATTGATGGCGACCGGCGACGTGATGTCATTGCCCATGACCAGATCCAGCTTCGCCTCGATAAGTTCCCCCGCCGCCACCGACGGGAGCCCCGCGTGCTTGGCCAGGATCTTCTGCGTCATTGTCATGCCCATATGATGCGCCTTCCTTTCTGGGATGGTCCTAAGTACCCGAATCCGTCCCCGCACCTCAGAGGGGTTCCGTAGGGGAGCGTGACTCCACGCGCCGCCTCTACGATAGCAGCTTGTTCATTCCATTCAGATAAGCCCGGATGCTGGCCTCCACGATGTCCACGGAAAGCCCCCTCCCGGTGACCGTCCTGCCATCCAACTCCAGCTTGACCGCCACGTCGCCCTGGGCGTCCTCCCCTTCGGATACGGCATGGAGGGAATAGTCCGACAGCTTGGGAGAAAGCCCCACCAGGGAATCGATGGCCGAAAACGCCGCCTCCAGCTGGCCTACGCCGATCATGGAGGTCTTCTTGATCCCTACGCCGTTCTTCAGGGCGATGGTGGCCGTGGCGTCTATGGTGGAACCGCTGTTCACCACAAAGTTCTCCAACGTATAGACCTCTTCGCCCATCATCCGGCCTCCCAAGGCAAGGGCTTCGATATCCCCGTCGGAGATGACCTTTTTCCGGTCTGCCAGGGCCTTGAACTCCGCAAACGCCTCATCAATCCCCGCGGGATCCAGCTGGATGCCCAGGGATTGGAGCCGATCCACAAACGCGTGGCGGCCCGAATGCTTGCCCAGCACCATCAGGTTCTTGGGCAGGCCGATGGATTCGGGGCTCATGATCTCGTAGGTTTCCGGGTTGGCCAGAACGCCATGCTGGTGGATGCCCGCCTCATGGGCAAAGGCATTGGCCCCCACAATGGCCTTGTTGGCGGGAATCCGCTGGCCAATGATCCGGGACAACACATTGCACGACCGATAGATCCGGGTGGTGTCCACCGCTGTCTGGCAGCCGTAATAGACACCGCGGGTCTTGACGGCCATGACCACCTCTTCCAGGGAGGCGTTGCCCGCCCGCTCGCCGATGCCGTTAAGGGTGCATTCCAGCTGGGACGCCCCGCCCCGCATGGCCGCCAAGGAGTTGGCCGTAGCCAACCCCAGGTCATTATGGCAGTGGGTGGAAAAGACCACCCGGTCCGCCCCCTCCACCCGCTCCGTCAGATAGCGCATGAGAGCATACATCTCATCCGGGGTGGCGTACCCCACCGTATCGGGCACATTCAGGGTGGTCGCCCCGGCCCGCACCGCCTCGGAAAACACGGTCGCCAAAAAGTCCCAGTCGCTGCGGGTGGCGTCCTCGGCGGAAAATTCGATGTCCTCAACAAAGCCCTTGGCATATCTTACAAGGGCCTTCACCTTGTCCAGCACCTGATTGGGGCTCATTTTGAGCTTATATTCCATATGGATGGGCGATGTGGCCACGAACACGTGGATCCGGGGCTTCAGCGCCGGGCACACCGCCTGGGCCGCCGCGTCGATGTCCTTCTCGGTGAGCCTGGCCAGGCTGGCAACGGTCACCTTTTTCGCCGACTCGGCAATGGCCCGGACGGACTCGAAATCCCCTGGAGAGGAGATGGCGAATCCAGCCTCGACCACGTCCACATTCAGGCGTTCCAAGTGCCCCAGCATTTCCAGCTTTTCCATCAGGTTCATGGAACAGCCAGGCGACTGCTCGCCATCCCGCAGGGTCGTGTCAAAGATCTTAATATCCCTAGGCATTTTGCCATCCCCTTTATTGTTCAATTCACACGCTTGGTAATCTTCAGAGCAATTTCTGAAAACATAGCCCATAGATTGGCGAGAGATTTTGCCGTCTCGCTAAGACGAGGGAGCGAGGCGTAGCAGCGCTACGCTGAGCGGGCGAGGCAACGCGAGAAGGCAATAGATCCGCCAGGATGTGTGCTATGTTTTCGAGAAATGCTCTAGGGCGACACCGCACAAAGGAGCGTTGCTGGCTATTGCGAGAGATTTCCGCGCTGATCAAGAAGCCTGGAGGAAGCCGTAGCAGCGCTACGGCGACCGTAAGAGCGACACAGCGCAGCGCGAAAAGATCCGCAAAGACCGCGTGCGCGATTGTGCGGTGTTGCCCTAGTCCGCGGAGAGCACCGCGCCTGTGGAGGCGGAAGTGACCAACTTGGCATACCGGGCCAGGACGCCTGTTTTGATCTTGGGCGGCAGCGGCACAAAAGCTTCCTTGCGCGCGGCCAGCTCCGCGTCGTCCACCAGCAGGCGGATTTCACCCTTTGGAATATCGATGTGGATCAGATCTCCATCCCGCACCAGCCCGATGGGCCCGCCCTTTGCCGCCTCCGGCGAAATATGGCCGATGGCGGCCCCCCGGGTGGCGCCGGAGAAGCGTCCGTCGGTGATGAGGGCCACCCGCTTGTCCAGCCCTTGGCCGGCCAAAGCGGAGGTGGGCGAGAGCATTTCCCGCATGCCGGGGCCGCCGCTGGGGCCTTCGTAGCGGATCACCACCACATCCCCCGCCTGAATGCGGCCTTCATAGATCTGGGAAATGGCGGCGTCCTCGCTGTCGAAGACCCGGGCAGGCCCCTCATGCGCCAGCATGTCCTCCGCAACGGCGGCCCGCTTCACCACGCAGCCGTCCGGGGCCAGGTTTCCGCGAAGCACCGCGATGCCTCCGGTTTGGCTGTAGGGATTCTCGATGGATCGAATCACCGTTGTATTCAGGCTCCGCCTCCCTGTCAGACGGCGAGAAAGAGGCCCGTCCACGGTTAGGGCGGTCAAATCCAGCAGGCCCTTTTGTGCCAGCTCACCCATAGCAGCGGTCACGCCGCCGGCAGCGTCAAAGTCTTCCATGTGATGCGGGCCGGAAGGCGCCAAATGGCATAGATTGGGCGTTTTGCCGCTGATTTGGTTGATCAGATCCAAATCCAGGATCACGCCCGCTTCTCTGGCGATGGCAGGCAGGTGCAGCATGGAGTTGGTGGAACAGCCAAGGGCCATATCCACGGCCAGACCGTTAAGAAACGCCTTCTCCGTCAGAATATCCCGGGGGCGGACCCCTTCCTCCACCAGGGCCATGATCCGCATGCCCACCCGCTTCGCCAGCCGCACCCGGGCCGCGTAGACCGCCGGGATGGAGCCGTTGCCAGGCAGCGCAAGGCCGATGGCCTCCGAGAGGCAGTTCATGGAGTTGGCGGTGAACATGCCCGCGCAGGAGCCGCATGTAGGACACGCCTCGTTCTCCACGCAGAGCAGGCCCTCATCGTCCAGCTTCCCGGCGCTGTACGCCCCTACCGCCTCAAATACGGTGTTAAGATCAGCGCCTTTGGGCCCTGCCAGCATAGGGCCGCCGGAGACCAGGATGGCCGGGATGTTCAGCCTCGCCGCCGCCATCAGCATCCCCGGCACCACCTTATCACAGTTGGGAATCAGCACCAGGCCGTCAAACCCGTGGGCTTCCGCCAGCGCCTCGATGCTGTCGGCGATCAGCTCCCGGGTCACAAGGGAATAATGCATGCCCCGGTGCCCCATGGCGATTCCATCGCAGACCGCGATGGCCGGCACCTCGAGGGGGGTGCCCCCCGCCATCCGAACCCCATCCTTGGCCGCCTTGGCAATGGTATCCAGGTGGATATGCCCCGGCACCACTTCGCTTTTAGCGTTTACCACGCCGATCAGCGGCCTTGCCAGCTCCTCGTCCGTATAGCCCATTGCCTTGAAAAGGCTTCGGTGGGGCGCCCTGGCGAACCCGCCTTTCACTTGGTCGCTTTTCATCTTACTTCTTCCAGCTCATCATCTTCCGCAGTTCCGCGCCGACGGTCTCCACCTGGCTCTTCTGCTCGGCCGCGCGGCGGGCGTTGAAGCCGGGACGGCCCGTCATGTTCTCCAGGATCCATTCCCGGGCAAACGTGCCGTCCTGAATCTCGGCAAGGACTTTCTTCATTTCCTTGCGGGTCTCCTCGGTGATGATCCGCTTTCCGGTCTTATAATCGCCATACTCGGCGGTATCGGAGATGGAGTAGCGCATGTAGCTCAGGCCGCCCTGGTTTACCATGTCGATGATGAGCTTCATCTCGTGAAGGCACTCGAAATAGGCGCTCTCCGGCTGGTATCCCGCCTCCACCAGCGTCTCAAAGCCGGCCTTCATCAAGTCGCACACCCCGCCGCAGAGAACCGCCTGCTCGCCGAAGAGGTCGGTCTCGGTCTCTTCTTTAAATGTGGTCTCCAGAATGCCGGCCCGGGCTCCGCCGATGCCAGCCGCATAGGCCAAGGCCAACTCCATGGCTTTTCCGGTGGCATCCTGATGGATGGCCACGAGATCGGGCACACCCCGGCCCTCCACAAACTGGCTGCGGACGGTATGCCCCGGGCCCTTGGGCGCCACCATCCATACATCCACGCCCGAAGGGGGGATGATCTGGCCGTAATGGATGTTAAAGCCATGGCTGAACACCAGGGATTTTCCCGCCGCAAGGTTCGGGGCGATGTTCTCCTTGTAGAGGGCGGCCTGCTTTTCATCGTTGACCAGGATCATGATGATATCCGCCTTCTTGGCCGCCTCAGCGGAGTTATACACCTCAAATCCGGCTTCTTCCGCCGTTTTCCAGGACTTGCTGCCCGGATATAAACCAATGATCACCTTCATGCCGGAATCTTTCAGGTTTAGGGCATGGGCATGCCCCTGGCTGCCATAGCCGATGATGGCGATCGTCTTGCCCTTCAGGTTCTCCAGGTTGCAGTCCTTCGCGTAGTACATCTTTGCCATTTCAAGCCGCCTCCTATTTTTTTATGCGTGTTTTGTTACCGCTGGGAATCGCTGTGTATCTGAACGCCTCTTTCCAAGCCGGAGATACCGGAGCGCACCGCCTGCAGGATGCCAAAGGGCCGGACGATCTCGATGAAGGCCTCGGTCTTGGTGCTGTCGCCGGTCAGCTCAATGATCATGTTCTCAGGGGATACGTCCACGATGTTGGCGCGGACGATGTTGGTCAGGGAAATGATGGACATCCGGTTTTCCATGGAGGCCGCCACCTTGATGAGGACATATTCCCTCGTGACGGAGAATCCCTGGGTCAGTTCCCGAATTTCGATGACATCGATGAGCTTTTCCAGTTGGTGCTTGATCTGCATGGCCGTGTTCTCGTCCGAATGGAGGGCGATGGTCATGCGGGAGTGCTTTGAATTCTCAGTTTCCGCCACCGTGAGAGAATCGATGTTATAACCTCTCCGGGTGAACAGGCCCGTGACGCGGCTCAGGACACCAGGCCGGTTTTCCACCAAGGCGGAGAACACATACCGCTTGCTGGTCATTTCGCACCTCCTTGGGGATCGATCATGGTGATCTGGTCATTATAGGAGCGGCCCGGGGTCACCATGGGCAGCACATTTTCATCCTTGTTGATGCGCACATCGATCACCACGGGGCGGTTCAAGGCCACGGCCTTCTGGATGGTATCCGCAAGATCTTCCTTGCGGGAGATTTTAAAGCCCTGAATGCCGAAGGCGTCGGCCAGCTTCACATAGTCGGTCTTCCGGTGGGTGGTGGTCTGGCTGTAATGCTGCTCGTAGAGAACCTTCTGCCATTGCCGCACCATGCCGAGAACCCCGTTGTTCATGATGATGATGATGATAGGCAGGTTATGGGTGGAAACCGTGGCCAGCTCGTTGAAGTTCATGTGGAAGCTGCCATCCCCCGTGAAGAGCACCACCCGCTTGCCCGGTTCCGCCATCTGAGCGCCGATGGCCGCCCCCAGGCCATAGCCCATTGTGCCAAGGCCTCCGGATGTGGCCAGGGTGCGGGGATGGTTAAACCGGTAGCGCTGGGCCGTCCACATCTGGTGCTGACCCACATCCGTGGCAATGATGGTATCCTCGGGCACGGCGGCTTGTACGGTATCGATAAGAAGCTGAGGCGTGAGCTTGCCCGGGATGGGCGTTGGCTCCTGCTCTTTCCATTCGTTGATCTGGGCGATCCATTCTCCCCGGTGGCGCACCTCCACCCGTTCGCCGAGCTTTCCAAGGATCGCCTTGATATCCCCGCAAACGCTGGCATGGGTGAGTATGTTCTTGTTGATTTCAGCGTGATCAATGTCCAGGTGCAGCACCCGCAGCTGGGGAGCGAAGGTGCTGGCCTTCATGATCACCCGGTCGGAGAACCGGGCGCCGCAGACGATCAGGAGATCCGCGTGGCTGACGGCGGCGGCGGAGGTTTTTGTGCCATGCATGCCGAGCATGCCCATATACTGGCGTTTGTTGGCCGGATAGGCCCCAAGGCCCATGAGGGACAGGGAAACCGGCGCGCCGGTACGGGCGGCAAACCGGTATAGCTCCGGCGCCGCGTCGGCCCGGATGACCCCGCCGCCGGCGAAAATCACGGGCCGTTTGGCCTCGTCGATCATCTGAACCGCGTTATCAAGATCCTCCGCGGAGATTCCGTCTATGTTGGGCATAATCGGCGCGGGCTTTTCGGGCGTGAACTCTGTAACCGCCTGCTGCACATCCTTCAGCACATCCACCAGCACCGGACCGGGCCGGCCGGAGGCGGCAATCCGGAACGCCTTGCGGATGGTGGACGCCAGCTCCTCCACATCCCGAACGATAAAATTATGCTTGGTGATGGGCATGGTGACGCCGAAGATGTCCACCTCCTGGAAGCTGTCCTTCCCCAGAAGGGCGCTGGAAACATTGCCTGTGATGGCCACCACGGGCACGGAATCCATGAATGCGGTGGCGAGGCCGGTCACCAGGTTTGTGGCGCCGGGGCCTGAGGTGGCGAAGCAGACGCCAACCCGCCCGCTGATCCTGGCGTACCCGTCCGCGGCGTGAGAAGCCCCTTGCTCATGGGATGTCAAAATATGCCGAATCCGGTCCGAATAGGCGTACAGGGCATCGTACAAATCGATCACCTGGCCGCCGGGATAGCCAAAAATCGTCTGAACTCCCTGCTCCAGCAGGCACTCGATGATAATTTTCGCGCCGTTTAGCTTCATCCTGTTCACTTCCCCTTCCCCCGGTATGCAAAAAACCTTCGTCTCTTATACTATCTATAAAGAGACGAAGGTTCACTTCGCGATACCACTCTTCTTGGCGCTTTCACGCCCACTCGTCGGCATCAATCAATGCCTATCCCGATAACGGAGGATTCCGTTCCGCCTACTGCCGTTTCAGCGGGAAGGCTCCAAGGGGAGTGGCCCGTCCGTTTCCGCCGCCTTACACCAACCGGCGGCTCTCTTCGCGCAAACGGTGCGTACCTTTGCCTTGTCATCGCCTGAAATATGAATTGGGATGTATTATAACGGAGGATATGGAAAATGTCAAGCGCGAGAAGAATAAACAGAACGACCGCACGAACCGCGTCGCCGCTGCCCCGCGCGAAAGACGGCGAGGCATTTCCTTCCATCCGGCCGTGTGATACAATAGCGCCAATCGCCCAGCGGCCGTTCACGCAAAACCGAACGGGCCGCGAAAGGAAACGCGTTCGATGGATTTGAGGGAAAAGGTTCGGCGGTTCATTCTGGTCACGACCCTGCTGGCAGTCGTCACGTCGTTGGCGTTCGTGCTTACGCGGATTTCCGAAAGCATGGCGGCGAACGCGCAAAAAAAGCGAGACCGGGACGCATACGCGGAACTCTCGCAAATCGCCGCCACCCGAGACGCGGATGTGTGCGAAACGCCCGCGCCAGCCACGCCCACTGACGCCGTTAAGACCCCGTTCGTCAGTCCAATCGCCTTTCGTTCCCTTCACGATATCAACGAGAATATCGTCGGCTGGCTTCGCATCCCGGATCTTTCCATCGATTACCCCATCGTTCAGACAAGCGATAACGCGTTCTATCTAACCCACGGGTTTGATCGGGAATCTAACAGCGCCGGAGCGCTTTTCCTTGACTGCCTGAACCAGCCTGATTTTCAAATGGCGCACAATGTCGTGTACGGCCACAACATGCGCGACGGCACCATGTTCGCCAAGCTCCGCTTGCTATTGGACCGCAGACACTTTCAAAAGCACAGCGCCGCCTATCTTTTTACGCCGACGGAAACGGTTCGCCTGAAGCTTTTCGCCGTGCGCGTCGTGCCGCTGGACTATGAGACGCTCAGAACGTTCGCCTTTGAAAGCCCGGAAGAGGAAGCGGGCTACTGGCGGAATGAAACGAGTCAAGCAAGCCTTGCCCTTGAAAATATCCCCCCCGCCGAACGCTTTTTGACGCTGATGACCTGCGTCGACAACGAGCGGCTGCTGGTTCATTACGCGATGCTGCCGGACGCTGATCGCGCACGCTGAAGCTCCTTGGAAAAACCCCATCAGGTTTCCGTCCCCCTGCCGCGCAGTGCGCGGAGCAAAAGAACGGAAATAACCGCCAGCGCAAGCGCTGCCAGCACGTCGACACCCTCCACGCCCGACGCGTCGCCCGTGCGCGGAAGCTTTCCATCCGTCGGGCCGCCGAAATCTTCCGCGTCCCCGGAGGTGTTTCCGCCGCCAATCTTGGTGTTTGTGATCGTGAAGACATTGCCTTCCTGTCCGACTGTTTTGATGTAACGCGGCGGCACCTCCGGCTCATCCACCGTCCAAATATCCTCCAGCGACAGGTTGTTCCACGTGTATGTCCACGCGTTTTCCCTCGATAAAATGACAGGCGCGTCCAGCGGCGCACCGTTTCGCATCAGCTGCGCCGACGCGGAAAGCTCGGATCCGCCCACCCAGACCTTGCGGGCGGTGACGCTGGTCCCGTTCGCCGCCTGGACATTCAGCGTCACGTAATCAAGCGGCTTCTGAATCCCCTCATACCCCTCGTTATGCGCGTCAAGCGCCGTGCAGGTAATCGTCACCTGGCCTGCTGAAACGAGGGTGACGAGGCCGTTGGCGTCCACGGTCGCGACCAAGGGATCACTGCTCTCCCAGAGAACTGAGCGGTCGCTGATCGTGCTTTCGGGAAGGCCCGTATAGCCGGTGGCCGCGTGTGAATAGCCCGTCATGCTCATGCCGAGCTGCAGCGTTCCTCCGGCATAAAGCGCGTCCGCGCCGGGACCCGTATACAGGTGTTCCGGCGACAGATCATGATCCGGAATGAGCAGCGTTTCGGCCAGAACCGTGAACGCGCAGTTGTGAAAGGTATTGATCGAGACGAATGGAAATTGCGCCGCGCCGGCTTCCAGCGCCTCATGCAGCGTATAGCGTGCGCTTGCGTCAAAATCAACGTTAAAAATCTTGAATCGGCCCGGGTTTGCCGACGGCAGCGCAATCTTTCCGCCCCCTGCGGCCGTCGAAAAGGGGATCAGCGGCGCCGTGGCGCTGTATGGAAACCCGATGCCCGGCAGCGCGACGATGTTGATCTGGTTTCCGGCATACGCCTGATAGTTTGGCGCCGTAAAGCCCGAAACCGTTCCGCCTGCGTTTGCCAGCAGCTTGATGTTCCCAAAATACGCGCCGTTTGCTGCGCCTCCGTTGACGCGGGTAATGGATGTGTTGATGCTGGCAAGCTGCGAGGTGGTCGATGGAGCAAACGCCTGGTCACGGACGATCCAATACCGATCATCCAAGTCCAGATAACTGAACGTGTCCGCCGCGTCGGGCAGCAATTTGCAGACCCGGGCGGCGGGGCTTGCCGGCGTCGTCGGCGCCATCATCGTGGCGGTGTTATAGACCACAAACCGGAAGGGCTCCGGGATCGCGTTATCACGGTTCGTGTAGTAATAGACATAAAACGCGTCCGATGGGGGCGGCGCGTACCCGCTTTGAAAGCCGGTCGTCGTGAAATCCTCATAGAAGCGCTGCGTCGTCGTGGTCCCCAGCAAAGTGGCGGCGTTAACGCGGACGGGATTGGCGAGGGGGCCGGACATGGCGCCTTCTATGGTGATATTCCGAAAATAATTGTTGCTCGAACGGTTGATCTGAATGGCGGCCACATTGTTCCAGGTCATGAATCCCCGGATTGTGACGCTGTCAAACACGCGGATGCCGCTCACGCACTGATAGCAGTAGATGGCGACGTTTTTCCTGACCGTATCTGGGGACGCGCTGACAGCCGCCTCTGAGCCGTCGCCGATCGTCGCGCCCAGATTTTGCAAAATACAGTCCCGCATCACAAACCCGGCCGTATCCGCGCTCAGGTAGAACCTATACTCGCCCCGGATGGCGCTGACCGGCGCGGA
>JAVBOX010000146.1:0-5586 GCA_031550095.1 Eubacteriales bacterium
TTTTGATAAGGACGATGAGAGTCGCACGAAATCAACCGACCGCCTCTTCGTTCAGCAAGGATGTGCATGACGGGCAACGGGTCGCCCGGGGGTCAATTTCTTTTAGACAGAACGGGCAGAGATGGAGTTCCGCCTTTGGCGCTTCAGGCTTCTTTGGCATTACCTTGCTGATAAGTTCCACGAAAATAAAGACGCACAGGGCGATGAGAATGAAATCGATAACGCTCGTTATGAACATGCCGTAGTTTAACGTGCCGACGCCTTGATCCGCGGCCGCTTTTATGGAAGGATATGCCTTGCCATCCAAGGCGATGAAAAGACCGCCGAAATCAACTCCGCCGGTAATAAGTCCGAGCAGAGGGGTGAAAATGTCGTTTACGAGCGAGGACACTATTTTGCCGAAGGCCCCGCCTATCATCACGCCCACCGCAAGGTTCATGACGTTTCCCTGCATGGCAAACGATTTAAAATCACGGAAGAATTTCTTCATCAGTGAATACCCCGCTTCTTTTTTTTACATATTGTACATGATCGATAGGCGGGACGCAAGCTTTTGTTTTTTGAGTAAAACACTACAGACCCGCCATTTTTCAAGGTTTTCCGCAGGAGTTTCATGGCTTGTGTCGAAATTCACAGAGGCGTGAAAAGCAAGGAGGCATGTGTTGATGGATTACGTGGCAATGGGTAGGAGAATCCGTACATTTAGAAAGCAAAGAGGGATGACCCAAGCCGCCTTGGCTGAGAGTGTAGGCATTTCAACTTCTTTCATCGGACATATAGAACGTGGTACCCGTATCGCTAGCCTTGAGACCCTGGTGGGCCTTTCAGAGACCCTCGATATTTCCTTGGATGCCCTTGTTACAGGGGTGGATCCAGGCCCGGTTGGCAGTCCCAACGCAAGCTATAAGATGCGCGTTCTCAATGACGTTTTGCGCGTTTTAAACGAACACTCTGGCGAGTGGCTACACGAGGAGTAATCATCCGCATCATTTGTCTCGCGCCTCATTTCACCATTACAAAAGACGGCATTCAAAACAGCATGGGGATTATCATCCGTGCCCCCGAGGACACGGTTTTGGTTATGCTGAAATCAACAAGAATGCTCAATTTGACGGTAAGGCGCGCATTATACTATTTTCACCACGGGTGTCAAGCCAACATATAATAGACCACGCCCTTGGATATGGGGCGACCAAGCTTCGCCTCATACGCCGCATGAATCTCGGCCATCTCTAGCATTCATCCTGCCGGTAATCCTGTTTTAATCCGAACATATAGCTGGAGCCCCCCCTCCTCCGGTTTTCATTGTCCAGGTTTGATTTACCACATTTAAAGAGAAAAACCCCGCACTGCAAAAAGCAATGCGGGGTTTTCATAAAGGGATTACTTAATCTCAACCACTGCGCCAACTTCAGCAAACTTGGCCTTGATCTTTTCTGCTTCATCCTTCGGAACGCCTTCTTTAATGGGCTTGGGAGCGGCCTCAACCAGATCCTTGGCCTCTTTGAGGCCCAAACCGGAAACGATTTCGCGGACAACTTTGATGACCTTGATCTTTTCGGGGCCGGCATCCTTCAGGATGACATCGAATTCGGTCTTTTCTTCAACAGCCTCGGCAGGAGCGCCAGCGGCGGCGGGACCGGCGGCAACAGCGACAGGCGCGGCGGCGGAAACGCCAAATTTTTCTTCCAGGGCTTTGACGAGCTCCGCGAGCTCCAAAACGGTCATAGACTCAATGGCGGAAATAAGCTCTTCGCGGTTCATGGGTTACCCTCCAATAATTTATTTTTTTGATTTGCTGCGAGATTATTCCTCGCCGGCTTTTTGTTTGCGGACCGCATCGATGGCGTACACCAGCGAGCGCAGCGTCGCGGACAGAACGCCCACAAAGCCGGTAATCGGCGCATTCAGGCTGCCCATCATCTTGGCGATGAGCACTTCCTTCGGCGGCAACTCGGCAAGGGCTTTCACGCCGGCAACGTCGATGGCTTTTCCGGCCACCAAACCACCTTTTATCTTTAGGTGCTCGGTCTTGGACTTTGCGATGTAATCGCCCAGCACTTTCGCCGGCGCGACCGGGTCGCTATACCCAAACGCGAAGGCGGACGGGCCTTCCAGCAGGGCGTCGATGCCGGAGATAGACAGCTCGGCAAGTGCGCGCTTGGCCAGCGTGTTCTTAAGAACGACATATTCCACGCCGACGGCACGGAACTGCTTGCGCAGCTCGGTGACCTGCTCCACATTGATGCCGCGGTAATCCACGAGCACAACGCTTCCCGCGCGGGAAAAGCGGTCTTTGATTTCCTCAACGGCCTGTTGCTTCAGGTCTTTTTTGATTGACAATGGTTACTGCCTCCTTTCTCCCAGGATGCCCAATAACGGCGATAAACCGCTGGGCGGAAAAGAGAAATGCCCCTGCGCACGTGGGCACAAGGGCATGAAATCATGCAACCCTGGGCACCTCGGCGGGCAATCATTATGCGCAAATCGCGCACCCGCTGTCTACGGCACAGGCTCTCTCCAGAACCTTATAAATTTTAACATCAATCCCCCATGCTGTCAACACTTATCGACAACTACTTTTCTAAAAAAGCAAAACATGGTATACTCATCTCATTATGATTGTTTTATCCGCACAGAGCATTTATAAATCCTTCGGGGTGAATGAGGTTTTGTCTGGCGCGTCCTTAACGCTCCAGGATGGCCGCTGCCTTGGACTGGTTGGAGCAAACGGAAGTGGGAAAACAACGCTGCTGAAGATCATCGCGGGGTTGCTCCCTCCGGATTCCGGCGCTGTGACCTTTGCCAGAGACACCAAGATCGGCTACTTCGCCCAGCAAGGAACGGTCACCGAAGGTTTGACAGTTTGGGAAGAGCTGGAAGCCGTGTTTCAGCCGGTCCATGAAATGGAAGAGCGTATGCGGGCCTTGGAGCGGGAAATGGCGGAAAAGCATGCCGATGAAGCCGCCTTCCAATCGCTTTCCAGACAATACGCCCACCTTACCGACGCCTTTGAAGAGGCCGATGGTTACGCTTGGCGTAGTGCCATTCAAGGCATGTTGGTTGGCCTTGGCTTTTCACGTGCACAATGGGATCAAAAGGTGGAATCCCTCTCCGGCGGAGAGCGGACTCGCCTCTGTCTTGCCCGTCTGTTGCTTGAAAAGCCGGATCTTCTTTTGTTGGATGAGCCGACAAACCACTTGGACCTTGAGGCCCTTGGCTGGTTGGAGCAATATCTGCAGGGGTACAAGGGAGCCGTGCTGCTCATTTCCCACGACCGATACCTGCTGGACGCTGTCTGCACCGATATCGCCGAGCTGCTCTTTGGGGAGACCGAGCAATATGAGGGCAACTACAGCCGTTACCAGCGCCTTCGCGCGGAGCGATTTGAAGCCAGAAAGCGCGCTTTTCTGTTGCAGAAAAAAGAAATACAACGTCAGCAGGCCATTATCGACTTGTTAAAATCTTTTAACCGGGAAAAGTCCCTCAAGCGGGCTCGTTCTCGGGAAAAGGTGTTGGCCAAAATGGACCGGCTAGAGCGTCCTCAGGAAGAACGGCAGATACGCTTCGCTTTCAAAGCTAGGAGGCGCACAGGAGACGACGTGCTCATCGCCAAGAACCTTCAGAAGGGGTTTGAGGACCGGGTTCTTTTTTCCGGGCTTGATATGCACCTGCGCGCAAGTGATCGGGTTGCGCTGATCGGGCCCAATGGCATCGGAAAGTCAACCCTGCTGAAGCTAATAATCGGCAAAGAAAATCTCGACAGCGGCACCCTTCGCTTCGGCGCCAATGTGGACGTTGGCTATTATGATCAGCACCAACAGAGGCTTCATCCGGAAAAGACGGTTCTCGATGAAATATGGGATGATTTTCCACGGATGCAGCAAGCGGAACTCCGCAGCATCCTTGGATGTTTTCTCTTCACCGGGGATGATGTTTTTCAGCCTATTCACACCCTGTCCGGAGGTGAAAAAGGCCGTGTGGCATTAACGCGTCTTATGCTGGAAGAGGACAATTTTCTTCTTTTGGATGAGCCTACCAACCATTTGGATATGGATTCCAGAGAGGTTCTGGAGCAATCCCTGGAGGACTTTACAGGCACCATCCTGACGGTCTCCCACGACCGCTATTTTATCAATCGGATTGCCAACCAGGTGATCGAAATGCGGCCGGATGGCATATCGTTCTACCTTGGCAACTACGACGATTATCTGGAAAAGAAAAAGATGGAAGCGCTGGGCGAGACGGAGCAAGACCCTTCCCGTACCCGTACATCCATCGAAAAGGAGAAAAAAAAGGACCGCTTGGCGCGAGAGGCGGAAAAGGCCCAAAAGGCGGAGCAAACTGCCCTGGAACACGCCATTGCCGCAAAAGAACAGGCCATTGCCGCTCAGGAGGTGTTGCTTGCCGATCCTGGGATATATTCAAACCACGCCTTGGCAAGGGAAGCCGCCGCCGTCCTGCGGACTCTGCAGGATGAAGTAAGCGCACTATACGAGCAATGGATGGAGCTCGCATAGTGCGCTTGGCTTGCGCTTTTTACATACGGTTTTAGAAATACCGCTCCAGCACATAGGCCGCCACGTCAGAAGGAAGCTGGCCCAGGCAGGTATACCCTGCCTGAATGAGACTGACCTCCAGGCTGGCGAGCCATGCGCTTAACTGCTCCTCATCCAGGGCAGCGGGGCGAATCACATTGGCTGTAACATCGAACGCTGTGTTTGCGTCTAGCACGGTTGTTGCCTGTGTCGCCACCATGATCTTTTTGTCGTCAAAGCCAAACCCTTTCAGGTAAAAGGTGGTTTCTTGGGTTCGCTTGAATGTCTTTCCCTCGCCGGAGGACGTATCGACCTCCTGAAGTTGAAGCGTCGCCATGGTATCCTTGCCAAGTAGCGCTTCGCTCTGGGCCATCCAATCCGTTCGCGTATTGATGATCTCCTTGCCCGCCCGCTGATCCACGTTTTCAATGCGGGTCATCATCAGATCCAGCTGGACATCCCTTTCCACAAACGAAAACTCAGCAATGAAGCGATTGCGAACGCGCCACGCGTTTCCCGTTTGAGAAGGTGTGCCATCCTCTCGGCTGAGTAGCAGCGAAAACGCACTATCCCCCTGGGAAAAGGAGAGAAAGGATTTGGGAATGTTTCCATCTCCCGGAATCCATTCCACAAATATTGAAGCATTGCCCGGAATCACCAACTCCAGCTGGTTGGATACCACCACCCCATCCAGGCTAATGATTTCCCGATACTCCAGGGGTTCCATGTTCTCCGGCAAAGCTTTCGATAGGGTTTCTGGCAGTGTCTGAATGATTTGGGTAACCCGGGTCATGATCTCCTTTGCTGATTCTTCATCGCCCGCCGATAGCGCGTTCACCGGTTCCGTCCAGATTGCCGGGTCGGCAGACAAAACCTCGCCGAGAGAGCCAACGAGCGAAAGCATTTCATCCCTGGAAACATCCATCACCCGTGCCTTCTGGCCATAGATGCCAGGGATGGCGGTTTTAGGTCTTTCCCGCTCCTCAACCGTCAGGGCTGCAGTTTGCCAGTCGCTAAACCGGATCAGCGCATCGTTGATGGTATCCAT
>JAVBOX010000022.1:0-5432 GCA_031550095.1 Eubacteriales bacterium
ACGTCTCAATGAGCTTGGCGAACAGTTCCTGTTTCTCCGGTGATACCGGGTTCTTTCTTTTCCTGGGCATAACAAAAACCTCCTGTGTTCTTTATTCTATCACAGAAGGCTTCCTTACAGAAAATTTCTCACAGGCTCCGAGAGAACGGTTCTTACGCTGTGATGGTCCGCGATTGGGCCCGTACTTGATCTTTTTGTCTTGTTTATTGCAGGTTATGATCTCTTCTCGTTCCCCCGCACCAAGATATTTGCTATCGCCATGGACTGTTTCTTCCTCGCCGCTGAGCAACCGTGATGTCACGGTCACATCGTGCGCATTGGCCGATGTGACCACCAGATGGTGCCAAACCGCTCTTCTTGTCCATACCGATGTGCGCCTTATAACCGAAATGCCAAGTGTTACCCTTCTTGGTTTGACGTGCCTCAGGGTCGCGCCGCTTTTGTTGATTCCTCGTTGAAGACGGCGCTGATATCAATGTCGAATCCACGATGTGCCCTTCTCGAGAATCAACCCTTGATCCATCAACAACCGCGCAACCTGGGCAAACAGCTTCTCACACAATCCGCGCTCTGCCAACAGCGCCCGAAACCGCCCGATGGTATCTCCATCCGGTACCTGATTGCTGGAGTCAACTCCACAAAACTCCGAAAAAGCACGGCTGTCGGTGACCTCCGCCATCGTTCCCATGTCGGAGAGCGTATACGGATTCTAAACCAAATGAATCCGCGGCATCAGTTCGAGCTCATAAGGCTTATTTCAGCGCTCCCCTTTGTAGTAGTAGCGAGGCATGATGATCCCTAGCCACTCGCTCCACGGAATGATTCGCTCGGTCCGCACCAGAAATTCTTTTTTGCTTGTGCTGGCCTGCCCCAGTTCGACCATCAGAGTCGATGGAATTGTCTCTGTGATCAAACTGTCCCAACTTTCTTTTTATCCCAACGCTGTTTTAGAAATTTTGTTGTTCACTAAACAGATAAATTTTTTAGCGCACATTTTCTCAAGTATGTGCTGTCACCGTGCTTTTCCGATAAAAATATATGAACATATATTTGCGAACAAAGTAGAATTCGAATACTGACCTGGAAAATAAATATTTAGTAAACAGAGCCCACTATTCAACTTACTTTTTCATGTTGACAATCGAAACAGCGTTAGATATAATCGAAAAAAGTAAAACTTCAAATTGCGTTGAGTTTTTAGACACGCAATCGCGAAAAAGTAGAGATGGTCTATAAACTGAGAGATGAAATATTCAGTAAATTTGATTGAATTGAAGCCTACTCAGATATAAAAAAACGTCCTAACTTATGCATTCGAACAGCCATAAACGAACAATCCAAGGAGCCCGGAAATAGCATGCCACAAAGCGAGTGTGGAATATGAAAGTACGTGTTCGTGACATTGCCGAAGCCGCCGGAGTATCCGCCGCCACTGTGAGCAATGCGTTGAACGGCAGAAAAGGCGTCGGAGAAGAGACGACAAAACGAATTCTATCATTTGCACGGGAAATGGGATATTCGCTTGATAAGCCGCAAATCAATGAAAAGCGGTATATTCGGCTTGTCGTATTTAAACGTCATGGTCTTGTCTTGATGGATACACAGTTCTTTGCTGAAATGATTGAGGGAATTGAGCACGAATGCCGGGCAAATAACCTGGAACTGATGATGACGCATATTCATATGGAAAAGGAACTGGATTACCTTGAGCGGATCCGGGCCATTTGCCAGGAAGAGTGCGCCGGAATTCTCCTTCTCGCCACTGAAATGTATTCTGAAGATGTCGAGCTGTTCAATAGCACGCGCTCTCCATTGCTGGTGCTCGATAGCTTGTTCAGGCATACCGGATTCAATATCGTCGTCATGAACAACTACGAAGCTGGCTATCTCGCGACGCAGCGATTAATTCGGATGGGACATATCCATGTTGGTCATATCACCGCCAACGTTCGTTTTAACAACATGCGTTTTCGCCGCATGGGATACGAAGCGGCCATGGAAGAAAACAAGCTGACGGTTGAAAAAAGCCTTCTCTGGAAAGTGACACCGACGCTTGAAGGGGCATATCGCGATATGCGTCTGCTTTTAGACGAGTTGAAGGATCCATTGCCAACGGCGTTTTTCGTCGCCAACGACATTATGGCTGTCGGATGTGTACGGGCACTGAAAGAAAAGGGATTCCATATCCCAAATGATGTGTCCATCGTTGGCATGGACGACATGGCGATCTGTCAGGTAACTAACCCACCGTTATCAACAATACGTGTGTTTCGTGAGGAAATCGGCGTCATCGCAGTACGAAGGCTTGTGGCCATGATGGTCGAGGGCGGCGATGCTTGTGTGCAGAAAATTGAGGTGTCCGTAATTTTGGTAGACCGCAACAGCATCCGGGATTTGCGGGGGAATTAAGACCCGCGGTTGTGGAACAAATTTGCAGGGCAAAGCGTTGCAAATTTGCGATAGAATACACAATAGATCAAGGAGGGTGCCCATGAAAAAGCGTATCTCGCTCGCTCTGGCTATGCTGATGCTCATTTCCCTGACCGGCGTTTCCGCTCTATCCGAAGCCAAACCGTTAATTGTGATCATTACACCGAGCCACTCCAACCCCTATTTTAAGACCGTTGCGGATGCCGCCTCGGCAAAGGCCGAAGAACTGGGCTATGATTTTCTGGTAATCCAGCATGATGACGATGTGGTCAAACAATCCGAGGCGTTTGACACTGCGATTTCCCGCAAAGCCGTTGCGATCATCTGCGACAACGCCGGCGCGGATGCGTCCATCGCTCCCGTGCAGGCTGCCAAAGACGCAGGCATCCCTACGTTCCTCGTAGACAGGGAGATTAACTCCACAGGGGATGCCGTTGCGCAAATGGTCTCCAATAACTATCAGGGCGCGTCCCTTGTCGCCGAGTTCTTTGTCGAGGCAATGGGAGAGGAAGGCAACTTCGTTGAGATGATGGGCAAGGAGTCCGACACGAACGCGGGCGTTCGATCTCAGGGGTTCCATGATGTGATCGACCAGTATGAAGGCCTGAAAATGATAGAACAGCAGACCGCCAACTGGAACCAAACCGAAGCGTATGAGAAGATGGAGTCCATCATTCAGGCGCAAGGCGCGGCAAACATCAAAGGCGTAATCTGCGGCAACGACACCATGGCGATGGGCGTCATTGAAGCATGCCTCAAGGCGGGCATGAGTGATGTGATCGTATGTGGATTCGACGGATCCAATGATGTGCGGGATTCCATTCTCCGCGGAGAAATCAAAGCCACCGGCTTACAGCCCATCGCATACATCTCCGAGCAGGCCGTAGTGCAGGCTGACGAGTATATCAAGGCCGGCGGCAAGACGGACAAGGAAGAAAAGCAGTTGATGGACTGCGTTCTGATCACCGCTGAGAACGCCGCTCAGCTGGAAAACTTTGCGCTGATCAAGTAACGCTTCGGAAGCAAATCGTGGCGCATCCGCATCCGAAGGAAGGCTGTGGCAAGGATTTCCATACTTCGCTTCAGCCTTCTTTCCGCGACAGACAAGGGGCGTAAAGGCTATGAGAAAAAAGAAACCTATCCTCCCCATATTGTTTGCGCTGTTGTTTGGGGCTCTGGTCATCGCAACCTGTCGCGTGACAGTCATTCAAGATAAAAAAGCCCAAACAGCGATCAGCGAAGCTGGGGAGGAAGTGGCTGTTGTTCAGCTCAGCTTTGCGGAGCAATACGCAAAAGAGAACTGGGATACAAAAATCATGCCGGCCATTCGGGAGCAGGCTGTGGATATATCCATTTTCATCGAGGGGATCAGGAGAGATCTGGCCGCCGAAGGGCAAGCCCATGGATACCGTGCCAATGAGACCAGCCCATGGAGCTTTTCCTTGAAAGGCACGGCGAAGGTCATCGACGTGGAGAACCCGGAAAAAGTCTCCCAAACAAGGCTGCTGCTGGATGCCGCTCCCTATGATGGTGAGCCGGATATCAAACTGCAGGTGAGCACCGTTATCAAGACTAATGCCATCCGCGACGGCGTCGGTTTTCTAAAGCTGGATGACTTTACAAACCAGGTGGAATTCGCGGAATTGACAAAGGCATTTAATAATATCATCAAATCAAACCTGCTAATGGACCTGGACACAAAATCCCTCATTGGTAAGGAGATTGTGATGCTTGGGTGCGTTTCAACGCAGACCGGCGCCCTTGACGACCTCTTGATTGTCCCCGTTGAGCTGTCAGAAAGCGAGGGCTGAGAGATGGAGGATACGCAGCGGCCTGTGATGCAAGCCAAAGGCATCGCCAAGATATACCCGGGCACCGTCGCCTTAAGCCAAGTCGATTTTGATGTCTGGCCCGGCCAAGTCAATGTGCTGATTGGGGAGAACGGCGCCGGGAAATCCACATTGATGAAAATCCTGGCGGGCATCGAAAAACCGACGGAAGGGACAATTTTTCTTGAAGGCAATGAGGTTCGTTTCCAGAACACACGCGAGGCAAGCGCCATGGGTGTTGGTATCATCCACCAGGAACTGAACTTGTTCCGGGATATGCGCGTTGTGGAGAACATGTTTGCCGGAAAAGAGGTCAGCCGTTTCGGCATCATTGACCGCAAAACTCAGCATATCCGTGCCAGGGAAGTGCTTGACCGCCTGCAGCAGCAAATCGACCCCAATGAGCGAATGCTGAACCTTCGCGTTGGTCAGCAGCAGGTTGTTGAAATCGCTAAGACAATGCTTCAGCAAAAGCTGCGGGTGTTGATCATGGATGAGCCAACGTCGTCCCTGTCCAACGCCGAGGTAGAAGTGCTGTTCAGGCTTATCCAGGACCTAAAGCGCCAGGGCATCGCAGTCATCTATATCTCCCACCGCTTGGAGGAGATCCTCCGCATTGGCGATTGCGTGACGATTCTGCGGGATGGGCATAAAGTGGCCGAAGCGCGGGTCCGGGATATTAGTATTCCCTGGATCGTTCAGAAAATGGTGGGGCATACGGCGTTAACCGTCGAGAAGTCACCCTATAGCGGTGAGAAGGCGCCGGTTCTGGAGGTTCATGATTATGCATTGCCGCGATTGGGTGGCGGATATACCGTCGATCATGTCTCTTTCACATTGCACAGGGGAGAAGTGCTCGGGATTTATGGCCTCATGGGCGCCGGCCGCACGGAACTGATCGAGTCAATGATGGGGCTTTACCCGGAGTCTACAGGAACGCTGCTGGTGGATGGGGAAACGGTGCGGCGGCCGACAGTCGTGGGCCAGATCGCCCGAGGCATCGTGTTGGTGCCGGAGGATCGGCAGCGTGACGGTCTGGTGCAAACCATGTCCATCGCGTCCAACCTTTTGCTGACGAGCAGTCCCCGCTTTACCCGGGGCATGCGGGTCCAAGAGGCAAAATGCCGCGCCGCCGTTGAGCAAATTGTGAAGGAGATGCAGATCAAGGTGGCC
>JAVBOX010000101.1:0-15262 GCA_031550095.1 Eubacteriales bacterium
TCAGCATGATGTACGGCAACATCGGCATGGGGCAAATTGGCGGTAAATTCGTGGATCCTCTCTATCAGGGAAGCTTCGCGGCAGAAATGGCGCGCGGCATCCTTTCGGATATCGAAGCCGACAAGACGCCCATACTCCCGCCGTCCATCCATGATACAGCCGAAAAAAACCGCTGGATATTCGATGAATCGGTCATGAAAGCCTATTCCTTGGATATGAAGCTGCTTCCGAGAGATTCTGAAATCATCAATCATAGGCCTTCGCTGTATGAAACCGATCCCAACCTGGTCGTCTTTATCTTTGTGACAGGGGCCATGGCGCTACTTATCATGATCATTCTTTCCGTTTTCATCGTTCTCATGAAGCGCAAAAATTCAAAGCTCTCAGAGGCTCAAAAGAACCTGCACTCCGCGGAGGAATTGATGGAGGTATCCAATTCGGCGAATAAAGCCAAGAGCCTCTTTTTGTCGAATATGAGCCATGAAATCCGTACGCCGATGAACGCCATTATCGGCATGACAAAGCTTGCCAAAGCCAGTAACGACCCGGAGCAGGTGCACAGCTATCTTGCCAAGGTTGAATCTTCCTCAAATCATCTCTTGTCGCTGATCAATGACATCCTCGACATCTCCAAGATTGAATCAGGCAAACTTGAACTATTCAATGAGCCGTTTGATCTGGAAACATTGCTCCATAGGATGATTGATGTGCTGGCATTGCGATGGCGTGAGAAGAAGCAGGAACTGCTCATTTGGCTGGATGAGGATGTTCCCCGTTCTTTATATGGAGATTCCATGCGGCTTTCCCAGGTAATCATCAACCTGTTAACAAACGCGATCAAATTCTCCGATAACGGATCAAAGGTTACGCTGGAGATCAAACTGCAAAACAGGTCGGCAGACGCTGCCGCGCTGCAGTTTACTGTGGTCGATAAGGGGATTGGTATGACACAGGAGCAGGTTGCCGGTCTGTTCCAGGCGTTTCAGCAGGCCGACAACAGCATTTCCAAGCGCTTTGGCGGCACAGGGCTTGGATTGGCCATCTCCAAAAAAATTGTCAACATGATGGGCGGGGAGATCAGCGTCGAGAGCAAACCCGGCGCGGGCACCTGTATTGCGTTTGATGTGCATATAGGCGTTTATGAGAATTGGACTGAGGAAACCGTCCGTCAAGATAACCATCGTTTTTTCACCGCGATGAATGTACTGGTCATCGACCCATACGAACCCGCAAGGAATTATGTCTCCTATCTGTTGGCTTCCCGGGGTATCAAACATTTCCTGGCAGGAAACCTCTCTGAGGCTATGCGGATTATAGAGGAAAAAAAGTCGGCAAATGACCCCGTGAGTGTGATTTTGATCAATGACCCCATGGATGGAGAAGGCGGTATAGTGGCCGCCCGCCGTGTCTGCTCTCAAACTTCCTGCTCGGCGGTGGTCATTTTGCTGTCGGAATCGGATCCGGAACAGATCCGTGGGGAGGCCAATGGAGTCGGCATCTATACCATCCTTCCCAAGCCTATCCTTCCCACCCAGTTTATTTCGGCCTTATGCGATTGTTTTGATCGCAAGATCCATAAAACATCCGTTCCCCAGAAAAATGTTTTGCCAGAGTTTGCCGGCAAGCATATCCTTGTGGTGGAGGATATTGAAATTAACCGGGAAATCATCATCACGCTGCTGGAATCGTGCCACGCGAAAATCAGCGTAGCGGTCAACGGCCAGGAAGCTGTCGACGCGTTTCTAGCGGAGCCCGATCAAATTGACTTAATTCTGATGGATGTGCAGATGCCTGTCATGGACGGATACACCGCCACAAAGCTCATCCGGTCCGTCGGTACGGAGAAAGCCAAAAAAATACCCATCATCGCCATGACCGCCAATGCTTTCAGAGAGGATATTGACGCCGCGTTTCGAGCGGGCATGAACGCTCATATCAGCAAGCCCATTGATGTGGAAAAGCTGTATAAAGAGCTGAGGGACGATTGGCTCAAGTGATCAAAAGCGGTGAAGGCGCTGCCATGAAAGGCAGTCGCCGAAAATGGTCAGAAAAGCGGGAAAGCTTTGCGTGCCCAGCTTTTTTGGTGCGTCCACCATGTTCAACCGTTCCGTGGCAAAAGGCCCACGCTGTCCCCTGCCATTTCGCGCCAGGGATTGTATAGAAAAGAAAAATAATGTAAAATGTCTTGAATTCACTTGTCGTCCCAAACATAAGGAAACGGATACCGTCAATACGCGCATAAGGGGTTATGGATATGTGTACACCGCCAGATGAAAGCCTGCTGAATAAAATCAAAGCATCCATGATCGATAGCTTTACCGATTTTATTTCTATCGCGGATACGAACCGGAATATCGTCTACTTCAATCCAGCCGCCTACCGGATGATGGGCTATGCGCCGGGAGAAAAGCCAAACATCACCACGACTGCGGAACTCCATGGGGGGATTTCCGATGAGTTCGCCAAGACCATCATTCAGCCATCTGTTTTTGCGAAAGGCTCCTGGACAGGCATTAGCAGCATCAAGCACAAGGATGGGTCTTCCATCGCTGTGGAGATGACGGTCTTCCCTCTCTACGATGATAACAAGACGGAATTTGGTACGGTCGCCGTGATGCGGGACATCAATGAACTGACAAAAATGAATCAGCGCCTACAAAAAAGCAGCGAGCTCTTTCAGAAGGTTTTGGACTCCGCAAAGATAGGCATTGTGTTGATCAACATGGAGACCCAGACCATTGAGATGGTCAACGAGGCCACGGAAGAACTGCTGCAAATGCAGGCAGCCGACATCATTGGCAAGAAATGTTACGATATCCTCTGCCATACGTCCCCTAGCCTGTGCCCTCATATCAACGAGCGAGAGAAGAAAGTGCTCCTGGGAGAGCGGTACCTGGCTCGAAAGGACGGATCCATGCTGCCCATCATCAAGACGGGCACTTGGATTACCATCGACAACACCGATTATCTTGTGGATACTTTTGTTGACATCTCTATTCAGAAAGAGCTGGAAAAGAACTTACAGGAAGCCAAGCTTGTCGCGGAGGCGGCCAGCCGTTCCAAGAGCGAGTTTCTTTCCCACATGAGCCATGAAATGCGAACGCCCCTAAACGCCATCATCGGAACAACCCAAATTGCCGAGCGGGCGGATGGCATTGAAAAGCTACGCCAGTGCATCGAGACCATCAAGCTCTCTTCCAACCATTTGCTGGACTTGATCAACGACGTTTTGGATCTCTCCAAGATTGAAGAAGGAAAATTGGAGCTCTTCGTGGATGCTTTTTCAATTCAGATCATGATGCGCAAAATCGCCACGCTCGTCGAGGCCAAAGCCAAGGAGAAGCACCTGGAAATGGCGCTCCATGTGGATGAAAGCATTCCCCCGTTTTTGCTGGGAGACGCTCTGCGGTTATCTCAAGTCTTGTTGAACTTTCTTTCCAACGCCGTTAAGTTCACCCCGGAAAACGGCAGCATTCTCACCGATGTAAGGCTTCTGGATGAAGATGGAGCCAAGGCGCGCTTAAGCTTTTCTGTTAAGGACAGCGGCATCGGCATCACTCGGGAACAAATCGACCGCCTTTTCGCCCCGTTTGTCCAGGCGAATGGAATGATCGCCCGGAAATATGGCGGAACAGGGCTAGGGCTGGTGATTAGCAGGCGGCTTATCCAGATGATGGGATCTGACATTGCTGTTGAATCAGCGAAAGGAATGGGATCTACTTTTTCATTCGAGCTGGTGCTGCCTGTTGTGGATGAAAGCGGGCCTAAGGAAGATGAACACCATTGGGACTCCATGGTAGATCTCTTCAAAGGGAAAAAAGCGTTGATTGTGGATGATGTGGAGATCAATCGGGTCATCACAATGGAGCTCTTGGCGGAAACCGGTCTTGCGTTTGATGAAGCCACCAACGGATTGGAAGCGGTGGAAAAAGCCACCGCGACCTTATACGATATCATCCTAATGGATGTCTTAATGCCTGTAATGGACGGATATCAAGCGACACGGATTCTTCGAAAGGCTGAGAAACCTTTGCGGGATGTGCCTATTATTTCCATGAGCGCCAATGTGTTCAAGGAGGATGTGGAGAGAAGCCTGCAGGAAGGCATGGATGCCCATGTTGGCAAGCCCATTGAGTTGGAACAGCTCATTTCCGTGATGTGCCGTTTTTTATGCACCGACGGATCATCCGAAAATAACATGGCCAAGAAGACGGCTTCTTTTCGCTCGGACATATCCCAGATCATTTTCAACCCAAAGGATTTCAACCTGGAACTAGCACTCCAGCTGAATGGGCTGAATAAGGATGCCTTGGCTGCCCAGTGTGATCTTTTTTTGCGGGCCGATTATTACGCCGTCTTACAATCCGCCATTGACAATCACGACATCTCCCGCGCGGAGAATATTGCCCAGGAACTGATACAAAGGGCGCATATGCTTGGCCTGTCTAATTTGGCGTCCTACGCGGGCAATGTGCTAGATCACTTGAAAAAGGGAAATTATGAGTATGCCTGCATGTATCTGAATGACTTTGGGAAGGGATATCAGGCTGTATGCCGTGTGCTGGAAGACCTGCTTGTATAGTCCTTTCGCGAGCTCATTTGTTCTATACATAGAAAACCCGCCTATATGGGCGGGTTCTCTTTGGGTTCATTATCCGAATAAGCTGGGAGCTACGTCGATGGAAAACCATTAAATTTCTGAAAACACAGCACATAGATTGGCGAGAGATTTTCCCGTCTCGCTAAGACGAGGGAGCGAGGCGTAGCAGCGCTGCGCTGAGCAGACGAGGAGCAGATGAGGCAACGCGAGAAGGCAATAGATCCGCCTGGGTGTGTGCTATGTTTTCGAGAAATGCTCTAGGGCGATACCGCACAAAGAAGCGTCGCTGGCATCGTGAGAGATTTTCGTGCTGATCAAGGAGCCTGGAGGAAGCCGTAGCAGCGTTACGGCGACCGCAAGCGCGGCATAGAGCAGCGCGAAAAGATCCACGAGGACAACGTGCGCGATCTGTGCGGTAAGCCTCTAGTTGACCATTTGGCTGGCAGCAAGATCCTGGGCTTCGTCACGCCACTGGGCATAGAGGCCGGAGCTCTCCGCCTCCTCCACGATGGGGTTGATGGCGTTCAGTAGCTCAATCTCTCCTTTTGCGATGCCGGCTACCGTGCCCAGCATTTCATACTCGAACTTCTGCTCTACGAACGCCAGGTCCGGATAGCTCTTACAGTACAGTTCGCCAACGACGCCGGCGATCGCGATGCCGACCGCCTTGCCCGTCTTGACCATCATGACGCCGTCGCCGACGGTTGTGACCAACTCCATTTTGGCGCCTGGAATCTGTTGCTCAATCAGGCTTTGCTGCAACGTTCCGTTCTGCGCGAGGATGACCTTCCCCTCCAGGTCGGCAAAGCTTTTGATCTGCTCGGCCTGATCCTTCATGATGAGGATTCCCTGATAACCATCCTTGTTAAATGGGGTTGAAAACTCCATGATTTCCGCCCTCTCAGGCTTTGGAACCATGCCGGAAATGGCAATATCAAGCGTCCCCTGCCCCATGGCCGCAAGCAAGGTGCTGAAGTCCATCGTCTCAATGACCAGCTCTACGCCGAGCTTTTCGGCGATATGCTTGCCCAGGGTTATGTCGCACCCGGTAACGGCATCTGGGCCGGTTTTCGTCAGGTCGAGAAACTCATAAGGCGGATAGCCGGGGGCGGTTCCCATGATCAGCTTTCCTGTTGCCATAATCTTTTCATAGCGGTTGGCATAGGTTTGGCTTTCACCTGCGTTGACCATTGTCGGAAGGAGAACCATCGACACCAATAAGACCGCCACAATAAGTTTTTTCATGTGAGCGCCTCCTTGTTTTTATTGGGTTCATTGTAGGGCATGCCTGCTGACTTGTCAATACATAAATATTCATCATTCAGTCGTTTTATGAATTTTTATCCGTTTTTCATCGGGCTTTCTATGCAATTCTTGCCATTTAGCTGGGCGTAACCACAAGGCACGATGAGAATCACATGGGCGCATAAAATATTGCTTGCGAAGAAGGATGCCTGTTTACATCGGCCATTGCCCATGCTATACTGGTAAAAACCGATGACGGAGAATAGTATCCCCGATTTGCGTACCAAAGAGAGTTGGGAAAGGTGGAAACCAACGTACGCACCGGGCGTGAATGGACTCCGGAGGGTGCGCTTGAATGGAGTAGGGCGTGACGCAAGCCTACGTTATGGGCGATGAGATGGGCAAACGCGATGTTCGGAAGCAGCATTCCGTTCATCGTATGGTTTGTCAACTGGGGTGGCACCGCAGGATTCCTGTCCCGATTTGGGCGGGATTTTCTTTTTGTTCAAAATATTCTGTCATCGTTTAAGGGAGGAGTTTTCTATGGAGCATCTGGAAAAAGAACAAGCAACGAAAAAGAAAGTAATCTTCTCTGGAATCCAACCTTCCGGCACCCTGACCTTGGGCAACTATATTGGCGCCATTCGCAATTGGAAGTTGCTGGAGGATGAGTACAACAGCATTTACAGTGTTGTGGACATGCACGCACTGACGGTGCGCCAGGTACCGGCTGAATTGCGGAAGCGCTGTTTGGAGGTCATGGGTATTTATCTTGCGGCGGGGTTGGACCCAGCCAAAACGCTGCTTTTTTTTCAATCCCATGTGCCGGCGCACGCGGAGCTTGCGTGGATTCTGAACTGCTATACTTACATCGGTGAACTGCAGCGGATGACTCAATTTAAGGATAAATCCGCCAAGCATGCCGTGAATATTAATGCCGGGCTTTTCACCTATCCTGTCCTGATGGCTGCGGATATCCTGCTCTATCAGGCGGATCTGGTGCCCATCGGTGCGGATCAAAAGCAGCATCTGGAGCTGGCACGGGATATCGCCATTCGGTTCAATGGCACCTACAGCGATACCTTTGTTGTTCCGGAGGGCTACTTCCCCAAAGTCGGTGCGCGGGTGATGAGTCTCCAGGAACCTACCCGCAAGATGAGCAAGTCCGACCCGGAGGATACTTATATCGCCATCCTTGATGAGCCGGATGTGATCCAAAGGAAGTTTAAGCGCGCTGTTACCGACAGCGAAGCAGCGGTGCGATATGATGCCGAGAACAAGCCGGGTGTTTCAAACCTCATGAGCATTTATGGTGCGCTCACCGGCGAAACGATGGGCACAATAGAAGAACGGTTTGCGGATCAAGGCTACGGCGTCTTTAAACCTGCGGTGGCAGAGGTGGTGATTGACGCGCTGGAGCCAATCCGCGCCGAGCATAAGCGCCTCATGGCCGACAAACCCTACTTGCAGAAAGTCATGCTGGAAAGCGCGGAGAAGGCTTCTGCCATTGCGGAACGGACCCTGCGCAAAGTGCGGAAGAAAATCGGGCTTGCACCTTTGGAACTGTAATAGCCGCGATAATTTCCTTAGAACCACCTGTTTTTCTTGACGCATAAGCATGAGTATGATACCTTTATGAAGTTGTTTTGGCGCCACATTGATGCGCCCATGGCTCGCGGCTTGCGCTATATTGGCGCGGAGGGAACAGGCAAATGGCGAATTGTGCGATTGTCGGCATCAACTGGGGAGACGAAGGCAAGGGCCGCATGGTGGATTATCTGGCCAATGCCTATGATGTCATCATACGGTATCAAGGTGGGAATAACGCCGGGCATACCATTGTCAATGCATTTGGAGAGTTTAAGCTGAACCTGGTTCCCTCCGGCATTTTTCATGCCGGAAAGATAAACCTCTTGGGACCCGGCACGGTGGTTGACCTGAAGCACTTGTGCAATGAAATGGAATCCCTTCGGGCACGAGGTGTTCCCGTAACCCCGGAAAACTTCAGGATATCTGATCGGGCAACAGTGGTTTTGCCTATTCACCCGGCCGAAGACAAACTCGAAGAAGCACGGCTAGGCAAGGCGAGCTTCGGATCTACACAGCGCGGCATCGCGCCGGCGTATGGAGATAGGGCCTACAAGAAATCCCTGAAAATGGGCGACCTTCTGGAAGAGGATATGCTGGAAGGCGCTCTGCGCCGGTTGCTGGACTGGAAAAATGATGTGTATGCCAAGGGCTATGGATGCGAGCCCTATGATTTTGATGAAGTATTGGCTTGGATCCGCCAGTACGCGGAAATTCTTAAGCCCTTTGTCTGCAACGCGCTTCCGCTGCTGGACGGCGCCCTCCGCTCTGGCAAGCGCATTCTTTTTGAAGCGCAGCTTGGAGCCCTTCGGGATTTGGATTATGGCATTTATCCCTACACCTCCTCTTCTACGTCATTGGCGGCATACGCGCCAGTTGGGTGCGGATTGCCTTCCGCCAAGGTTGACAGGGTGGTCGGCGTGGTAAAAGCCTACTCCACGTGCGTTGGCGCCGGACCTTTTGTAGGCGAGTTGCTGGATGAGGCGGGCGATGCTCTCCGCGAAATCGGTCACGAATATGGCGCCGCCACCGGACGGCCTCGGCGCGTCGGCTGGCTGGATCTGGTGGCTAGCCGCTATGGCGTTCAGCTCCAAGGGGCGACTGAACTGGCGATCACGAAGCTGGATGTTCTCAGCGAATTTGAAGTGTTGCCCGTCTGTGTCGGGTATAAGCGAAAGGGCGAGGCGATTCGCGACTTCCCCTATACCCCTAAACTCTATGATTGCGAGCCTATTTACGAAATGATGCCCGGTTGGAAAACGGACATCTCCGGCATTCGGCGCTATGGAGATTTGCCAAAGGAAACCCGCGTCTATGTGGAGCGCATGGAAATCGCCCTTGGTTGCCCGGCAACTTTCCTGTCCGTCGGCCCTGAGCGGGACGCGTTGGTGGTTCGGGAAAGCTTTTACGGCCGATAGTGCTTTCTTTCGGAATCCAAGGTGGCAAGGCAATAATTAACGGGTGTACAGGTTTACAAAAGACACAATATATGGTACAGTTGCCGAAAGGATCTTTAAGACAGCCCGAGAGGCTGACAAGATCGTCGGTTTTGTTCTACGCTTAACCGAGTCTTGTTGGAAACGACAAGGCTCTTTTTTTGAAAGGAGATTGCCATGGGGGCTTTCATCGCTCGCGTGATGGATGAAGAAGCGGTGCAAAGGGCGATCAAGAGGATTGCTCATGAGATTCTTGAAAAACAAAAGGATCCAGGGACACTTCGCTTGATTGGCGTATATCGGCGCGGTGTTCCCCTTGCGGAGCGCGTCGCTCGGGATATCCTTGCGATACGCGGCGTCAATCTGCCTGTTGCCCGTTTGGACGTCACTCCATTTCGTGACGATATGTCCCATGAGGCGGACAAACCAGCGCCGGCAGGGAGGCCCTTCCCCTTTGACATTGCTGGGCAGAGCGTAATCATCGTGGATGACGTGCTGTTTACGGGGCGCACGGCGCGCGCCGCGATGGACGCCGTTCTGACATATGGCCGCCCGGACAGCATTCAGCTGGCGGTGTTGGTGGACAGAGGCCACCGAGAGTTGCCAATTCGCGCGGATTATGTGGGCAAGAACGTGCCGACCGCCCTCAATCAGCGCGTTGTCGTCCAGATTCCGCCTTTTGACAACGAAATGAATGTCGTTTTAGTGGATCGGTAGGCCGCGAAAATGGTGATTGCGCCGCTGATGGCGGGATCATAAACGTGAAAAGAGGAGTGGGATCCATGGAATTTTTCTCAAAGGTAAACAGAGCCATCTTCCCAGGCGCTTCGGAATATCCGAAAAGTAGCGCCGGAAAGCTGCTGACGCTGGGCCTTCAACACGCGTTTGCAATGTCCTGCGCAACCATTCTGGTGCCATTGCTGACAGGGTTGGATGTTGGCGTCGCTCTTTTCACAGCGGGCGTCGGAACGCTGATCTTTCACATCTGTACCCGGGGACGGATGCCCACTTTCCTTGGCAGTTCCTTTGCCTTTATCGTCGCGCTCCAATCCATCATTGGCAACAGCGAGTTTGGCGCGGACAAGACGCAGCAAATCGCGGCGGCCATGGGCGGCATCGTTTGCGCCGGACTTGTCTATGTGCTGATTGCGCTTCTCGTGAAGCTGGTTGGCAATAAGTTCATCGATATCCTGTTCCCGCCCTTGGTGCGGGGTGTTGGCATCGCCATCATTGGATTGAACCTGGCGGGGGCCGCCATCAATAACATTCAGAACAACAATGGTTTTGCCCTCTATTCCCCGGGGTATTTCTGGAGCTGGCTCATAGCGCTTATGGTTTGCGTTACAGCCATCTGCCTATCCTCCTATGGCAAAGGGATGGTGAAAATGAGTTCCATCGTCATTGCTTTGGCCGTCGGATATGTGGTCACGGCCGTCTGCGTCAGTCTGGGCATCGCCCCGGCCGGGATGATGAATACAGCCGCCTTTTCCGCCCATGGATGGATCGAAATTCCGAATTTTGTGCTGCCTCGCTTTGAGTGGAAGGCGATTCTCATGGTGGCGCCTATCGCCATCGTCACCTGTGTGGAGCATGTGGGGGACGTGTATGCCAACGGAGCCGTTGTGGGCAAGAATTTCATAGAGAATCCAGGCTTGGCCAGGACGCTTATGGGAGATGGGTTGGCCACCGCATTTGCCGGCATGGTTGGCGGACCTTCAAACACCACTTATTCGGAGAACACGGCGGTTCTGGCGGCAACGGGGAATTATAACCCCACATCCCTTCGGGTGGCCGCGCTGATCGCGATTGTCATCAGCTTCTTCGGCAAAGGAATTGGCGCCATTGAAACCGTGCCAAATGCCGTGCTTGGCGGTGCTTGTATTGTCCTATACGGAATGATCGCTTCCGTAGGTCTTCGAACATTGGTGGAGAACCATGTTGACTTTACGGTCAACCGAAACCTGAGCATTGCAGCCGTGATGCTGGTTCTTTCTATGGGAGGCGCTGTCATCGGCTTTGAGCATTTTAACTTCAGCGGCATTGGCCTAGGCGTTATCGCGGGAATTATTCTGAATTTGGTTCTGCCAAAGCAGAAAAAAGGTCCCAGTCTCATCGCCCACAGCGTAAAAAATGAAGAGATCGTGCAGGAAAAGAAGTAGCAGCCCGTTGAATGAGGACACGGCGCGTTCCGTCGCCGTGTCCTTGCCCTTTTTATGGAGGTACTATGGTAGATTGGTTTTTTCGGATGCTAAAGGGTGCCTTGATTGGAACAGGGGCGATTTTGCCCGGCATCAGCGGCGGCGTATTAATGGTGGTGCTTGGGGTTTATCGCCCAATTATGGCGTTTCTGGCTCACCCTGTCAGGACGTTTCGCACCGCAATCCCGTTTTTATTTCCGCTGCTCATTGGGTGGGCGGTGGGCGTCGTCGGCTTGGCAAACGTGGTGGAATGGCTCTTTTCCGAGTGGAAGCTCTCCGCGATCTGGTTATTCATCGGTCTGGTCGCCGGAACGGTCCCCTCCCTCTATCGGGAGGCGGGTACTGAAGGCCGTTCCCTTCTGGCATGGGCCGCATTTGCCGGGGCTGCCATCCTAATCGGCGTCTGGATGTTTATTCTGTCCAGCAGCAATGAGCTCAGCCCAACACCAAATGTTCTCTGGTGGGCATTATGCGGCATCCTATGGGGGCTTGGCATGGTTGTTCCCGGGCTTAGCCCTTCGGCCTTCTTCATCTTCTTTGGATTGTATCAACCCATGACGGAGGGCATCGGCCACCTGGATGTATCAGTCCTTCTCCCTCTTTGCGTTGGCCTCATCGCCACAGTGGCGCTGCTTGCCCGGAGTATGAACCATCTGCTTCAAAAGGCATATGCCGTGGTCATGCATGGGATTCTTGGCATTGTCGTCGCGTCCACCATTGGGATCGTTCCCTTCCAATCCCTTGTGGATCTAGGTGCCACACTTCACTACGGGCTATGTTTTGCCGCGGGGGCAGTGATTGTCTATGCCATGGATAGAATTGGCAAAAAGCAAGCCGAAAGCGGCAAGGAGATTTAAGGCATGAAGAAAAAAATCGTCGTGATTGATGGGCAAGGCGGCCGGATAGGCGCCATGCTTATTGAGCGAATCAAGGCACGAAATCCGGCCCATGGGGTTTACGCAATCGGCAGCAACAGCATCGCCACAGCAGCTATGATGCGTGCTGGCGCGGATTTTGGCGCAACTGGGGAAAACCCCGCCGTGGTAAACTGCCGGGACGCGGATATTATCGTCGGCCCCATCGGAATCGTGATCGCCGACTCCATGATTGGTGAAATCACGCCTGCCATGGCCGTGACCGTGGGACAGAGCCCGGCGGAAAAGATTCTGCTTCCCATCAATCGATGCAACAACACGGTGATGGGCGTTCAGGAAATGCAGCTGTCCGAGATGATCGACCTGTCCATAAATCGCATATTTGACATTCTGGGCTGACAAAGTGGGTTCGCGCAACTTTGCTTTTCGGCTTTACTTTTCCCTGTTTAGCGCTTACAATCAAGGGACTGATGACAAGGCGGAGATACAATGCTTGATCGAATTAAGGCGATTCCAAGCGATATTGGGTTCTATTACAAAAATCTGGCGACTGGGAAAGTGGCCGCCTTTCAGGCGGACAATCCTCTTGCGGCGGCAAGCGTGATCAAGCTTCCGCTCATGATGGAAGCATACCGCCAGTTTAGTGTGGGCGAGCTGGATCCCAACCGCGGGATTGTCATTCATCCGAAAAACCGAGTTCCTTCTTGCGGGGTTCTGACCTATCTTCACGATGATGTGGAAGTCACTGTAAGCGACCTGGTTACCCTGGCGATCATCGTCAGCGACAACACCGCCACCAATATGCTGATGGATCTGGTGGGTATCGATCATGTCAACGCATTTTTGGATGAGATGGGCGCGAAAACAACCCGCCTTCGCAGAAAGATGTTTGATTTGGAGAGCGCGGCGAAAGGCATTCAAAACATCATCACGGCTGGGGAAATGGGAATGCTGCTGGAGAAGCTCTACCATGGGGAAATCGTCTCCCCTGAATCTTCGGCAAAGATGATCGATATCCTTAAAAACCAGCAACTAAATGGAAAAATTCCATTTCGCTTTACGGATCAGACCGAAATTGCCCACAAGACCGGCGAGGACGACAATACCACCCATGATGTCGGCATTGTCTATGCGGATAAGCCCTTTATTCTTTGCGTTTGCGCCAACCATGTAAACGTCCCCGAGGTAGAGCGAATGATGCAGAATGTCGCGTGGGAGCTTGCCTATGATCGACAATGAGACCCTCCAACCCCTGGTCGCACTACTTTCCATCCAGGCAAATCCCATCAGCCATTTGGCGAACGCGGCCGCTTTTCTCTGGGAGTTGCTTCCCGATATCAACTGGGTGGGATTCTATTTGATGGATGAAGGCGATTTATGGCTTGGTCCCTTTCATGGCAAAATCGCTTGTACCCGCATCTCCGTAAACCGAGGCGTTTGCGGAGCGGCTTTTTCTCAGAACAGAGCCCTCGTGGTGCCGGATGTCCATGTTTTTCCCGGGCATATCGCGTGTGACGAAGCGTCCCGCTCAGAAATTGTTCTCCCCATTCATGCGGCGGAAAGGGCTATTGGCGTTTTGGACATCGACAGCCCTCTGAAAGGCCGATTTGAGGAGAAGGACCTTTCGCTTTTGATTCAAGTGGTATCCCTATTGGAAAATCATGTGGATTTCAGCCGATGTGGGTATGATTTGTCGGCTACCACTTGATTTTAAAGAGCAGCACGCCGGAAATCATCAACACCATACCGATCCACTTGTTCCACGCAAAAGGGGTCTGCTCGACCCCGAAAAGACCAAAGGCGTCGATCACGGCCGCTGTAAGCAGCTGGGCAATGAGGATAATTGACACCGCGAATACAGGACCAAGGCTTTTGATGCCAAGCATCACCGTGAGTGTAATCACGATTCCCAGTGCGCCGCCAAGCCAATAAAGCTTGTTGACCGTGCCAAGCGCGCCGAGATCACCATTGCCCGCGATCCACATGGCGATCAGCGACAGAGCAAAAGCAGTCCCTTGGACAAACGCGTTGGACTCGAAAAGACCGATTCTTTCCGACAACCCGGCATTGAAGACGCCTTGAACGCTCATTGCCGCGCCGGCAATGGCGCTGATGAGAACACCGACTAGCTGCACAATATCACCTCGTTGCTAGTTTGCACAGACAACTTTAATTGATGCGGGAAGGAGAAATTTATGAATGTCTTGATTGCATTCGCCACAAAATACGGCGGAACCCGGGTATGCGCGGAAAAACTCCTGGCGGCGTTGCCGGGAAGCGGCGAAGTGTTCGAGCTGACAGACTCCTCAGATGTGAATCCGGCCGCTTTTGACATGGTCGTCCTGGGAACATCCATTTATTTGGGCAGACCCCGCCAAGCCATGAGGGCTTACTGCAAAAAGCATAGGGATGTGCTAATGACAAAAAAGCTTGGTCTGTTTTTGTGCTGCATGCAGGACTTGGAAAAGCCTACGGAAGAGCAGCTGTCCATCGCCTATCCGGCGGATCTTCTCGCCCATGCTTCCGCAAAAGGCCCTCTGGGAGGCGTCGTGGATTATGAGAAGCTTGGCCGGATGGAAAGATTCATTATGAACAAGGTGGCGGGCGATCTCTACAAAAAAACCGGCCGTGGGCCTGTATCGACCATCACCGATGAAAAAATACAGCGCTTTGCCGCCTTGCTGACCGAAAACCAGTAGAAGAAAGCAGGTTCGTTCAATGTCACAAGCCCAGGTAGAACACGAGGTAAGAAACGATAAGATGCTCAATACCCCGATTCCCAAGCTCATCATCAAGCTTTCGACGCCGACCATCGCGAGCATGCTCATCACCGCTATCTATAACATGGCGGATACTTATTTCGTAAGCCAGATCGGCCAGAGCGCTTCAGGGGCTGTGGGCGTGGTGCTTTCCCTGATGCTGGTCATCCAGGCCATTGGCTTTACCCTGGGCGTTGGCAGCGGATCCAACATCGCCCGGCTATTGGGTGCCAACAATGACAAAACAGCCACCAACATGGCTTCCACCAGTTTTTTTACTTCGCTTTTTGTCGGCTTTATATTTATGATCTTTGGCCTTATTTTTCTGGATCCGCTTGTCCGGGTTTTGGGCTCCACGGATACCATTGCCCCCTATGCAAGGGACTATACCCAGTATATCCTCATCGGCGCACCTTTCATGATGTCTGCCTTTGTATTAAATAACATTCTGCGCTCTCAAGGCAACGCTTTTTGGTCCATGATCGGTCTTACCGCCGGCGGCATTTTGAACATGATCCTTGACCCCATTTTCATCTTTGCCCTGGGCATGGGAATCGGCGGC